>JAAYKD010000163.1 GCA_012522585.1 Bacillota bacterium | reverse complement strand
GTTGCCCGATGGCTGAGAAAATTGTTTCTCCGTCATACCAATGATCTTCTAAAACCAACATGTTTTCATAGGCCCAATTTTTATAATCAGGGTTGGAACGATGGGTAAAATTGTAATCCGCTTCACTTTGATAGAGCAAATCAGTAAACCCAGTATCTTCACCCAGACCAAAGGCCTTAGCAAATTTATCCAATTCGTCGATGCCTAAGCGTCGACCCATTTCATAAAAATAGGAGTTGCAAGACTGTCCTAAAGCTGCGATGGCATTGACAGGACCATGAGAAGATGGGTAGACCCAGCATTTAGGCGGGTTATCCTTTGATAAAACATCATAATAGCCCAAACACCTGACTGTTTCATAAGGGTTGACCACATTATTTTCTAAAGCAGCAGCCAGGGTTATGGGTTTGAAAATTGAACCGGGAGGAAGGGCTGCTAAAACTGCCCGATTTAACATGGCATTGGGGTATTCCTTACTGCCGATTAAATATTGCAGTCGTTTGTCTTCATCGGCTAAAACCCCCATTTCCCATGCGTTAGGATCATAATCAGGATAGGAGGCCATGGCCAAAATTCTACCGGTTTTATTTTCCAACATAACCACTGCCCCGCTATAGGCTTCTTTAGCCTGATAGGTAGCATGAGGCTGACTGCGCACAGTACTGAGGGATTTCTTCAAGAGGTCTTCGGCCATAATTTGCAAGTCGATATCTATGGTCAAATAAATATCCTGACCTGGCACAGGTTCTATTCTTTCTAAAACCCTGATCAGATTATCCGACGAATCAACCTCTAGGACTAAGCCGCCGCTTTCTCCTCTTAAAACTTCTTCGTAAGAACGTTCTAAGCCGGCTCGGCCCACAATATCACCCATATAATAGCCTTTATTCTCTGCCCAAGTTTCTAAATCTTCCTGAGAGATTTCCGAAAGATAACCTAGAACATGAGAAAGTGCTGTACCATTGGGATACTCCCTGATGGGCAAATAATCTATATAGACTCCGGGTAAGCGTTCTTGTCGCTCTAAAACCCTGGTGACCAAAGAGAAATCCACATCGATCGCAATCTGAACCGCTTCGGAGCGTCTATATCTGTTGTTGACCTTTTCAACAATCTCCTCGGCTGTTATGGGCAAGAGCTCGGCTAAACCTTGGGCCGCTTCTTCAACTTTTTCTTCTCCCATATCGATCAAAGAAATTGTATAAGCCGTTCTTGAAGTGACTAAAACCTTACCATTAACATCGTATATATTGCCCCTTTGGGGCATAATGCGCAGAACTCTGATTCTATTTTCTTTTGATTCGACTTCGTATTGAGCGCCTTTGACAATTTGCAAATAAAAAAGCCTGCTCAGCAAAAGAATGCCAATAAAAACAAGAATAAAAAGCACTCGTTTGTAGCGGCTTTGATCATCATCGTCGCGCCAAATTTCATTCATCTAGATCACTCAATCTTTCAACCATCCTAATCGTCTTTCATTTATAAGAATCCTTCTCATAGTATAGTATAAAAGAACAAAGACAAAGGGTTCAATTAAAAAAGACAGTAAAAATATTTGCCAGTATCTGGTACTGGGCCAAAATTTCGCCTGATAAAACAATACATTAGCCAGATGGCTGCTCAATTCGGTAAAAGTAAAACCCAATAAAGAGACAATTGCTGGAACTAAAGGCTGATCTTCTAAAAAAAATTCACTGAGAAAACCAACTCCATAGCCCAATGCTCCTTTGATCAAAATCTGTAAACCAAAGGGGTAGCCAAAAAGACTGTCACTCAAAAATCCTGCTGCCAAGCCCATGATAAGCCCTTCTTCCTTGCCCAGTAAGAGGGCATAGGCTAGAACCACCATGCCTAAAAGGTCAACATTGGCATTTTGTAAACTGATTTGAGGTATGAAGACCATCTGAGTCAACAAAAGCAGAACGAGAATGAGCAGCCATAAAAACCTGTGTTTCATGGTTGACTCACCTCATCTTTAGCAGGGATGATGGGTTCAACTTCTTTGATATCGGAAAGGACCATGACTTCAAAAATAGTTGAGAAGCTGACTGAAGGCTCGACCAAGGCGGTTTTATGCATACCTGAAGGGTCCATCTCTATTTCCTTGATCGTGCCAATAGCCAAACCTTCCGGATAAAAATCACTCAATCCTGATGTAAAGACTGGATCACCGATTTCAATCTCAGCTTCAATAGCTAAAAAAGTGAGTTTCAAATCCGATTCTTCCGCTCCTTGACCGTTGATCACGCAAAGATAGCCAGCCGGCATAATCCTTGCCCCGATTGAAGATGAAGAATTGGTCAAAAGCATCAATTCAGCTGTATTATCGGTAACATGGACAATTTTCCCTAGAATACCCGTGGGAGTAACCGCTACCATATCCACATCGATTCCGTCTTTTTTTCCCAAACCGAGAATAAAGTTACCGGCTCGACCGGATAAGGGCCAGCCGATTATTTTGGCTATGACAATTTCATATTGGGGATGTTGCTTCTTATATTCCAAATCCTTACGCAAACGTTCATTTTCAGCTTGAACCGTTTCCAATTGAGAATAGGCTTGGATAAGCAGGGTGTTATGCTCTTTTAGACTGGCATTTTCCTCCCTGATATTCTGAAAGCTCTTGATGGTTTCGAAGGTGTCCCGCCACCAAGTCATGGTATTGATCGACCATTTTTGTACAGGTGCCAAGATCTCTCTGGTCACACTTTGAACACGGTGACTGATCGTGCTCGTTCTAACATCGAAGGCGATGACTAAAAGCAAAGCGATAACCCCAATAACTAACAATCGGGTCAACAAATCCTTTTTTTGTTTTGGGGTCATAGGCATCTTCTCACCACTTCTCTTAGTAATTATAAGCTAGGTAATAACACCATTGGCTCTGAGGCTGGTCCAGCGTCCATGACCGATAATTAAATGGTCTAGAAGGGGTATCCCCATGACCTGACCGGCTTCTTTAATAGTCATCGTTGCTGAAATATCCTCTCTACTAGGTGTTGGGTCACCGCTGGGATGATTGTGAGCCACAATAATTCCGGCAGCGGCATGCTTTAAAGCTGACTTGAAAATTTCTCTGGGATGGACAACCGTGCTGTTCAAGGTTCCGACAAAAACTGTCTCAACATTGAGCAATTGGTTTTTGCTATTTAATGAAAGGACTAAAAATTTTTCTTGAGTTTCTAGACACAAGAGCTTGTTCAAAAAATCGGCTGCATCTTCAGAATTGGCGATGGTCTGATAATCTTTCGGCAGAGCGATGCGCCTGGCTATTTCAAAAACGGCTGCCAATTCCGCTCCTTTAGCCTTGCCAATCCCCTTTTGTTTGATCAAATCTGCATAAGCACAATTGACTAAACCATGGAGTCCGTGATTATCCTGCAAAAGCCGCTCACTCAAGCGCATGACATCCACACCTTTATAACCGGTGCGTAAAAGTATAGCTAAAAGCTCACTGTCTTTGAGCTTATCTACTCCTTCTTTGGCTAAACGTTCCCGAGGCTTGCTGTCTTTGGGTAGATTATGAAAATAATTTGCTCCTAAAGGAGAATCAGCAGACCCGAGGATATCTTCAGTCATGGCTAAGTACCTTGAGCATCTGCACAACACGATAGAGAGGCAGGCCCAAAACATTATTATAACATCCATCTACTTTTTCGACAAATCTGGCAGCCAAGCCTTGGATAGCGTAGGAACCAGCTTTATCAAATGGTTCTCCACTTTCTACATACCAATCTATCTCTTCTTGGCTCAACTGGCCAATTTTTACTTCGGTTATCTCTACTTGGGTCAATGTTCTTTTGGTCTCGGCATCGATCAGAGCAACACCGGTCAGCACTTTGTGAGTTTTGCCGGATAGTTTTGCTAGCATCTCTTTGGCTTCCTCAGGGCTCTGAGGTTTGCCTAACTGCTGGCCCTCCAGCTCGATCAGTGTATCCGCACCTAAAACAATGCCTTGATTGTGTTTGGCTGCCACGGCTTGAGCTTTCTGTAAAGCCAGACTCTGAACAGCTT
>JAAYKD010000162.1 GCA_012522585.1 Bacillota bacterium | reverse complement strand
CTGTCCCGGTTTTGCAGAGCAGTCTCCCCTACCTAAATTCAATACCAGCTAGGATGAATCGGAGTAGGAAGACTGCGATGAGGGTTAAGACTAAGAAGCCGGCTGGGGTTTTTAAAAAGAGTATTAGATGGCCGAACTTTGGTATTTTGAGAAAGACTTTGCCCTCGATGCTGCTGAGTAAAGCAGGTTCGTCGGGGGCGTTGTTGGCGTCACCTTTAGCTATCATGGTATCGCCTTCTATTTCTAAAATGCGGTGAGTGTTAAAACCTCTGCCCCAACTATAAGTGACTATATCGTCAACTTCGTATTCTTTTTGACTCTTGATAATCAGCATATCACCGGCGTCGATGGTAGGCTCCATACTGCTGGTAACTACCACTACCTGGCCAAAACCGAAAACCTTAGGCAATTTTACTCTGAACAAAACCTGAGCCACTATAACATAGGCGTTGATCAAAAGAATTACAGCCAAAAATGCAATCAATACTTTTTGCAAGATTGATTTTATATCCTTTTTTCCTGCATTCTTTAACATGATTGACCCCCATATTTTTTTAACTAATTGTTAATGGAACTTTCGATACAGCTGAAAACTGACAACTCGTGCCGTTATACTTCTCAAAGGTTAGCCATTTAAGGCAGACAGAAATCTGCCAGGGAGCTTTCACAAACAGATGGCTCGTCAAAGCTCTGTGATAAGCTGCTTGTAACTAACTCAAGCCAAATAGCAAAGCAAATAAACTACATCGCTAAAGCTATAAACACATCTCAGCTAATGTGTCTCTGGTAAGCTCTTCGTCAGCCTGCATTAAGCTAAGCCAAATCTTCATCGATCAAAATCAAGCACTCATACCACAATTCAACAGCTCCACACGCCCTACCCCTTACGGATAACTGGCATTGACTATAATATCGATAATATAATCGGGCAAAATAGCCTGGTTGCCGATGGCTGTGTCTAAAACATCGTCGCTGTCATCCCATTCCCATTGCAAAGTATAAACCCGCAACTCGTTGGGCTGCATCTTAATAGACTCTGTTATGTCTTCTGCCTTTTTCCAGGCATTGCTGCCCCCCACATAGCTAGAATCGGTGATGATCCCCCGCTTCACTTTACCATAGCCTAAACGGAAAATCATGGGCAATTTAGGGCTATTCAGATCATTGATCATCAAACTGATATCCATGTCGATAACAAAATCGTTGTTGTTTTTAACTTGGAAAACAAAGCTGGCGTATGAACCCGGTGCTATGACCGTTTTCCCGTCAATCTTTTGCACATTGTGGTGCTCGGTGATGGCACTGAAAATATTGATGCCTGTCTTACTCGACCAAATGTTCTTCTTACCGTCTTCCTCATCGGAAACCTCAATGCCGCTCCAACTGGGGCCAGGTGGCGTAGTTGGGTCCGGCTCTTCCGGATCGGGTTTCTCAGGGTCTGGCTTTTCCGGATCTGGGTCTTCTGGATCGGTTGGGTCCGGCTCTTCCGGTTCTTCCGGGTCCGGCACCTCCGGATCGGTTGGGTCGGGCTCTTCTGGGTCAGTCGGGTCTGGTTCTTCCGGATCTGGCTCCTCGGGGTCGGTTGGCCCAGTTGGCTCAGGGGGCCTAACGTTGCCCTCTTCATCTACTATACCCGGGTAAATTTCCATGTCATAGTCGCCATCATCTCCACCTTGGCCAGGGGTCCCTGTTCCAGGTGTACCCGTGCCACCCTCACCGTCAAGATCTATTTCCAAAACCAAATGCAAGATAACAATATTCGTTGGTATTCTAATTAAGAAAACACCACCAGGTAACTTTTCTACCATCACATCTGAAACATTTGGGTCGACTTCCAAGACTATATCTCGCCTAGCCAAGACTATGCCGTCTTGCAAAACGCTGACACTGTGCCAGCCTTCTTCCACCCCGGCAAATTCGAAGCGACCGTCGCTATTTGTAACCGTATAGCGGGGTTCGCTGCGCAACTCGACAGTGCCGTTGGCAAAGGGCGTTCCGTCTTTGTATTGCACCCGCCCCACAATATCTATAGAATAAATATATTCGCTGGCTCCGGCTTTACTAAAATCTATATTGATCGTATCGACTATTTGGCCTGCATAAAAGTCGCGATAGACTATGCGCCCAATTAAATAGCCGATAGTAGAAGATGACAAAACTGCCAACAAAAGCACCAGCAAGAGCAAACGGCGTATCCTACGGCGATTTCTCTGCCTACGCGTTTCTTCTATGCCATTGACTAAATCTTCTTCCCAAAAGAATTTCATGCAGAGTCACCTTCTTCCTTTTACTTCTTTCTTAAATTCGAGAATCTTTGAGTCTTCACCTTTAAAATCACTTTTTAAAAGAGGGATTTATACATTTTGTTTAGAAGTAGCAAATACTATTCCTAGCAATATCTTAGATTTAGCTTCAAGCAAAATTATGGAATAAAAAAAGCCGCAAACAGACGTTGCGGCCGGACGATCATTTTTGGCTTTTAAAGAAAGAAAACCAAAGGCAGACTCCAAAACTTTGCGTCCCACCCTTTCGAGCGGTTTGCCAAATGGAAATTACAAGATATGCGCTTTTTCACATTTATTGTAACCTAATGGCTCAATAAAGTCAAGGTTTTTGTCCGGCTTTACAAGTAAAATTCATTGCCTATTTTGATCAGTTAAATATTTAAAAAAGAAGCACGGGCTTGTTGCGTTAATCTCAAATAAAAAGCGATGTCTAACCCATAGATTAAAGAATGCAAATCGGGGACAGTCCCCGATTTGCATCCTCTATATAGTTTCTATCTATGCTCCAGCTTGATGCCTTTGGCACAACCCCAGAATCGGCACGTTGTGCCTAAGTTCCTTATAACTATCCCCGATTTGCATTATAAACAAAGGAGATAATATAGATGCTCAAATACCACAGCACCCGCGGAGGCGAAAGCAACAAATCTGCCAGCCATTGCCTATTGCAAGGCATAGGCAGCGACGGCGGCCTTTTTGTACCGGCAGAATTACCCAAACTGCCGGAATTAGAATATCTTTCGAGCTTAACTTATAGCCAATTGGCAGCCACAGTTTTACATTTATTCTTCAACGAGTTTAGCTACGAAACTCTTTTAGACTTCTGCCAAAAAGCCTATAGCACTAATTTTGCGCCACCCCAATTAGCAAACGAGTCAAACAAAAAACAAATTGATAACGAAGTAAATGATCAACTAAATACAGAAACCAAAAATAGTGCCGAAGAAGCTTCAGCTCAAAACCCACCAGTAATATTGCAAAAAGCAGGTAATGCACACTTTTTAGAGCTTTTCCACGGGCCCACCCTAGCTTTTAAGGATATGGCCCTGCAAATACTGCCTTATTTATTAAAAGAAGCTACCATAAAACAAGAAAGCAACAAAGAAATAGTCATACTAACGGCTACTTCAGGAGATACAGGCAAGGCTGCTCTCGAAGCTTTTAAAGATATAGAAGGTATCAAGATAATAGTAATTTACCCTAAAAGTGGAGTCAGCCCCACCCAACGCCAGCATATGATTACTCAAGAAGGCCAAAACACCTTTGTGCTGGCTCTAGAGGGTAATTTTGACGACGCTCAAAATGCAGTCAAAGAAATTTTCAACGACAAAGAATTTAACCTAAGAGCCAGCCAAAACGGCTTGGCCCTCTCCTCTGCCAACTCCATCAACATAGGCCGCTTGGTGCCCCAGATCGTCTACTACATCTGGGCTTATTTAGAGCTAGTCAACAAAAAAGAAATACAAATGGGCGAGCCTATTAACATAACTGTGCCCACCGGCAATTTTGGCAATATCTTGGCAGCCTTCTATGCTAAAGAAATGGGCTTACCAATAAACAAACTTATCTGTGCCTCTAACCAAAACAATGTCTTAACAGACTTTTTTGCCACAGGTACCTACAACTTAGAACGGCCATTTTTACCTGGCATCTCCCCTTCTATGGATATCATCATCTCCAGCAATTTAGAAAGGTTGCTCTACCACCTAGCTGAAGGCGATACAGACTTAGTTTGTAACCTGATGAACGATTTAAAAAACAAAAAGCAATATACCTTGCCCACAGAGCTTTTAGCCAAACTAAGCAGCTTTGTAGCGGGCTTTGCCAGCGAAGAAGAAACACTTATTACTATAAACGAATATTACAAGAAGTACAATTACTTGCTAGACCCTCACACAGCTGTAGCTGCCCATGTTTACGAACAATACAAAGAAAAATCTAACGATAGCACAAAAACAATAATAGCGGCTACTGCAAGCCCCTTTAAATTTGCCCAAAGTGTAGCTAAAGCTATAGAATTAGAAAGCTACGAAACTCACGACGAATACAGCACAATAGATGCCCTAGCTAAAACAACAAACCTAGAAACCCCTGCACCACTTGTGGGTTTAAAGAACAAACCTATATTGCACAAGCAAACCGTAACAAAGGAAAATATTAAGCAGACTATAAGCCAGATACTTGAGTCAAATTAAGTAACGTGATTGATTATAAAACCTAAATAAGCAGCATTATGTAAATAAACGACAACCAAAAAAATTAATCAAGACAGATACATAAATACCAAACAAATTAAGGAGCAACCGCCATGAAAGTAAAAGTGAAAGTACCCGCCAGCAGCGCCAATATAGGCCCAGGCTTCGACTGCTTGGGCTTAGCTGTAAACTTATATTTATATATAGAAGCAGAAGAAACTGGCGAAACCACCAGTGTGAAGCGCTGCCCTAATACCCCAAAAGAAGCAGCAAACCTTTTGCAACACAGCATGGAAGAACTCTTTAATTTAATCGACTATAAACCAAAAGGTTTAAAGTTAAATATAGAAAACGAAATACCCATAGCCCGGGGCCTAGGTAGTAGCTCCGCCTATATTGTTGGCGGCATTGTTGCAGCTGCTAAGTTAGCTGAAGCAAATTTAAGCCAACAGGATCTTTTAAACCTGGCTGCTAAAATAGAAGGCCACCCAGATAACATAACCCCTTGCCTTAATGGTGGCTTAACAGCAAGCTTCTCAGAAGACGGCAAAGTATATGCAAGTAAACTTGACTTGCATCCAGATTTTCAATTCTTTGCTCTAATACCAAACTTTCACCTAAGTACAAAAGTTGCCCGGGGCGCCCTACCACAAATGGTAAGCCATAGTGACGCAAGCTTTAACACTAGCCGTACAGTTCTAACCTTAGCAGCATTAAAAAATGGCGATGCTGATTTACTTAAAGCTAGCCTAGACGACAAATTACACCAAAACTACCGCATACCCCTTATACCCGAATACGACAAACTCTTTAACTCACTGCAAGAAATCGAAGAAATAGCTTGCTACTTAAGCGGTGCCGGCCCCACCATCATGGTGATTACTAAAGAAAGCGAAAAGACCGAAGCAGAGCTGCAAAAAGCTTTAAACAATTTAGAAAACCCTTGGGGTATAAAAAAACTGCACCCCGATTTACAAGGCGCAGTAGAACTTTAGGTTTTTTAAACCTTTATAGAAATAACCGTCTATTTGCATACAGCGATGTAATTTAGGTTCAACAAACAAAGCGAGATCAAATGAATAAAAAATAAGAAACGGGAACAGATGAATCTGTTCCCGTTTCTTATTTTTACCTACCTTTATACCCGGCCGAATGCAAGAGTGTACCTGTCCCCGATTTGCATGGCTACAAATAACCTACCATTCATTTGATAAAAGGAAATCGCGAATATTTCGATGTTTAATACCATTGCGGCTCATATCGTATTCGTCGAGAGTGACTACGTATTTGGGGTAATGGTCTGGAATATATTCATATACACCAAACTCACGCTCTATCGTTTCAGGGCTAGCCAACAAATAGGAAACCTGTATGTAAACAACTTCCCCTCTTTTATAACAAACAAAATCAATTTCACGCTCACCTATTCTGCCAACATATACTTCATAACCACGGCGTAAAGCTTCCATAAAAACAATATTTTCTAAAACCAGAGGCATATCTCTAAAATTATTGCCGTATACGGCCTCTCGCATACCATGATCGGCCAAATAATATTTTTCATTTACCGCAAGTATTTCTTTTCCTTGTAAATCTTGCCGAGGCACTTTATGAAACAAGTAGGCATCGCAGCCATATCGAATATAATTCAAAATTGTTTCTACTGAGGCTTTGCGATTTTGCCCTTTCAAATATCTGCCTAGTGATGTAGCTGAAAAAGTAGTACCAATATTAGCTGTGATGTAGGCTACTATGCGCTCCAGCATATCGATTTCGCGTACATTGTATCTTTTAACAATATCTTTAAGCTTGATGGAATTAAAAAGTTCAGTCAAATAAAGTTTAGAGGGCTCTACGGCAAACTGCAAATTGGCCAGATATGGTATCCCACCAAGCTCAATATATTTGTCAAAAACTTCGGATATGGTTAGACCGTTCTCTGTAAAACCATAAAGCTCTAAGAATTCAGCAAAAGAAAAGGGATAAATTACAAATTCAACATAACGCCCGGTCAAATGAGTTGCTAATTCACCCGACAACAACTTAGCGTTTGAGCCGGTAATGTAAATATCGCAATCAAGCTTAACTCTTAATGAATTTATGCACCTTTCCCACTCGCCGACCTCTTGTATCTCATCAAAGAAAAGATAAACCTTTCCCTTTATTCCTTCAGTTCTAGCCAAAACTTCCTCATGCAAGTTTTCGCTGTTTAACAAATGAGCCAGTGACATATCCTCAAAGTTAAAAGTAACTATTTGTTCTTGTTTTACCCCAGTAGCGATTAACTCTTCTTGAATAAGCTGTAACATAACAGATTTGCCGCAACGCCTAATACCTGTTAGCACCTTGATTAACTCGCCACCAATAAAAGGTCTTATGCGATCTAAGTACATATTGCGTTTTATCATAAACCTCACCTCGCTGTCTTTAGTAAATAGCCCTGTCAAAACATTCAATTCATTATACCTTAAAAGATATCGAATAAGCAAGGAGAATTCGCTTATCTTATTCGATATATCCAATAAAACGGATTGTTTCAAACATTTTATCAGTTATATCGAATAAAATTTAAAGGATTTTCCATAATTAAACAGGAACGACAAAGAAACTTCATATGTTTTTTGCAAAGACAAACATATGAGACACTGTACCTGTCACCAATCCACATATAAACAGGCAAAAACAAATTTAAACCAAAACGATCTTCTAAACCTAGCCGCCAAAATTGAAGGCCACCCCGATAACACAACACCGGCCATTTTAGGTGGTCTAACAGGCAGCTTTTTAGAAGGTGGCAAAGTTTATGCAACTAAACTCGACTTGCATCCAAGTTTTCAATTCTTTGCCCTAATACCAGATTTCCATTTAAGCACTAAAGTGGCTCGTGGAGCCTTACCACAAATGGTAAGCCATAGTGACGCCAGCTTTAACACAAGCCGCACAGTGCTCACCCTAGCTGCACTAAAAAATGGAGATGCTGATCTGTTAAAAGCTAGCCTTCATGACAAACTACACCAAGATTACCGTATGATCCTCATACCAGAATACGATAAGCTATTTAATTCGCTGCAAGAAATTGAAGGAATTGCTTGCTACTTAAGCGGAGCTGGCCCTACCATAATGGTGATATCCAAAGGAAACGAAACCACCGAAGCTGAGTTGCAAAACGCCTTAAACAATTTAGAAAACCCCTGGACCATAAAAAAACTGCAGCCCGATTTACAAGGTGCAGTAGAGCTTTAAATTTTTGTTATTTCAACTAACTGCCTATTCACACCCAACAAATAAAGCCAAAAAATGAGAAATAGGGACTGCAATGAGACTGATGGGACTAGTCTGGAGTTGCGTTTTAATGCAACGACGGCCCTGTCCCTCCGTCTTGTTGCAGTCCCCTATCTTTTTTTGGCTACTTTTATATCCTGCTAAGTGCAAAACTGTACCTGTCCCCGATTTGCATTGTAAACAGCTGAGTGTAACACTGTACCTATCTCCAAGTTGCATTCGTAACATTTTAAAACAGAAAAGGCCCGCTCAAAAAGCTGGCCTTTATAATCGAATACTTATCTAATCAATTTGAGTAACTGTAATTTTTAAGTTAAAAGTTATTGTTGGCGCATCTTCCAGATTGCCCAAGTATGTGTCTTTTTCATCTTTAGACAAATCAGTACCAATAGGTAAGCTAGTAGATAAAAACGGCCATTCCCAAGATAACTCATAATTGCCATTACCTTTTTTATTACTGACCTCCACAATCTTTGCCAAGTCGGTATTTGGCGGGAATTCATCTAACCACAATTTAGATAAAGCGTCTATTAATTTATCATAGGTAAGGGATACTTGATTAGTTGTCCAACTTATTGCTTGACTATCGTCAATAAAAAGATATAAATAAGCTGTGTCAAATACACCTATCTCCATTTGTGAATCATCAATAATTTCAGCTTTAAACTGGAACTCTAAAGGATGATAATCCTCTAGTGTCGCACTATAACCGCCATTTTCTTTTTTAATAGGAACTTTCCACTTATCATCATATGTCACAATACTATCAACTGTATTTCCCATATCATCAGCTCCAGGTCCTATACTAATACCAACTGCTACTTCAGGTTTGCCTGTAATGCTAAATTTCAAGCTGCCTTTAGTACCAGGGGTTAACACTAAATCATCAGACTGTGCATTAACTGTGATATTTGAAAAGTTTGGGCTTTCGCCTTGTGGGTCAACCCAAGTAGTGGGCTTGTTTTTATCCACGGGCTTTACTTTATCACCAAAATATGCCGGTCCAAACAAATCGTCGGCATCGACTGTTACATTCACACCCCATTTAGCTACACGGGCTGTTGCTGTGCCTTCAGCTTGGGTTACATATTTTGCATAAGTACCACTCACAAGCGGCATGGTTATGAGTGTTAAGACCAATGCCAAAACACCCAAACGCAAAATAAAATTCTTTTTCATGATTTTCCCCCTAATCACTTTTCATATTGGTTGTTTTAATATCAAGACAGATGACTATACTAAGGTTTTTATTTAACACCGCAAGCTTCCCAATAAATCTGTATGAAAAGCAATAAAAAAGCCCGACCGCAATCAACAATGCAGTCGGACGATCATGATTTAAGCAATTTCGCTTAAACTTAAGATTCCAAAACTTTGTGCCCTGCTCTTTCGAACAGTTTACCCTCTAAAACTCTAATTAAATTCATTTTCATTATAACTCTACAAATCGCATAAGTCAATAGACACATTTGATAAAAAGTGTTGATTATCGTGGCAATTTTTAATTTTTTGAAAAATATAATGGAATTTTACTTGGTTACAAATTATTCAATTTTAATAGTATCTAAAAGATCTTAAAATTCAATTTATAGTGAAGTAAACAAACTCAGAAAGTTGTATGCAACACTGTACCTGTACCCGATTTGCACTGCCAGCACGATCAGCTTTGTGGCGGATTGTCGCCAATTTGGATCATCTACTCAATGGCTGTTCAAAATAGAAGAACTGATCATTTATCAGCTATAAAAATAAAAGCCCGGCTCATATGAGCCGGGCTAAATGTGTTATGTTTAATTAGTCGATTTGGGTTACAGTAACTTTAAGATCGAATTTAATAGTGGGGGTTTCGGCTTTATCACCATAATATGTATCGCCTACATCATTACCACTATCAAAAGGCCATTCCCATTCAATAGTAACTTCATCAAATTCGTCCGAAAGATTTGTGTTTGGATCATAATCTTCATACAAATCTTCAAAATACGAATTTAGTTCTGCTAATGTCTTGGATTCATTATTAACTTTAAATACCACAGGGGTGTAAGTCACTTCTTCTATTTCGTAATCCCAACCTGTTAAAGTAACAATCTGACCTTCTTCAGTACCAGCTTCAACTTTTACACTAACTGCAACTTCGGGTTGTCCATTAATATCAAATGTCATGCTACCTTTTGTTCCAGGAGCTAAAACATATGTATTGGTCGAAGCATTTACAGTGATACCTGCATAATCTGGATTATCATCTACGGCGATCCACTCAGCAGGACCATTACCACCATCTAAATCTTCATAAGCTGCACCAAACAGATCATCTACATCAACGTCGATCTCTACCCCCCACTTTGCAACACGTGCTTGGGCGGTTCCAACTTCGCTGGTCACATACTTTGCGTAGGTGCCGCTGACTAAGGGCATGGTTACTAAGGTGAGCACTAAGGCTAACAGCCCTAAACGAAATACGAGATTCTTTTTCATTTTCATTATAAATTCCCTCCGTAATTTTTGTTTTGTTTTTTGTCTTTTCAGCTTTCTTTAAGCTACTAGTTTTTTGCGAACCTGTCTAAGGTTAAGATTTGGCTCTGTATTTTCTTGAGCTCTGCTTCTAAGTTCTTGGTTTGTTGCGCTTGGCGTCGTTGGTGAACTGTGCGCCGCGTTATGTCGTAAAGTAAAAACGAGAGTAACGGTAAAGCTATAAACAGTGCCATGCCCACCGGGGTTTGCATAAACATGGCGAAGTTGCCTAAATTCCTGATGCGGAAGATATATTGACCTTCCAACTGTTCTACATTTACCGGCCTGCGATCTTCGATATTGTTGTTGTCGCCTTTAGTGATGAACCGATACGAACTTCCATTTTGTTCGAACTCGATTATCCTGTGGGTGATAACTGCATTGCCCTCCCGGAAAGCAATGATATCGTCGAGTTGCAGGTTGTTTGCTTCGACCTCCTTTACGATAACCAAATCGCCGGAGCTAAAAGCCGGCTCCATAGACCCTGTAAGCACAATGAAGGGTTTGTAGCCCAGAAAGCCGGGCACCTCATTGGGATACACAAACGACTTGAATATAAGAGTAAAGTTGACTACCAAAACCGGCGTCAAAATTAGGATAAGCACAACTCCAATAACGGTTGCAAAGCTGAACTTGTCTGCGCGCTTTGCTGACGCTATATTCAAATGCCCACCCCCTTTTGTAACTTCGGGTTTAGCAACCTAATGTAGATGGCAGCCGCTTGCAATAAAAAAGCCCGACTGCAATTAAGGTTGCAGTCGGACGATCATGACTTAAATGAATTAAGCTTTAGACTCCAAAACTTTGCGTCCTGCTCTTTCGAACAGTTTGCCAAAGGGACATCTATATTATCTTGTTAAACCTTTGTTCTGACTATATTGTAACTCAATAAAATACCTTTGTCAACTATTATTTGAGAAAATTGATTATTGCCTCGGCAGAGAGCCACCGGGGTCCTCTTCAGAGCCACCCAGGGCCATAAATAGAGCCACCTAAAGTCCCTGTGTGAGCCAGTGATAAAATATATGTAAAAGTAAAAACCTTCTGTAT
>JAAYKD010000161.1 GCA_012522585.1 Bacillota bacterium | reverse complement strand
TTCAGATAATTCTATGGGTCTCGTCGTCTGTTTTATCAACGATTTTTTACAACTAACACTATCTGAATGGTTCACTCTTTGCAATGGAGCCTAGAGCTTCTTTTAGCTTTTTTTGTGGAAATTGATTAGCAGACTGGAACATTTATGGAAAGTAAAACTATATTAAATTGGAAATTCGCCAAAGCATTGGCTTTTACCTTAGAGGAAGTAGTAATTAAATTGCTGTTGACTCTGGCCCTGATTGAGCTATACTGATAAATAGGAGGTGACATTTTGCAGAGACTACCTAAATTTAACCTTAAAAATAAAATCGCCGGGATAAGTGCTTCTTTTAAACGATATCCTTGGACCATCTTGTTTCTTATCTTTACAGCTTTTATCATAGCTTGGGACATAGAAGGGACCAATTTCGAAACTTTCAAATTGATCACCAGCGGTGTTGTTGCAGCTTTAGCTTTTGCAGCAGCTCAAAGTGCCAAAGAGAACGAATTTTTTACCAGTAAGGGTTGGACCTTACCTGTTTTTTTGTTCGCTTTTTTAGTAGCTCCGGTTCATTACCTGATTCTCATGGGCCTGGCAGATTTTTCTGTTGAGCTGGGAATCAGAAGCTTTATTTTGCTTTTGAGTCTGTTTGTCGCTTTGCTTTTTTTGCCTATTATCAAATCGGAGTATAAATTTGAAGATAACTTGCTGGCAGCCTTTAAGAACTTTTTTCAGGCACTGCTTTTTAGTTTAGTTTTATTTGCCGGTGTTGGCATAGTCTTGGCTGCCATTAATCTGCTTTTATTTGATGTTGACTATAGAGTCTACATGCATTTGACAAATTTTGTTTTTGTTCTGTTTGCACCAATTTTCTTTTTATCCTTGACTCCAGATTTTTCCAAACATGCTGCAGAAGACTTAAAGCTTTTAGAAGCAAAACTCAGCTGCCCTAAAGTTTTGGAAGTCCTCCTATCCTATATAGCTATTCCTTTGACCTGGGTCTTCAGTATTATCCTGGTGTTTTATATTCTGCTCAATATTAGGAGTAAGTTTTGGTTGGACAACCTTTTAGAACCCATGCTAATTTCATACTCAGCTGTAGTTATTTTGCTTTTTTTGTTGAGTGCAAAATTGGATAATCCCCGTGCAAAAACCTTTATCAAACGTATTCCCTATGTTTTGCTGCCCATAGTCACTTTACAACTGGGTGCTTCAGCCTATCATCTGAGTTTGGGGTTTTTGACTTATCAGCGTTATTTTGTTTTAGTCTATGGTACTTTTGCCTTTATAGCGGCCTTAGTTTTCGCTCTACAATCATTGAAAAGGACTTCTTTGATTGCAGCTTTGATGCTGGTTTTTTTACTCGCCTCTATTTTCCCGGGGATTGATGTTTTTCGTTTGAGCGCCAATAGCCATGTCAAGGGTTTAAATGCTATTTTGGATAGCTATGGCATGCTCCAAGATAATTCTGTTGTTATTACAGAAAAAGTCGATGAAGCTAATCAAAGTAGAATTATTCAAGCTATTCGCTATCTCAGTCATATCGATAAATTGGATGGATTGACTTGGCTGCCTGAAAAATTTAATGTCTATTCCGATCAGGACTATCAGGAGCTTTTTGGTTTTGGTCTCTATCTGCCCCCGGCTAAAGGAGAAGACAATTATTTTCACTTCAATCTAGGGGAGGATTTGTCAGCAGCAATTGGAGATTACGATTATTTCGGTCAGATGCATGCCTTTACCAGACAAAATGTAGTGGAAACCAACGATTTAAAAATTGAGTTTGAAGATGCTCTTTATCACTTATATTTTGATTATACGAACAAAGAGAGTGCTCTGCATTTGCTCTCTCCCGACAATCAAGTTAGCGTTTTCTCTTTGGAGGAGTTTTTTGCTAAGCTGAGGGAAAAGAGCAACACTCGGGAGTTGACCTTGAGTGAGGCAACTTATAGAGCAGAGAACCAGGATTACAGGATTAAACTTATCTTCCAGTCCTATGATCTTTACAATAAGGGGCCGGAAGAAGAATTATATTTTTCCTTCTATATTTTCATCGGTTTTAAATAATGGGAATTGTGAGCTATAAAGGGGTTGATCAATCTGAATACTTATAATGAAATGTTAAAATTACTCATATCCTACGACAATAAATTGATCACACAACAAGAGTTCGAGGAGCGCAAGCAAGAGCTTTTGGAAATGGAAAGAATGCAAAAAGCCGAGATGAATCAAGGGGACAGTCTGGTCCCTTCCTTCACTCAATCTGATTTTATCAGGGAGAAGAGAAGCTTGATGGCTAAAAGGTATTTTGTGCTTTTCTTCATCATGCTGTTTTTGGGTGGTGGAGCCGGCATGGTCTTTGTCAAATGGCGTGAATACGTCGCCAAGCCGCCTATAGTCTCGCCTGATCCCTTGCCTATTGAAAGGGAACTAAACCCCTACAGCTATGAAATATTAGAGCTGATTGGCTCTACTTCAGAAGAGCTTGAACAAAAATTCCCCTCTTATCTTTTAGCTGAGGCTGAATCTATAAGCTTTGCAGATGGGAGCACAAACAATTTTACCCTTTATGAAGCTTGGTCAGAAGATGAAAAAGCTAAATTTACCTTTTACTTCTATCAAGATGAATTGGTTCGAGTTGTCTTGGATGCTCAAGCTAGATGGTTGTTTTCCGGAGCCAAAGCTACCGCTGCTGATTATGGCATTGCTCTGACCGAGGCTGCCTGGCCATATGAATCCGGTCATGAGTCGATTGTCTATCAGAGAGTCGATGAAAATATTGAAGAAATGGCCTTTTTGAAAATTTTGGATGACAAGAGTTATGAAAGAGCGATCTTCACCTTTAAGCAGGAATTGTTTGGTCCTTTGACAGTTGAGAATCCTGATCTCTATTGGCAAGGGGCGAAAACCATCGTCAAAGCAGCCCTGTCTCGACCGGATAGCGCAGTTTTTCCATCCGAGCATCAAAACTATCGAGTAGTTGCATATTTGGGCATGGTTTTAGTCGAGTCGGAAGTGGAATATCGCAATGCCAAGGATGAATTGACTACCAGCGTCTTTACCGTGCGCTTTTTCCCCGATCTGGTGGAAGAAGCAAATGCTCTGATCATGGATGGGGAAGTCCTCTACGATTGGTCTTGAAATTATAATTTAAAAAGCTTGAAGGCAATCGCCTTCAAGCTTTTTTTAAATTCTGTTCAACTCTATACCTTTGATCCTTCCTCCCGATAAGGTCAATTTATTGAATTTACCTTGAGCTTCTTGACCGAAGGTGAATAGAGCATTGAGCCTTTTGTTTTGGCTGAAAAACAGAGTATTGCTATTTTCACTTTGATAGATTCGATGTTCTCCGTGACGGAAGTGCTTGAAATAAAGGAAGTTATTGCGGCAGACGATTTCATAAGTTCCGGCTATTTCTTCACTGTAATATTTGCCGCAATAGGCATAGGCATCCCCCGGTGGTAGGGGCTTGTCGGCTATAAATTTATAGTCCTTAGTGTTGGGACCGATTACTTCGGTAAACCCATCTTTACTGAAGTAGTATTCGGTTGCTGTGTAGCCTAAGCGATAGCGGTTGTGCTCCAGGTGTCGGAGTATCGTCTCATCCTTCTTGAAGGCATTTTTTTCCTTGTCGAATTGGATCTTGACGATGTTCAGATAATCTTCAGAAGCAAAGAGCCCGTATCTTGCTCTTTGTTCGCTTTGCTCTTTGATTTCAAGTAAAGCAGGTTTGTCTTCAACCAGGTTTAAAACAATATTGGCTATCCTTCTGGCAATCAAAGAGAGGACCATGTTTTGAGTATTGGAGAAAATCAGGATAGCCAAATCTTCTTCAGGTATTCGCAACATATGAGCTCTGAAACCTGCATCCGCACCTCCATGTTCAACGACCCTAAATCCTTTATAATCATTTAACATAAGCCCGCCACCATAAGTACTAAATTCACCGTCAGCAAGCTGAGGCTGGTTTTCCATGAATTTAAGGCTATCGATCTGGCCTACTTTGGGGTTGCGATAATTGTCGACAAATTTATGAAAATCATCAACAGATGAGGTTACCGAGGTGGCACCGTAAACCGAATAGCTTAAGGTTGCAACTTTGAAATTGCCTTGCCCGTCATCTATGTAAGAAGTTGCCCTAAGGGGAAGTATCTGATCCAATTCAGATCTAATTAAGGTTGAATTCATGCCTAAGGGCTCAAATATTCTCTTCCTGACGAATTCGGGAAAAGCCTGTCCGCTGATTTTAGCCACAATTTCAGCTAAGAGAGTGAAATTGCTGTTGCTGTAAAGATATTGGCTGTTGGGAGCAAAATTTAAATGTCTTTGTCGGCTGATTGTGCCTAAAAGGTCTTCTTGGCTGATCGTGTCATTGATTCGGACTCCGCTGAAGTTCAAGCTTTGCCATTGGTCACGAATTCCGCTGGTATTGTTGATCAGCTGACGTAAACTCACCTTTTCAGTGAAATGAATATATTCGGGCAAGTGTTCCTTGACATCATCTTCTAAGCTTAACTTGCCTTCTTCTACTAAAAGCATCAGAGCAAGGACGGTGACCTGTTTAGACAGACTGGCTAGATGAAAATAAGTTTTATTGGTGATGGGCATATTGAATTCTAAATTGGCGTAGCCAAAGTTTTTGCGATAGAGAGTTTTACCATACTGACTGACCAGGATTTGACCACCGGGGCAGAGTTCACGTTGCCAGATCTGAAAGAGATTGTCGATTCTTTTCTCAAAGCTCATGGCTCCACACTCACTTTCTTTTCTTTTTAAGCTTTAAGCTTTTAGGCTTATCGCCCAGATAAGTTATGACTGATGAACAGTTGGGGCAAATGGTTTTTCTTTCTGTTTCCATCAAAGTTAAGTTTTTTAGAACGGCTAAGCTTTGGCAATGGGGACAGCGTAATTTTAAATGGGCAACTAGAAAGGCCAAAATCAGAAAGACCAAGCTTAAACTAAAAGGCCAAATCTGAATTTTGGAATAGAGACCATAACGGAAAAGCAAAAACATAAAAGTCATTAGGCACAGATAAAAAAGCCAAAGCCATTTTCTGTCCACTTGTTTTTGATTATTTTTACTCATTGCAGTTCACCGTCTTTTTCTTTTTGTTCAGGTAAAAGGGGATGCTTGTGAATGGCTTGTTGCATATGTTGCTGATCAACAGCGGCGTAAATTTGGGTGCTGGATAGATCGGCATGGCCTAACAACTCTTTTAAAACGTTGATGTCAGCCCCATTCAAATAGAGCAAGGTGGCAAAGGTGTGGCGGAGTTTATGGGGAGTAATTCTTTTGCCGCTGTCCTCCAGCTCCACATGTTCCATCGCTCTGTCCACTGCGTCTCTGATTCCTCGGGTGGAGATCCGTCTGAGATGGGAGGAGACGAATAGGGCATCCTGAGCGCTTCCGTCCTTTTCAGCCAGAGCCTTGCGGGCATGCTCAATGGGAGTGCTTCCCGGTTTTAGCTTTTTGCCTGGGTTGGGCTCCGGTCGGACCTGTAAATAATCGTGAAGAATTTTTAAAACATAATCGTTTAAAGGAAGTTCGCGGATTTTATTTCCTTTGCCTCGGACAATCAGCTTTTTCTCACCCCAGCGGATGTCACTTTTGTTCAATCCTGCCACCTCAGAGATGCGCAGACCACAAAAGAGCATCAAGGCAATCATGGCTAAATCCCTCTTGGCAAACCTGCTTTGATTATCGGCAACTTGTAAAAGTTGAGCGGCTTCGCTTTGCAGCAAATAGGTATGACCTCCACTGGTCTTGCCTAAGCGGGCATAGCGAATGGATGCTGCCGGGTTTTGTTCGACGATTCTTTGTTCCAAAAGAAAACGGAAAAAAGATCTGAAAGTGGAGAGATGGCGGTTCATAGTCTGAGCTGCCAAATCTTGGCTGATTCGCAGGTAATCGAGATAGTCGCGTAAAACAAGATCATCCACATCGTTGAAGTCTAAGATCTTCTTGTTTCTCAAATAGACGACCAATCCGGCTAAATCATATCCATATTCGATGATGGTCAAAGGTGAATGATTTTGCCGAGCATATTCGTTTTGAAAGCGCTCTACCCACTGCCACAACGCCAACATGGGCTGATCCGGTTCGATTTTATTGCCTTCTTGATCAAAACGATAGAGTCTATCGGGGTATTGCACAGTGAATAGCTCCTTTCTGCTTATATTTTATCTGATTTTTTGAAGAAAACTCCGTCTTTGACTATAGCCAGGCGTCTCTCGGGGTCTTGAAATAGGGTAATATCCTCGAGAGGATTGCCTTCGATTAAGAGTAAATCGGCTTTTAAATTGGGTTGTAGGGTTCCGACTAAATTTTCTAAACCCATTAATTTAGCATTGTTTCTGGTCGCTGTTAAAATCGCTTCTAAATTACCTAAAACCCTGGCTTTTAATTCAAGTTCCATGGTCTTATAGGGCTGACCAGAACCAACAACATCGGAGCCCGAGCCCATCATAACTCCTGCTTTAGCGGCCAGGGCTACGGCTTCGGCAGATTTTTCTCTGACTTGTTTCATTTTTCTTAAAAAGAATTCGCTCAAACCAAATTCTTCGCCTCTGCTTGACATGACTTCATAAGTAGTCATGGTGGGCACATACCAACAGCCTTTTTCTTTGAGTAAGAGGGCTGTTTTTTCGTCCATATAGTTGCCATGTTCAATACTATGAATGCCTGCATTGGCAGCCAATTCCATGCTGCGAGGAGAATAGCAATGGGCGATGACTTTTTTGTTGACCGCATCTGCTTCAAAAACGATGGCCTTTAATTCTTCCGGGGTATATTGACTGGAATCAGGCTCGTCACCGGCACTGGCACAGCCACCTCCGGCCATCACTTTCAGATGGTCGACACCTCGGCGCAAAATTTCCCTGGCTGCTTTTTGGACTTCCGGCACTCCGTCGGCTATGTAGCCTGTTTGAATAGCTGAATTGACAGGTGCCATTATTTCGGTGCCCAAGCGGGGATCGGCATGGCCGCCGGTCATACTGATACTGGGGCCACTGACCGTCAAGCGAGGACCGAGAATCAAGCCTTGAGCAATTGCTTCTCTGACACCGGCGTCGACTCCGCCGCAGTCTCGAGCGGTGGTAATGCCCATTAGGAGAGTGTCTTTATAAATCTTGAAGGCCTTGGCAAATTGTAAGCCGGGATAGTTCAAACGATAGAGATCGCTCATATCATTTTCATAAAAAGAACCATGGATGTGGGCGTCGATTAAACCGGGCATCAATGTGTTGCCCCGACAATTTATATATTCAGCTGAGGAAAAGCGAGGATAAGAGGCACCTTGCCCTATTTCTTTGATTAAATCATTTTCTGTCAACAACCAAGCGGGATAGATCGGTTCTCCTCCCAAGCAATCCAGAAGAGTTGCATCGAAATAGACTGTCAATTTATTATGTTTTTCCATATTTTTTACCCCCTTCTCTATTTTTTAATTTCGATAATTTGGCAGGAAAACCCTTTGCTTGAGTCAAAATAGAGTAGGCGAAGAAGATTTTCAACAAATAAGGAGGTAATTTTATGGCAAACAGAAAGTTAACTGCAGCTCTGACCAATGCTTTTGGTCCTTCCGGTTATGAGGAAGATGTAGTCCAGGTAATCAAGGAATATACCAAGGATTTTCAGGTTGAAGTGGACCCCATGCACAATGTCTACGCTCGCTTTAAAGAAGAGCAAAAAGGTAAACCGGTGATCATGCTTGACGCTCATACAGATGAAGTGGGTTTCATGGTTCAGGCAATCAGAGGTAACGGATTGATCGATTTTCTTAATCTAGGCGGTTGGGTTACAACCAATATTCCGGCTCATCAAGTCGTCATTAAAAACAGCAAGGGGCAGTATATCAAGGGCTTGACAACCTCCAAGCCTCCCCATTTTATGACTCCGGCTGAGCGCAATAAAACCTTGCAACAGACGGATATTTCCATCGACGTGGGAGCAACTTCCAGAGATGAAGTTATCAATCTCTTCGGCATTCAACCGGGAGATCCCATCATGCCCGATGTAACCTGTGAATTCAACGAAATCAACGGAGTTTTCATGAGCAAAGCTTTCGATAACCGCATTGGCTGCCAATGTATTATTGAAACCATGGAAAGTGTCAAAGCCGAGCAATTGGATGTCAATATTGTGGGTGCTTTTGCGGCTCAGGAAGAAGTTGGCTGTCGCGGTGCTAAAGTCACAGCTCAGGTGGTCAAACCTGATTTTGCCATCGTCTTTGAAGGCTCGCCCTCTGATGATTTCTTTACCGATCAATACACAGCTCAATGTCGCCTCAAACATGGTGTGCAAATCAGGGTTATCGATGGGGGTATGATCTCTCACGCAGGTTTCCTGCGCTATGCTAAAAAGATCGCCGATCAACATAATATACCCTATCAAATTGGGGTAAGACGCTCCGGTTCCACCGATGGTTCTGCCATTCACACGAGCCACAAGGCAGTGCCTACACTGGTACTGGGAATTCCCACCAGATACGCTCATACTCACTATTGCTATTTAGCCGAAGAAGATTTGGACGCTACGATAAAACTGGCAACAGAAATAGTCAAATCTTTGAACTCGGAAACCATCAGAGAAATTACCGGACTCTAAACCAAGCCTTTTTTGAAAGATCATTTTTTTAAAAAGCCAGCTTAAATTTAAAAATCCGGCGAGTTCAAAGGACTGGCCGGATTTTGACTTTTTAATTAAGCCTTTGCAGCTAATTTACAATGGCATCAGCATCAAAGAGACCAGAACTGGTACCAGTAGGGAACAGACGATGCCGTGCCAAATCGCGATTAAAGAAAGATCCTTGCCTAAATAGCGATTGATGATGGGCAAGGTCGTGTCCATGGTGGTGGCTCCGCCGATGGTCAGAGCTGCCGGCCCCAGTTTAAATTTGTAAAGAAGAGGAATGAAGATAAAAGTATAGATTTCTCTGAAAATATTGGTCAGGAAAGCAAGTGCTCCTAATTCAGCACTGAGTTTTTGACTGATGATAACCCCAGAAAGGGAGTACCAACCCATTCCCCCTCCGATAGCAGCCCCTTGCCACAAGCCGACTTGGGTCAACAGACCGGTCATTGCTCCGGCGAAAAGAGAACCTAAAATGGAAAAGAGGGGCAAGAAAAGCATGCTGATATCCAAGCTTTTAAAGCGTTCACGAAGATTGCCCGATGAAGCCAGCTCTGCTCCAATTAAAAACAAGAGCAAGAAAAGAGTATAGTCTCCGCTGACTTCGATCAGGTCAACGAATTCCATGGAAAAAGGCTGGGCCCCTAGAAAAACGCCAGCGACTAAAACTAAGATTAGGGCTATTATCATGAAGCTTCTCCCTTTTTCATCTTTTTCAGCCAATATAGAGACAATGGTATGGAGAAGACCATGCTACCTAAGGCTGTGGTAAAAGCAAAAATCGAGCCTTGAATACCCAATTGGAAAATAGTCTCCTGGACTTTTTGATTTTGACCCAATTGCAGGCCCATACTGAAAATCAAGATGAAAAGACCCAGAGTGATCAGCTTAGGCCATAGGTCTACCACCCTTTGGGCTTTCCTTGTTAGATAGCCCAGTAAGCCTCCCAGAGCCAATGCTAAAATCAAGTAGATCATCTGCTTCTCCTTTCGAATCAAGGGTTTATTTTTGAATTTATAGTATAACCTTTTTGCTGAAACTTTACAATACACCTCGTTTTTAAGGATAAATACAAAGGTTTAAGGCTTACTGAAAGCGAAGTTATTGGGACTTTAAGAAATTTTATGAGGTAGAGGAAATATTTTATGTTTAATATCAGAAATGTTCTGGTTGGTTACTTAGAAGGCAAAACCATGCAGAACAATGCTCTATATAGTATAGCCGATGGAATGGCCTATAGCATCATGACTGGTTTGACCGGTGCCTTTATGGGAGTCTTCGCTCTCAGCCTAGGTGCCAGCGATCAAATGCTGGGTTTTTTAGCAGCTTGGCCGGCTCTGGTCGGTTTAATTGCTCAAATTCCCTCAGCCATCATCACTGAGCGCACGGAGAAAAAACTAAAGCCTCTTCTAGCTTGGGGATTCGCTCATAGAATTAACTTTCTTTTCTTTGCGATGATTCCATTTATCCCTCTGAGTTCAATCACTAAGGCTTGGCTCTTTATTCTTCTTGTGACTTGGATGAACTTTCCAGCTGTGGTGGTCAATACCATGTGGACCCAAATGATGGGGGAAATCTTCCCTATACGCCATCGGGCTCGAGTTTTTGGTGACCGCAATTTTATCCTGGGCTGGGTCTCCTTAGGCTCTATGATTTTAGCCGGACCTCTCCTGGACTTTTTGCCTTATCCCATCAACTACTCGATTTTATTTGGCCTTTCTTTTTTAGGTTTGATGGTTTCCCTGTATTATCTGTCTAAAGTTGAAGAAATTGAAGTCGAAGTTCAGATCAAAGATGATAAAAAGCAAAAGCCTTTGGATGGGATGAAAGAAGTCTTCAAAGACAAGAAGTTTTTGCATTTTACGGCAGGCTCATTTTTATACTATATAGGTTTTAATATTTCGGCACCCATGTGGACCCTCTTACACGTTAGGATACTCCATTTGAGCAATACTCAGATCGCCCTGGTAGCTATTTTAAACGCTGCCACTGCCACTATCTTCTTTAGGTTCTGGGGTAGGGTCAGTGAAAAACTGGGCAATGAACAGGTTTATTTCATCGGACTGTTGATCTTCCTCTTGCAGCCTTGGTTGCATGTCTACGTCAATAAAAATCGGCTTTGGTTGCTCTACGCTTTAGCTGTAGCCAATGGCGTTGCCAGTAGCGCTTTTCAACTATCTCAATTCAATACCCTTTTAAGTGTGGCTCCAAATCCTCAGGTTCGACCCAGCTACATGGCTTTTTATAATATGCTGATGCAAAGCACCGGATTTATCTTTCCCATGCTGGGTATAGCTGTTTACGGATTTGTCGGTCAGCAGATCAATCCGGTCTTATATCTCTCATCCATTTCTCGAACCATGGGTTTAATCTACTTGGCAAAGGTTATAGGTATAAAACTGCCTTTTGCTAAAAAGCTGAAATAGATTCCAGTCATCTGAAAGGAATGGTCCTTTGTCTTATGCTTACTTGTCCCTCTTGGCCATTGGCCTAGCTGTCTTTCTCGGTTTTTGGCGGGATTTAAATGTGGGTATCTTGTCCTTGGCTTTTGCTTTCCCCTTGGGTGTTTTAGGTGCTGGATTGACTCCAAGCGAGATTATATCCTTTTGGCCGACCAAATTGTTTGTCACATTGATTGGTGTCTCCTTGCTCTTTTCCATTGCCCGTTGCAATCAAACCTTGGAGCGCATAGCAGCCAAGAGCATTGCTTTGGCCAGAGGCAACGGCCCTTTAATTCCTTGGATTTTCTTTCTCTTAGCCGCAATTTTTGCAGCCATCGGCCCCGGTAATATTGCTGTTGTGGCTATCTTGAGCCCGATTGCCATGACTATAGCTGCTGATTTGAAAATTTCTCCGATTCTCATGGCGGCCATGTTAATCGGCGGTTCCAATGCAGGTGGGATGTCTCCCATCGCTCCAACCGGAATCATCGGAATCAATCTGGCTCAACAGTATTTAAATGTCGACACTGCCTTGAGCACTTGGTTGGCCATGATCATCAGCGCCTTTTTGTATTGTCTCTTGCTTTATTTTATTTACGGTGGCTATCGTTTAGAAAAAAAGAATTTTAAGGAAATGCCTAACTTAGAGAAATTTAATCGGAACAATAAGATGACCTTGGCAGCAATGATTTTTCTGATCATTGCCGTCGCATTTTTACAGTGGGATTTAGGTTTTAGTGCTTTTCTGGCAGCCTCAACTCTTTTGCTTTTCAAAGCCGGTCAAGAAAAGGAATCAATAGCTCAGATTCCTTGGAGTGCGCTGATCTTGGTAGCCGGAACAGGCACCTTGATTGAAGTGACTGCTAAACTGGGCGGAATTGATTTGTTGACAATGTTTTTTAAAAACTTGATGACTGAAAAGACGGCAACCAGTTTGCTGGGTTTGATCAGCGGCATCATGACGTTTTTTGCCAGCGCATCCGGTGTGGTCATGCCTACTCTGATCAGAACCTTGCCCAGTTTGCTCAGTGAATTTGATTTTTTATCTGCTCCCATCATGGTTGCTGCAATTGTTGCCGGAGGCCATCTGGTCACCACAGGTCCTTTCACAACTCTGGGAGCCTTGGCCTTAGCTGCTCTGAATCCGGCTCATGATCGAGCCAAGTTCATGCGGGCCCAATTGTTGACTTCGCTTTTAGGTATGGCTTTCACTTTTGTCCTGTTTTTCTTCTTATTCAAATTGCCCTTTTTAAGTTAAATCCTAAATCCTTTTTAAATTCTGGGTATATGCGTATATATAGTCCGCTATTTTCTAGATCCCCTAGGGCTTCCAGAAGTTTATCAGACAAATTTAAGGTTAAGTTCCTTTGAAAATAGCTAGGTTTGCAAGATTGAGTTAGCCCTAGGACTTAAAAAGTCAAAAAAACACATCCGGAAATCCACTGGATGTTTTTAATTTGGCTTTGGTCGGTTAGCTTGGTCCTAAAATCTGACTGAGAACTTTCAAGTCTTGACTTAAAAATAAAATGATAATATAATTAGAAAACAAGCGAAGACAAAGAGAAGTATTTTTATCTTTGGGGCTTTTCAGAGAAGCGGCGGGTGGTGCAAGCCGTCAGCCCGGATAAAAGGAAATACACTTTCGATGCTACAGATCGAAATTTTTTTAAAGAGTAGACTCTGTCGTTGCCTGC
Source organism: Bacillota bacterium (assembly GCA_012522585.1). Classification (GTDB taxonomy): domain Bacteria; phylum Bacillota; class JAAYKD01; order JAAYKD01; family JAAYKD01; genus JAAYKD01. The sequence continues at coordinate 5,705 of JAAYKD010000161.1, read as the reverse complement.
GTTATAAGGCTCAAAAGAGGATAATTGTATCCTAAATTTGGGTGGTACCGTGCATTATTGCGCCCCTTCTCTGAGGGGGCGTTTTTTTATTGAGGAGGCATAAAAATGAAGAATGCTTTTGACATGTTGGAAGAAAGAGGCTTCATCCAACAGATGAGTCACGAAGATGAAATCAGGGAACTCTTGGCTAAAGAGAAGATAACTCTATACGTGGGCATCGACCCCACTTCTTCCAGTTTACATATAGGTCATATTTATCCCATCATGGTCATGGCCCATATGCAAAAGATGGGACATCGCCCCATTATTGTGGTGGGCGGGGGCACAGCCATGGTGGGGGATCCATCGGGTAAAAGTGAAATGCGCAAGATGCTGACCCAGGAAGATATAGCCCAAAACAAAATCGGCATTAAAAAACAGCTTGAGCATATTTTGGATTTCAGCGATGGTAAGGCTCTCATGGTGGACAATGCTGATTGGCTCATGGCTTTAGAGTATGTTCCTTTTTTAAGGGAAATCGGGTCTCAATTCAGCGTCAACCGAATGTTGGCGGCTGATGCCTTTAAAACTAGAATGGAACGCCCTGAGGGTGGTCTGAGCTTCTTAGAGCTCAATTATATGATCATGCAGTCCTATGATTTTCTGCACCTTTACAAGACCTATGATTGCAAAATGCAAATCGGCGGCGACGATCAATGGAGCAATATTTTAGCCGGAACTGATCTGATTCGACGAGTCGAAAGGGGTTCAGCTTACGCCCTGACCCTGCCTTTGCTGCTGACCGCCAGCGGTCAAAAGATGGGCAAAACGGAGCAAGGTGCAGTCTGGCTGGATCCGGAGCTGACCTCACCTTATGAGTTCTATCAATACTGGCGTAATATTGACGATTTGGACGTCAAACGCTATATGAATGTCTATACCTTTTTTGAAATTGATGAGATTGAAGCTCTGACTTCAGAGCAGGCTGACATTAACGAGGCCAAGAAAACTTTGGCTCATTTCATCACTTCTCTGATACACGGTCAGGAAGAGGCTGACCAAGCAGCTCAGGCAGCTGCCGCTCTCTTCGAAGGTGAAGGGGATTTAAGTCATGTGCCGACCACGGAAATCAGTTTGAATCGTTTAAAAGAAGGAATCAATATTCTCGACTTGCTGCAAGAATGTCAGCTGATCGTCAGCAAATCGGAAGGCCGTCGTTTGATCAAACAAGGTGGCATCCGTTTGAATAAAGTAGCGGTCAAAGAATTTGAAAGATTAGTGACAGACCAGGATTTACAGTCGGGCTCTTTACTCTTGAACAAAGGGAAAAAGGTCTTTCATCGGGTGTTACCTGTATAAAACAATAAAAAAACTCCCTTACCGCAACGGTTAAAACGGTAAGGGAGTTTATTGATTTCAACTTAAAAGAAAGTTCTAGCGGCGATTATTTTGGGCTGCATAGCAGTCGCGGCAGTAGACCGGGCGGCCTTCTGTAGGACGGAAGGGAACATAAGCTGTCTGGCCACATTCGGCACAGACGGTTTCAAACATTTCCCGTTGTTGGCCTTCGTTACGGCTGTTTTTGCGGGCTTGTCGGCAGCTGGGGCAGCGTGATGGTTCGTTGGTGAAACCGCGGGAAGCGTAAAATTCTTGTTCGCCGGCGGTAAAAACGAAATCGGCGCCACAGTCACGGCATTGCAGGGTTTTGTCTTCATACATAATAAAATTTCCTCCTAACCACAAACGGGTTATAAAATGATTGTACTGGAGTTTCGTGGCTAAGAGCCGGGATCTAGACCCTAAAATAACCGTTTAAATCTTGCCTGCTAGTTCTCTCAGATACAGATTTAATATAGCACTCGCAAAGGGCAAAGTCAAGAAATATTTCTTTCTTTTCTCTTGGAAAATAAGGCTATAAAGCTCGATTCCCAGGAATAGAGCCGATTGGGTTGCAATAATTGTTACAAAACTCTAACAAATTGTGAAAAATACCATATCTTTTGGTTTTCGGCAAAGGAAGAAAAGTTTTGACGGTGAATAAATATAATAGTTCAAAAGATTCTTTTGAGTTTTAAAGCGAGGTGAAAAGGTGAAAGGCCTTAAAATAATTTTCCGATTCCTAATTGCTTTAGCAGGAGCATATTTAGGTTTTCAATCCCTGCCTCATTTACAGCAATTACTTTCCAGCTTTGGCTTTGATGCCTGGATCAATTTAGAAGCCTGGCGTATTCTGGCCGTCGATACTGTTGTCATCATAATTTTTGGCCTTGTCGCCTTTATGTTGGCCCCCCTGCTGATCAAGGCAGTGGAAAAGCTCATCCAATTCGTCTTTCAACTTTTGAAAATGTTGCCTGCTGAAGATTTAATCATCGGTTCCATTGGTTTGATCACAGGTTTACTCCTAGCAAATCTGATGGGTTTCGCTTTCAGAGGTCTGCCTTATATCGGCGTGAGTATTACAATATCTCTCAATGTAATCTTGGGCTTTGTGGGTTTGCGCCTTGCTCTAGCCAGTAAAAATGAAATTCAAAGCTTTTTCTCGCGCAAAGACAGATCAGAAGAAGCGCCACAACCTTTGACCAGAGAGGTCAGGGATAATAAACAAGAGGCTAAGGGGAAACTTTTGGATACCAGTGTGATCATCGACGGGCGGATTGCCGATTTGTGTGCCACCGGTTTTTTGGAAGGGCCATTAATCGTTCCCCTATTCGTTTTAAGTGAATTACAATTGCTTTCAGATTCGGCTGACCCAATAAAAAGAGCCAGAGGTCGCCGAGGCTTCGATATACTCAACCGGATTCAAAAGGAAATCAATTATCCTGTCATCATAACTGAAAAGGATTATGAAAATGAGACTGCTGTGGATGCAAAATTGGTCAAGCTGTCACAGGAAACGGGCTATAAGCTTTTGACCTTGGATTATAATCTCAATAAGATGAGCGTTTTGCGTCAGGTCCAGGTTTTAAATATCAACGATTTAGCCAATGCTTTACGAACTATTGTTCTGCCTGGAGAAGTCTTAAACGTCACCATCATCAAAGTTGGCCGTGAAGCCGGTCAGGGTATTGCTTATTTGGATGATGGCACCATGATAGTCGTAGAAGGGGCCAATCGCCTGGTAGGTAAGAATTTAGATGTAGAAGTTACAACTTCTCTGCAGACTTCGGCGGGCCGCATGATTTTTGCTAAAATACTCGAGTAAAGGGGTTGATGAAATGAGTTATCGCATGGGAATAGGTTACGATGTTCATGCCTTTATACCGGCACAGACCATAAGATTATGTAACATTGAAATACCTTCGCCTTATGGCTTAAAAGGTCATTCCGATGCCGATGCTCCTATTCATGCCCTCTGTGATGCATTGTTAGGAGCTCTTGCTTTAGGGGATATTGGTCAACATTATCCGGATACAGATGCAAAATATAAAGGCATTGACAGTTCTGTTCTACTCAAGGATGTCTATGGCAAAGTCAAGTCTTTAGGTTATACTCTTTGTAATTGTGATTTGATTATAATAGCTCAACAGCCTAAAATAGCACCTTATGCTGAAAGCATGAGGATACGCTTGGCTGAGCTTTTAGAAACCCATATAGACAATATAAATATTAAAGCTACGACGACAGAAAAGCTGGGATTTATTGGCAGAGAAGAAGGTCTGGCCGCCCAAGCTATCGTTTGTTTGAGAAAGGGAATGAATTAGATGAAAGATTTGTGGCTCTATAATAGTTTAAGCGGCCGCAAAGAACTGTTTAAACCGGTTCGAGAAGGCAAGGTATCAATCTATACCTGCGGTTTGACGGTTCAGGATTATACCCATATCGGCCATGCCCGCATGGATATTATTTGGGATGTTTTTAAAAATATTTTGAGGCGTTTAGGCTATGAAGTTTACCATGTTCAGAATTTTACCGATATTAACGAAAAAATAGCGGAAAAAGCCTTAGAGCTGAAAGAAGATCCACTGGCATATGCCCAAAGATACATAGACGCTTATTTTTCCGATATCGAAGGTTTGGAAGTAAAAGGAGCAGATGTTTATTGCAAGGCCTCTGATAATATCGAGGCCATCCAGGATGTCATAACTAAGTTAATCGATAAAGGTCATGCTTATGCAAGTCAAGGCAATGTCTATTTTCGGGTTGAATCGGATCCTCATTACGGTAGCCTGAGCGGTCGTAAAACTGAAGAAATGCAATCGGGAGCTAGAATTGCCGTTCAGGACAATAAAGAAAATCCGGCAGATTTTGCTCTCTGGACAGTGGCTCAACCGGGTGAACCGATTTGGGACAGTCCTTGGGGTCCGGGTACCCCCGGCTGGCATATAGAATGCACGGCCATGTCATGTAAATATTTAGGTGATCTATATGATCTCCATGGCGGCGGCTTGGATATCCTCTTCCCTCACCACGAAAATGAATTAGCTCAAGGGCGTTGTGCTTGCTCCAGTGATTATGTCAATTATTGGATTCATCATGGCATGATCAATCTGCCTGACGGAGAAAAGATGTCCAAATCCCTGGATAATTTCTTTAGAGTCAAAGATTTATTGGAACAGGTGCCAGGCTATGTTTTGCGCTTCTTCGTTCTATCAGCACATTATCGCTCTCCTATCGTTTTTACTAAGGAAGTGGTTGAACAAAGCCAGGCATCTTTAGCCAGGCTGGTCAACACTCACAGAAGGCTTCGGGGAGTAGATTCCGCCAAGAAAAATGGCGACGATGTTGAAGAACTTTTGAATCAAAGCAACCAACAATTTTGGCAGGATTTACTCGATGACTTCAACACAGCCGGGGCAATTGGCAGAATCTTTGAGCTGAGCAGAAAGCTCAACGCTCTTTTAGACCAAAATAAAATAGATTTTGTCGGTGCCCAAAAAGCAATAACAAGGCTGGCCGATTGGTTTGATATTTTAGGTTTGAAATCGGCTTTTGTTGTTCAGGATGAAGAAGAAACTTTACCGGCGGAATTAGCTGAACTGATTGAAAAAAGAAATCAAGCCAGAAAAAATAGGGACTGGGCTACTGCCGATAGCTTGCGCGATCAGTTGGAAGAAGCCGGGATAATTCTAAAAGATACTGCTCAAGGAGTAACCTGGCAGAGAAAAAAATAAGACTAAGGCAATTATTCAGTTAATCTGCCTTGACGATAAAAAGGCGGTCGTAAATTTGAAAGTAATTTTACTAAATCACACTCCTAATCCTGACCAATTGGTGGCAGCGGCAGCCAGACTTTGTTATTCACCTGTTGGTGCCGATCAGCTTTTGGAAAAGATGACAGAAAAACAAGTCTTCACTTTGGTCGATGATCTGTTGGCCATGGGTCATGAATCCCCCATTGAGCATGTGAGCTTTACTTTTGCTATTGAGGGAGTAAGCAGAGCTTTGAGTCATCAGCTGGTCCGCCATCGCATTGCTTCCTTTTCCCAACAATCCCAGCGCTATGTCAAAGAAGATGCATTTGATTATATAATACCTCCTTCAATTGCCCAAGATGCTGAGGCTAAAGCAGCCTTTGTTTCTCTAATGGAACAAATTCAGTCTACCTACAATCAGTTGAGCAGCAAGGGCATACCTAGTGAAGATGCTCGTTATGTTCTGCCCAATGCTTGTGAAACAAAAATTGTTGTGACCATGAATGCTCGCAGCCTTTATAATTTTTTAACAGTACGCTTGTGTACTCGAGCCCAATGGGAAATCAGAAAGATGGCGGAATTGATCAGGGCCGA
>JAAYKD010000160.1 GCA_012522585.1 Bacillota bacterium | reverse complement strand
GAGAATACTAGTAAAGATTGTAAAACATGCTTCCATATCTTGAATGGTAAATAAGAAAGATGTGGGCTATAGAGGATGAGATTGCCACACACTGCTTTCGCAGTGTTCGCAATGACAAATACGAAAATGCAAAGACAAATACTAAAGATGTGGGGATGAGTGGGTGGGATTGTTTTGCTGGCTTAGGCCTTCCTTAAGCCAGCTCGCAATGACAAAAAAGTACATAATTTGTACATTATAGATAACGATAAATATAGCAGTAAAACGGTTTTTTTAATTCTCTTTATTAATGAGATTTACGATTACTTTAATCATTATGTCTTTTTCTTCAGATAAGCTTTCAGCAATAAGCAGTGTTAATGCCACCAGAGCATTGTCAGCTATTCTTTTACTGCCATCTTCTTTATATAAAATACCATTCTCGTTTAAAAACCATAGGAAAAGTGAAGCAGCAATACGCTTATTACCATCAACAAATGAATGGTTTTTCACTACAAAATAGAGCAAATGGGCTGCTTTTTCCTCTATACTGGGGTATACCTCTTTTCCGTCAAAACTTTGATAGATTGCACCTATAGAACTTGCGAAAGACTGATCTTTTTCCAGGCCAAATAAGCCAGATGTGAAGTGGCCTTTCAATTTACTCAATTCTTTTCGAGCTTTCTCATGGGTCAACTTGAATTTCTCGTGAGTTGTAACCTCTTTTATTTCAAGCTCTTGATAGTCATATTCATCAAGCAGGTGCAGGGCTTTCTGATAATCCAGAATGACTTGTAATAAGCCGGTTGCCTCAGTGGATTCCAGGTTTTTTTGTAAAAGTAATCTTTCTACCATTCTGGAGGTTTCTTGTAATTCTTTAATTTTAGCCTGATTTTCTTGTAATCTCTTTTGATTGATGGTGTAGCCCTGAATGAGATGATTTTTCAGGACATTGGTTGCCCAGATGCGAAATTGGGTTCCTCGTTTGGAGTTAACACGGTAGCCAACAGAAATAATTAAGTCAAGATTGTAATAATCTACTTTATATACTTTACCATCAGTGGCAGTTGTTGCAATTTTTGCAACAACTGATTTTCTACTCAATTCTTCCGTTTTAAATATATTTCTTATATGTCTGGAGATGACAGACTTATCCCTTTCAAATAATTTGCTTATTTGATTTAAACTGAGCCAGACAGTCTCTTCTTTTAAGTTTACTTCGAATGTTTCTTTTCCATCTTCAGTGGTATAAATAATAATTTCATTTTCATTTTCTCTGGGCATTTTTAAATATGTCCTTTTCTGAATAATGATATTTTTATTTTATCAGAAATTCATATATATTTCTTGCTTTACATGACGAATTGCATATTATTGTTATGGATTGTTTTGTCGTAAGGATTGTTGCAGGGATGTAAATATTAAAGATGTGGGCAAGAGAGGTCGAGACTGCCGCGCCTACCCTTAGCCAAGGCTAAGCGGCAGGTTCGTAATGACAAATACATAAGACAAAAAAAGAACGTGGGCAGAAATGAATGAGATTACCACGTCGCTTCGCTCCTCGTAATGACAGGTGGAAGAAATGGTTCTCGATGAAAAATACATAGGGACTAAAAACATAGACAGCATAGCTTGATGGGTTTGCCATGTAAACCAAGGATTGCTGTGATGACGGAGGGATGCAGGGAATAAGGGATAAGGCTGCCTCGTCGCCTTGCTCAGCAGTGACAGGAAGAAGTGGGCAAAGGCTAAGAAGAAT
>JAAYKD010000159.1 GCA_012522585.1 Bacillota bacterium | reverse complement strand
GTTTAATTCAGCCAATAAAGAAGCAGCGGTACTAGGACTATTCAAATCCATGCGCATATCCAAGCTTGCATCTGAACGATAGCTAAAACCTCTTTCGTCTAGATCCAATTGGGGTGAGGAAACGCCTAGGTCAAAAATTATGCCATCCAGACCACTCACCTGAGCTGAAGATATTACTTGGTCTAATTGTTCAAAATTCTTTTTAAACAATTTAAAATTCGAACCAATTTGGCTCAAGCGCTGCTCTGCTGCCTGCAAGGCTTGCTCATCCTGATCTATACCTAAGAGGAGGCCTTCCTCTCCTAAAAGCCTGAGGATTCCTTGACTATGGCCGCCTGCACCTACAGTACAGTCCAGATAGATACCATCTTCTCGGACCTTTAAGAGCTCTATACTTTCATCAAAAAGGACACTTTTATGAAAAAAATTAGTCATCATGCTCACCTAAACTAATTGCCAGCAGAGCTTATATTCTCTGCCACATCTTCGTAAATACCAAATTTTTCTTCTTCGTATTTTTCCCAGCCCTCTAAACTCCAGATTTCCACTCGGTCTAAGACCCCGACAATCATCGCTTCTTTTTTTAAACCGGCATGTTTGATCAGATGGAGGGGCAAAAGAACTCTGCCCTGTTTGTCCGGCTCACATTCTATTGCTCCGGAAAAGAAGAGACGGTTAAAAGCCCGAGCATCTCGATTGGTCATAGGCAGTTGCTGCAACTGCTCGCTGATTTTTTCCCATTCCTGCAAAGAGTAGAGAACAATGGATTTTTCTAAACCTACAGTGGCATAAAAAGGAGAGCCTAAACCTTCCCTCAAACGAGAGGGTATGGTCAGACGGGATTTATCGTCTAAATTGTGTTGAAATCGGCCTACAAATTTGAATCCCACATCTATCTCCCCCACTTCTACCCACTATGCCCCATTATTCCACACTGGAATTGTAATTCCTTCTTTTTTTAGTAAAAAAAATAAAAAAATCCCCACTTTTTCTTTTCTGAAAAAGTGGGGATTTAAAAACTATTTTTTATCTATAATCTCAAGACCGCGCCAGAGCTCATCGCCCTCCGGCGGGTCAATTTTTATTTTCTTATTTTGCCTGGTCAAAAATTTATCTCGAGATTGAGTAAATTCGCCGATGATTGAACTCTCAATCCCGGCTTTGCCCAAGTGTTCAAGCAATTGCTCTCCACGATCGGTGGCAATCAGCATACTTCCGCTGGACAAGAATCGTAAGACATCCAAACCTAAATGTTGGCATATTTTATTTGTGACCGCAGCTAAAGGAACCTTTTCTTCTTCGATTGAGAAGCCTAATTCGGCACCTTCAGCCATTTCATAGAGAGCTCCCAACAAACCGCCTTCAGTTATATCGTGCATAGCGTTCACACCAAATTCAGTGGACAAGATGCCTTCTTTGACAACACTGATTGCAGCTAGCATCTTAGTGGCCTCTTCAATTTCCTGCTGACTGAGAAAAGTGCTCAAGTATTCCTTGGCATCCGTTGCTAAAATTGCAGTTCCTTCCAAGCCAATATTCTTAGTGACCACAATCTGATCACCGGGCTTGGCCCCGTCGCTGCTGATCAGCATATCCTTGCTGGCCTTACCTACCACTGTCGTTGAAATAACCGGTTTGTTGACAGCAGCTGTCAGTTCTGTGTGTCCACCGCTTATTTCTATATCCAACTCTTTGGCAGCTTGAGCTGCATCCTTCATGACCTGGGCAATAAACTCCATGGAAGTACCTGCCGGCATCAAGATAGTCATCAAACAACAGACAGGCTCGGCTCCATTTGAAGCCACATCATTGGCCGAGACATGCACTGCCAACCAACCGGCTTTATCAACTGCACCGGTTATGGGGTCGGTTGACATAACACAAAAATGATCCCCCAAATCCATGATGGTGGAATCCTCTCCCAAAGCAGAACGAAGCTTGACCTCAGGTCTGCGTTGAACCAAATAGCTAAAAACATGCTCCTGCAACTCTTTGGGAGTCAATTTTCCTACTCGCATGGGCTCTACTCCCCTCAATTTTCTAAATCTACGAACGAATATCAGTATAACAAAGGCAAATTGCTCTGTCAACGCAGAAAATTTTACCTTCTCTGTTATTTTAAAAAATCAAACCCGGAGCAAGATTATCTCCGGGCAGACTTTATGATTAATTTTTTATTCTTCTTTTACAAATTGATCTTTACCCACTCCGCAAATGGGGCAGACATAATCTTCAGGCAAATCTTCAAAAGCAACATTGCCTTCTTCTGCAGGATCATAGAGATATCCACAAACTATACAACGATATTTGTCCACAAAAGCACCTCCTCAATTTTATACTGTCTTACTATTCTTTTTCCTTAAGTGATAACCCTTCTTTTTAGTCAAAGAGTTTTTTGTCAATTGAGCCATAGCTGAGAAGATTATGTCCATATGGGTAATCGTAAACAAAGAGCCAAATACTCTTTTCAGCTCTAGCCTGATTGGAGCTATACTCTTGGGCTAAATCTTCTTGATTAAAGTCAAAAAAGGCGAAACGATATTTATATTTTTCCTCTTCGGCAAGGCCAAAATCCTGGTGAACCTTTTTCTCACTCCAAATTTTTTTCAACTGCCCTCGCAGCTCAGT
>JAAYKD010000158.1 GCA_012522585.1 Bacillota bacterium | reverse complement strand
TCCAGGTAATCAATGACCAAGTCTCTTTAGGGTCCCAGGCCCAATAGCGGCTCCAGGCAGCTTTAGCCCAAATTGCTCCGGTAACGATGACCAAGGTCAACATGAGATAGCCAAAGGAAATCACCCTATAGCTCAAATAGTCGCTGGTCTCGGTATCCAGCATGTGTTTTTGGTTGCCTTCGCTCTGTTCCTTGTTTTGATAGAGATTGATCAAGTACATCGCTGCCAAACCTGCCGAAACAGCAAAGGCTCCATAACTGACGATAGCTGTTCCCACGTGAACATAAAGCCAGTTACTCTGCAAAGCCGGCATCAAGGGCTTGATGCTTTTGGGCAGTGCCGAAGCGTAGCCCATGACCAAAAAGGCGATGGGCATGACGAAAGTTCCCACTGCTGTAAAGCGGTAGAGAAAGTGCAAAAACAAATAACACAAAACTATTCCCCAGGCAAAGCTGGAAGCAAACTCAAATTGACTGCTAAAGGGCAAATGCCCCGACTCTATTACTCTTAGGACCATGGCGGCTGTATGCAGAGCAAAGCCTGCTGCCGCCAAAACAAAGCCTGCTTTTCCTATCTTTTCTTTTTTTAAGGTTGTATGAAGAAGAAACGCGAGGGAGGATAAGGCATAAACGACAAAGGCAACGGTGAAAAGAGCATCTTCCCAATAGATAATGTTTTCCATTTTAGTTTTTATCCCCTTTCTCCAGTTCAGAGATAATCTTCTTGATTTTAAAATTCAAACCCCAAGAGTTTTTACCGCTGGCTATTTTAATGCTGTCAGATTTAACTATGATATTTTTAGGATAAAAATAAAACGACATAACTAAGCCTATGAGCATGATCAAACTGCCAAGTAAAACGAAGATATAGCCGAAATCCTTACGATAGGTCAAACCTGTATAGAGTTTGGCCTCGTCAAAAAAGATCTCAAAATCCTTATGTTCGGCTACTTGCTGGGGTTCTAAAATATATGAACCAACATGCTGGCCAAACTCATAGAGTATGACTGCATAATGGGGGTTTTTCAATTCCTCGGTCATGGTCAAGGGCTCGCCTTGAGAAGTCAAAGTGAAATTCGGATAAAAACCATAGAGATAGACAGTCAGGTGTTCCTCGGCAAAAAAAGCTTCCTCGCCTTGTCGCAACATTTTGGCCAAAACTACTTCGCCTTCGGCATTGGTGATTTTCAGAGGCCCGGCCCATCCATAGGAAGTCTGATAAAAATTAAGAGGCTTGACGGCCAAGGGGTTGTTAACCCAGAGTGTAGCCTTTTCATCAGGTTGATTGGGGCGTAAAACAGTGACTTCGCTATAATACTGTTCGACAGCGCCTGTGTCTCTGAATTCCAGGTAAAAATCATCCAACCTTAAAGCAAAATTATGTTCTTCAAAATTACGAAGATCGCCTGGTAAAAGATTGATAAAACCTTCTTCGGCAAAGATAGCTCCGACCAAGGCTCCAATCATAATAACTATGATGCCCAGATGAGTGACAGATGAGCCTAAGTTGCCGAACCTATGTCTATGAGCAATATATCCTTCTTCATTTTCACTGATAGCAAATCGTTCGCCTTCAAGGCGCTTTTGCAGTTCTTTTAAATCTGTTCCCTCAAGATATAATTCCTCTGCACTTTGTGGTGCATAAGCCTTATAATCTGATTTAGAGCGTTTAGTTTGAGCAGGTAAAATCTTTAAGGTACAGCCCACCAGGTTGATGACGAACAGACCTAAAAGGATGAAGAAAATAATTGATGAATAGGATTTATTCAGCTGAAAAGCTAAAATCAAAGATGAAAACTGAGGGTAGCGACTGAGATAAAAATCTGCAGGCATACCCTGGGGTAAAACAGTGCCGATGACGGAATAAAGAGCTATCAGAATGAACAGAATAATAGCAAAAGGCAATCCGGTTAAAAAATTCAAAACCTTTTTTATGGCAACCGACCTCCATTGTTTTATCTAACAAGCAAGAACGGAAAGGGGTTAAACCCCTTTCCGTCTATGTTTTTCGGTTTATCTTATCTGCCTAAAGAGGGCGGCAGCTCGGGGATTAGACGCTTGTTAGCTTCGCTATCAGTGGGGCGCAAATCCTTCTCGCTGAGCCAAATTCTCGTGTTATCATGACAAGCATTACAGCTTTCATTTTGGAATGTGCTCTTTTGGACATTGTGTGTGGGTGAATATTTCCAATTTGTCTTTTCATTGAAATTGGGCATTAGGTCATCAGCCACAACCTCCAGCATTGTTGTCTGAGCCGGAACATGTCTGAGAACTACATATTTGTAAGGACGCTCTTCCGTAATTTCCGGATTATATCCAACACGGAACATGATCCTTGATTCTGAACTACTGCCTAAACCGGAACCGTCTTCTTTTTCGTCTAAGTGACATTCAAAACAGTTATTACCGGCCTGAGCGTGACAAACCTGACAAGCCAGTGAGTCACCATGAACACTATGCATGGTATCGCTGGCTACATTGGGATCTTTATCTTCATGGCAATCTAAACAAGATGGCAATTCGTCTTCCCACATATTATAGACTAATTCGCCGGTGCCATGGAAATTGCTGATTGGATGGCAGTCCATACAGGTCATACCATTGCTAAAGTGAACATCACCACTGAAACCTACTAAGCCCATAAACTCGCCTGCATTTCTAGCATTGTGGCAAGCATAACAGCTTTCGTCCATTTTTGGTGTGGCTAAGAAATTATGTTGGTCGATCAGACCATTGGAATAGTTCTTAGCACGACTGACGTGACAATCTCCACAAGTAGCATGACATTTATAACAGTCGTTTTGAAAGACATCCTCGTGATGAGGAGAGTCAGACAATTGGCTGAAATTTGTAAATTCCAGCAGACCGTTGGCCATACCACTTAATGTATAGTGAGTTGAAGTTTCGAAAAGTTCTGACTCACCAGCATGACAATTACCGCAAGAAACTTGAAAATCCTGTGAAGGATAAGGTTCCATCCCAGCATGAGCCGATTCTTTATCAACGACATTCTCGCCACCATGACAGGTTATACATCCAAGTTTACCATGGGTAGACTGGACGAACTCTTCACCGACTAAAAACATTTGCACAGTTTCCAACTGTGGTCCGGGAGCTCCTCAGCCTCCGGTGTCTTCAGCTACGGGTTGGTCTTTGCCCCAATCTGACGCAGCAATTATGCTCTCGTCGATATGACAGGCAACACAGCTCGAGCTGTCGATAGTTTGATAAGGAAAGGGTTCTTCGGGAATCAGGCTTCCGGCAGTAGGATTGACGCCCAATTTACTGAAACCTATTACAGTTACTCCGACTAAGACTAAGGTCATTAAACCTAAAAACCATTTTCTCATAGCTATAGGCTGATTCATCGACGTCACCTCCCCGGGTTATTTAGGAAAAATTAAATCAAAATTATTCGGTTACTACTGGCAATTCGGCCCCGTTCCAACCGGTCATGCCGCGGTTCAAGCTGATTGCATTGATATCCATGAGGCGCAAAGGAGCCATGGTGATACCGGCTGTTTGACCGGAGTAGCAAACAACATAAACAGGTTTATTATTGGGCAATTGGTCTAAATTGTCGCCAACTTCTTTAAAGGGGATATTGATAGAAGTTTCAATATGGCCTTCTTCGAAATGATCGGTTGCTCTGATATCCAAAACCATGATGGCGTCGGGATTCTCTTCAACCAATTCGTATAAAGCGTTGGGAGCAATGATGTAGTTGCCTTCGCCAAAATAGCCTTTAACAGCGTCCCAGAGAACTTGCTCTTCTTCGCTGAGATCAGGATCTTTGGCTTCGGGTAGAGCATTCTCGGTTGTTTCTAAACTGTCATCGCCTAACTCTAAGGGAGCCCAACCAAAGTTCATTCCACCTTGGAAAGAAACAGCGTTGAAACCTAAAACATTGGCTAAAGCTGCTACTTGAGCTGATGTTTGACCGGAATAGCATTGGAAGATAATCTGCTTATTAGCGGGCAGAACTTCTAAGTATTCGCCGGTTTCAGCATAAGGGATATTAACTGCATTGACGATGTGACCATTTTCATAGTCTTCGGCCGAACGCATATCTACCCAGAAAACAGCATCAGGATTCTCATCGTTTAAGTCGAGAGCATCGGCAGGTCTGATCATGTAGTTATTATCCGGAATAGTTGTTAAAAACTCTTCAACTTTAGCTGCGATTACTTCTTCAGCTACGATGGTTGTTACCGGCGGATCGTCGTTGGGATCATCGCCATTTGGGGTTGTTGGATTGCATGCTGCTAACATAGAAAACATCATTACAAAAACCAAAAGCATGCTAATTAATCTTGATTTGCGCATTATTTTTCCTCCTATTATAAATTAATTCGACCGAAGAGCCATAAAGTTTTAAGTTAAAAGCCAAAACTTGAAACGGGTGGCTTATTCTTAAAACCTCCTTTAGCTTAATCGATCGAATAATTCTTTCTGTATTTTAACCCAGTTAGACTTTTACGTCAAGGGTTTTTAAGCTATTAGTGCCAAAACGAACTAAGAAACCTTGTCATTTAATGAATTGTTTCACTTTGTTTTGAGACCAATTTCATAGAAGATAATTTTTTAATAACGGAAGATTGCCGCTATTCCTGTATCGGTCGGCATCCGCTCAGCCGGCAAAACTACTACTTCTCCTTTGTCTTTGAGAACGTGGAGGATTAAACGGTCAAAGACATTGGCAAAGAGAGGATCCTCAGGGCTGCCGTATTCAATTTTTCCGCTGCGCTCATCGTAACGTCCACTTAAAATCTTTCCATCTTCAACCAAAAGGGTTCTAATTCTCTTGGCAAAGACACCTTGTCCGATATCACTTAAATCTCCGGTGGCTAAAAATTTTGATTGAGCTTGATGATACGAGTCCACCATGGCCCGAGTTCTGGCAAGGTAATAATCTAAGAGAACTTCCCAGCCTTGAGTCACTAGAGATTTTTGGTCGAGAGCATCGGGGGAAACAGAAACTCCTTCAGGTAAGAGGAAATTGTTATTGCTGATTTTTCTGAATTTTCCTTGATGTTCTTGCAAGGCCACCAACAAAAGTGAAAAGTTTTCTGGTTTGCTATGCTTTTCCTTGACATAGGTGTCGACATACCGGAAAAAGCGCTCTGTGTCTTTTTCTACTTCTTCTCGGCGGCTGCCAGTCCCGTAAAAGATCACACTACTTCCGCTTCTGGAAACCCGAGAAGTTAAAGCACCCGGTGTTATTTGATCGCCCAATGCACCTTCAATGGTAGTTGCTACTTCTTCGGGCAATTGAATCTGTTCTACCTCGTAGCGAGTCCCTTTATAGAGTTTAAACTCCGTAGCATTTAAGCTGAGAATATGATAGCTGTCAGCAGATTGAAAAGCTCTGAGCAAAGGAGTCAGGTGCATCGCATCGGAAACTAAAGCAACATTTTGAACAGTCCGGGGCAAAAGATAAAGAACTCCTCCTGTTGGCCTGAGCAAAATTGCTAGACCATCGAGAGTATTGTTCCAAAAATGCTTGTCGTCTCTCAGTTCATAGAGAGGCTTTAAAAGAGTCTGAACTTCCTCTTTTTTAAAATTGACATTCAACTTCGCTTCAATTTCTTGCAATAAATTTTTAAAAACGATGGGGTCTTGGCGATTATCCGGAGCATAGCGATGGGTTTGTTGGTATAAAGAAATACACAAATCGCCTTGTTCAAACACGATGGGATGAGGGAAATAATCAACTCGTTCTAGTGCCATAAAATACCTCCTAACAGGTTCTTTGCAAACCTATAATTTGCATTAAAATTATACCATTTAGTACATTTGAAGTCAAACAATCCAAAGATTTGCAAGCCTGGGCTTATACTGCTATGATATTAGAAACTTAGAGAAAAACAGGTGTTTATTTTGAATATAGGAATAATTTTTGATTTAGATGGCACTCTCTGGGACACTAGAGCAAGAGTTATTGATCTTTGGAACCAAGTTTTAAAGGACTATGGTCTAGAAAAAACTATAACTCAACAAAATCTGAGTCCCTTGATTGGGCTACCCTTAGGCAAAATCTGTCAGAACCTGCTGCCTGAACTAGAAGAGAAAAAAATCGAACAATTGGTCGAAAGTATCAGCACTTTGGAAATTTCCACTTTGACAGCTCAAGGAGGAAAACTCTATCCGCAAGTCAGAGAAACATTGACAAAACTAAAAAGCTTAAAGCTTCCTCTATATATAGTCAGCAATTGCCAAGCAG
>JAAYKD010000157.1 GCA_012522585.1 Bacillota bacterium | reverse complement strand
GCATGTATGAGGCACGCCGCCAGCGTTCGTCCTGAGCCAGGATCAAACTCTCCAATCAAATTAAAGAGCTTTAAACTAGCTCGTTTGTTTTAACTTTATTTTATAAAATTAACGTTGGCTTGGCTTCAAGTTATTTAGACTCAAAGCCCGCTTAAGATACTTTGTTGATACCCTTAGCACAATGTGGATATCTTTCTCCTAAGCTTAATTCTCTTGCGCTGTTTAGTTTTCAAGGTTCAAGTGCACTCTAGAAAACGAGGTCGTTCTCAAGAGTGCTTAACAATAATAGCATAAGGTTTTTTATTTGTCAACATGAATTTTGGAAAAATTAAAAAGTTTTTTCCAAAAATTCAGAAGAAAAAAGGCAATAGCATATTTTGACTAAGCCACTGCCTTTTTATTTGCTTTATCCGATTTTAACAACTCGATATCTTACCGGGCCGACAGGTAGATTTATTTCTACGATTTCGTCCACAGCTTTTTCTATCAGAGCACTGCCGATAGGCGACT
The DNA here is from genome assembly GCA_012522585.1 of Bacillota bacterium. Classification (GTDB taxonomy): domain Bacteria; phylum Bacillota; class JAAYKD01; order JAAYKD01; family JAAYKD01; genus JAAYKD01. Next base: position 110,032 of record JAAYKD010000157.1, on the reverse strand, counting down.
CATTTGATATACGTTCGCTGAAGGGATCGGCCTCAGCAGTTCCAACTATAGTATAGGTAAACTCTTCTTGGTTACTTTCATCTCTAATCGTAACTCGGCTGCCTACTTGGATCGTGCTGGATGAATTCTCCCCTTCTTTAATGACTACAGCATTTCTCAACATACGTTCCAATTTTTGAATCTCTGCTTCAATAAAAGCCTGCTCATTTTTAGCATCATCATATTCTGAATTTTCGCTCAAATCGCCATACTCTTTGGCTTGTTTGATCCGCTCAGCTACTTCGCTGCGCCTGGTTGCTTTTAAATATTCTAAACGTTCTTCTGCTTTAGCAAGACCGTCAGCTGTCAAATATACCGGTTGTTCTACCATAAAAATTCTCCTATCCATATCGTCAATTTTCGCCAATAAGTATAAAGCAATTTATACTCCCTGTCAATCATTCTCACTTATCCCTTAAACTCAATGGAAAGTGTTCTGATTATCTAAATATGCCCAGAGTATTTCTTCCATTTGACTTTTGGTTTCCGCAGTGTTGAGTAAAACTCTGACTTGAGAGGCCTTAGGCTGTCCCTTCAGATACCAAGCCGCATGCTTTCTCATCTCTCTGATGGCTATATACTCACCTTTATATTCGATTAAATCGTCCAGATGCTCAGTTATTGTTCCTATTATTTCCTCTAAGCTGGGTTTCTCCTCTAATTTTTCTCCTGCTAGAAGAGTGACCAGATCACGCACCAGCCAAGGATTTCCCATAACGCCCCGGCCGATCATCAGACCATCGCATTTTGTTTGCTCCATCATATCTATAGCGTCTTGGGCCGACCAAATATCCCCATTACCAATTACCGGAATCTTTATTTCCCGTTTCAATTGGGCAATAGCCTGCCAATCTGCTTCTCCACTATAAAATTGCTGGCGAGTTCTAGCATGAAGAGCAATTGCTGCTACTCCGGCTTGTTCTGCTCTTTTGGCTACTTCTAGGTAGTTTTTGTTCTGATCATCCCAACCTAAGCGGATTTTCACAGTGACCGGCACTGTAGCCTCCTTGACCATGGCTCTTAAAATTTCTTCTACTTTTTGAGGCTCGGTCATCAAAGCAGAGCCCTCTTTGTTTTTGATGATCTTGGTGGCAGGACAGCCCATGTTAAAATCAATCAAATCGGGCCCAATCTCGTTGACTATATGGACTGCTCTGACCAGAGATTCCACATCTCCACCGAACAATTGGATGGAGGTTTTTCCCTCTTCAGAAACATCGGCAATTTTTAAGGTTTGCTGATTAGTATAATAGAGGCCTTTGGCACTGATCATCTCGGTTGTGGTCAGAGCTGCACCCATTTTTTTGCATAATTTACGAAAGACCAAATCCGTTACTCCGGCCATCGGGGCCAAAACAACCGGATTGGGAAATTTCAGATTGGCTATTTCCATGAATTTTCTCCTTCTCAGTTTTAAAAATTGCTTTAAAATTTACAGAATGCTATAATTTTAGTTGAACAATAAAAAGGGGGTCAATTTATGTCTTATCGCAAAGATTTAGCTGCTTTAGTCGAAACCAAAAAAGACGATTTTACCAAAATAAGCGATGCTGTTTGGGAATTTGCCGAGTCCCGTTTCCAAGAGTTTCGTTCCTTCGCCTTGCAAGCTGATTATATGGAAGAGCAAGGGTTCAGAGTTAAAAGAGGCTTAGCCCAAGTAGAAACAGCTTTTCTGGCTGAGCATGGTCAGGGCAAACCCGTTATCGCATTTTTAGGCGAGTATGATGCTCTTTCCGGCTTATCTCAGGAAGCTGACGTGACCTATCACAAGCCCATTGAACCGGGCAAAGACGGTCATGGCTGCGGGCACAATTTATTGGGGGCCGCTTCATTGGCTGCTACTGTAGCCTTGAAGGATTATATGGAGCAAAATAATTTACCGGGAACAATTCGCTACTATGGCTGCCCTGCTGAAGAAAATGCCGGTGGAAAAGCTTTTCTGGTCAGAGACGGGGTTTTCGACGATTGTGATATCGCCTTAACCTGGCATCCTGCCAGCGTCAATGCTGTTACCGAAACCGGTTCACTTGCCAATTTCCGCGTTTTCTATACTTTCCACGGAACTTCTTCCCACGCCGCCGGGGCTCCCCATTTAGGCAGAAGCGCTCTGGACGCAGTGGAAATCATGAATGTGGGCGTCAACTATATGAGAGAGCATATGATCGATCAAGCCAGAATTCACTATGCTGTGATCAATACCGGAGGAACTGCTCCCAATGTAGTTCAAAGTGAAGCTCAAGTGCTCTATGCTATCAGAGCACCTAAGGTAACTCAGGTCATCGACCTCCACCGCAGAGTCGACAATTGTGCTAAAGGGGCTGCCCTAATCACTGAAACAAAAGTGGATATCAAACATGTAGCAGCTTATTCCGATTATATCGCCAATGATGTGATCAGCGAAAAGATCGGCGAAAACATGGATGCCTTTTTACCCATTGGCTATACTGAAGAAGAAATCGAATATGCCAGAAAATTTCAAGAAGTCATCACCGATTTAGACAAAGAAAATCTACAGCAGATGGCTAAAAAACTGGCGGGTAAAGAAGCCAAGGAAATACTAAAAACGCCTCTTTATGATTGGCGCATTGAAGGCTTAGGACCAAGCAAAGGCTCAACCGATGTGGGCGATGTCAGTTGGGTTGTTCCCACCGGTCAATTCAGCGCTGTCACACTGGCAGCCGGAACTCCCGGACATGCTTGGCAGGTTGTCGCCCAAGGCAAAGGCCCCGTAGCTCATAAGGGTATGCTCTTTGCTGCCAAGGTTTTAGCGGCGACCGGCTATCAATTTTTAACAGATCTTGATTTAGTCGCTAAGGCTAGAGAAGCTTGGTTAGAAGATTTAGACGGGGAAACCTATCCCAACGCTTTACCCAAGGACGCCAAACCAGAAATCTGGTAATCTACAGAGAATAATAAGACAACGGAAGCTGAACTTTTAGTTCTACTTCCGTTGTTTTTTTATTGGCGGGAGTATGTGGGAATCGAACCCACCTTGGAACGTATTAGGCCCCAAACTCGGTTTTGAAGACCGGTAGGCACACCAGAACCTAGCTACTCCCAAAAAAGATTATAGCAAAATATTATTTGTTTGGCAAATAGAAAAATCCAAAGCGATAGAGAATTAAATTTTCACTCGCAAAATTCTCTTTTCTCCTTGACGCAAGGTGATTCTCTGGCTATCAAAATATTCCATCAAGGCAAGAGCATATTTTCTTGAAGAAGAAATCAAATCTCTATATTCAGCCAGGGTGATTTCTTCATTTTCTTTAAACCAGGCGAGCAAGACATCTTCTGCCCTATCCAAAACTTCTTTAGGATAATAGATATCTTCGCTCAGTCTAATCAGAAAATCCTCTTCAACAAGAAGATCCATCAGAGGCAGAAAGTCTCTGAATTTTCCAAATTCTTCCTGCAATTCACTTTTATTTGGTGGTTCAAATTCAGCCTCAAGATATCTGTTTTTAATCGATTCATAAATGTTTTTCTGAGTCTCATTTAATTTTAAATCAAAATCAAGAGCTGCCAAATATTGAGGAAATTGCTTTAAATGACCATCGCTTTCCAGGAGCAACAAAAAGGCTGCATAGGTTCTCCCCCCAATACTCAAACCGATCCTGCTTCGCAGTTCCTCTTTCGGCATGCCCAGACGCAAGGGGTTCTTTTGGTGATAGGTTTTTAATAGCTCCTCGACTTTGAGGCTGATTTCCTGATAATAAGAAAAAGCTAGAAGGATTTCCTTGCGATCTACAGTAAAGCTCAGAGCTTGTTCGGTTTGCAGGAGTTCTTCCAACATTTCCTCCCCTTCGACCAGCTCACTATGAGTTTTCAGCCAGGCAGAACGCTCAGGAAAATCAGGGCTTACTTCCCGAAGAGCCTGTAAAAACCGATGCTCAGGAGTGCCTAATTCTAAGGCCTTGAGCATTTCAACTTGTTTAGTTTTGAAGCGGGTTATTTTCTGTGGATTGGTCTTTAAAACCCTGCCCCCGCCCAGAGTAGTCATGGGTGAATAATATCTTAAAATGAAAAGATCTCCTTCGACTGCTGCGACCGGCTCTTCCAACCTGAGTTGAACCAACCCGTTTTGACCAGGCTCGATGGTTTCAGCTTCCAGAGGCACTACCCGTCCCATAACCTCGGAGCTGCCAATATAGAGTCTGACCCTGGTTCGATGTTGCAAGGGCCTGATCGCTCCGGGTAAAACTTCTACCCTAGCGTCTAACATCAAGGTGGTTTTCAGTGTGTTTGCTTTGGCTAAAACCTGACCACGGGAAATATCGTTGACTTCCAAACCGGCTAAATTTACAGCTACTCTTTGCCCGGCAAAGGCCCGTTCTGTTTTTTCACCATGAACTTGCAAAGACCTGACTCTGGTTGTTAAATTTCCGGGCACAACTTCTAAGCGGTCTCCCAGATTGAGGTTACCGCTGACCAATGTTCCGGTCACTACGGTGCCAAAACCGGAAATGCTGAAGACTCTATCAATGGGCAGACGAGGTTGACCGTAGGGATCTTTGCTTTCAACTTCATCGCTCAATCTATCCACTTCTGCAATCAATTCATCTAGACCCAAGCCTGTATGAGCTGAAACGGGAATGATTGCAGCTTCTTCTAAGAAGGAACCGACCAACTTTTCTCTTACTTCTTCCTCCATAAGTTCTAGCCAATCAGGCTCCACCATATCAGCTTTGGTCAAAGCCACTACGCCCTTTTTCACTTGTAAGAGGGAAATTATATCCAAATGCTCTTGGGTCTGAGGCATTACCCCTTCATCGGCTGCAATCACCAAAATGACTGCATCGATGCCGCCTACCCCGGCCAGCATATTCTTAATGAATCTCTCGTGACCGGGCACATCGATTAACCCGACTCTTTTCCCCGAGGGCAAATCGAAATAAGCAAAGCCAATTTCAATGGAAATGCCTCTTTTTTGCTCTTCCTTTAAGCGGTCCGTATCAATTTTTGTCAGAGCTTTGATTAAAGTTGTCTTACCATGGTCGACATGACCGGCTGTTCCTACTATGATATGTTTCATTTTTCATCCTCTTTACTTTTGAGCAAAACATCGACAAGTGCATCAGCCAAAATCTGAATCTCATCTTCTTGCACAGTACGTAAATCAAGAAGGTATCTATCCTTAAAAATACGGGCGAAAACCGGAGGATCATTTTTCCTCATCTGCTCATCCAGCCAAGTCAGACTCTTATACTTAGGAAGGACTGAGAGAGCGTAACTGGGTATTTCACTCAGGGGCATGGAGCCACCCCCTACGGTAGAAGTTGTTTCTACGATCTGACAATTAGCCAATTCCCCAACTCGCATGGTCACTTCTAACCAGAGTTTATCTGTCTTGTCTCTGACTTCATTCTTATCGATGGTCAGCATGGCTAAAACAGGTATCCGATTTAAAACTCGTTTTTCATCTAAATACTCTCTTAAAGTAGCCTCAAGGGCTGCTAAAGTGAGTTTGTCTATGCGCAAAGCTCTATTTAAAGGATGTAATTTCATCTTATCTAAGAACTTTTTCTTACCTAAAATAATACCCGCTTGGGGTCCCCCTAAAAGTTTATCGCCACTGATCGTAACTACATCAATACCGCTGTCCAGGCTGCTCTGGACTGTTGGTTCGGCCAGACCATAATCACTTAAGTCGACTAAAATACCGCTGCCTAAATCTTCCACCACAGGTAGATCATGTTCTTTAGCCAGTGCTACCAATTCCTTGTTGCTGACCTCAGCTGTAAAACCTACGACCTTATAATTAGAGGTATGAGCTTTGAGCAATAGAGCTGTTTCAGCGCTGATGGCTTGGGCGTAATCTTCTATTTTTGTTTTATTGGTTGACCCTACTTCGACTAAGATACAGCCGCTTTGTTCCATCACCTCAGGAATTCTAAAAGAACCTCCGATTTCTATGAGCTGACCTCTGGAAACAACGACTTCACGACCTTGGCCCAAGGCGGAAAGTACAAGCAAAACAGCTGCCGCATTATTGTTGACCACCATAGCGTCTTCGGCCCCGGTCAGCCGACACAATAATTCGCTGACATGGTCATAGCGCAAGCCTCTTTTACCAGACTCTTCGTCTATTTCTAAATTGGAGTATCTTCTGGCGATTTCCAAAACTTGTCTGCTGGCTTTAGGGCTGAGAATTGCTCTGCCTAGATTTGTATGGAGAATAGTGCCGGTTCCGTTGATCACTCCGTGAAGATTTGGCTTCATGCCCAAACGAGTTTGCTCGATTATTTCTTTGATTAAATTTTCTTGGTTTAAAGCATCCTCAGGAAACCATTCTGTCTCTTCCGATAAAATTCGTCTTCTTATTCTGGAAAGCACTTTTCTTATTTCCTCGACGACTACTGTATGGGAAAATTCAGCGACCAGTCCCTCTATGCTTTTCGTCTTTAAAAGAGCCTCGACCTGAGGAATTTTAGCCAAAATTTCATGTTTGCTCTTTAAGCTCATCAAAATCACCTTCATCAATCATTGTCTCAACCTATTTCGCTCAGAGCTTTCTTTTTCCCTGCAAATAAAAAAGCCCTTCTCTGTTTGTACTTATTTTACCTGGGTTCGAATCTGAACCGGGCAAAAGATTTCTGCAAACAGAGAAAGGCTTTTCAGTTTTTCTTAGAAGTAGCCAGCTTCTTCTAAGGCTGCACTTGCTTTGTCAAAATCTTCAGGTGCAACTAAAACGACAGGACCGACACAGCCCATGCCTGTTTCAGCATAAATACCGATTTTCCAAAGCACTTTGGTTGCCTCTTCCAGTTCTAAAATATCAATACCGGTGATTTCTTCGGTAACGATTTTTTTAGGTGGAGCTTCCACTTCTTCCTCTTCAGCTTTAGCAGCTTTTTTAGCTTCTTCAAAAAGCTGATCTATTCCGGCTTTTTTAACAGCAGCAAATTCTTCTTGAGCTACTTTCCAAAGATTACCTTCAGCCAATTCAGCTGCATATTGCAGAGCGTTGGCCACTACAGGTGCTCCGGAAGCTCGGGAAAGAATCAGAACTGTTCTTCCATATCTCTCACCGATACCGGGGCCATAACCGAAGCCTGCTGCTTCAAAGTCACCGCCTGTAGCGTAAGATGAGAACATTTTCATTAAAATATTACCGGTCAAAGTGTCTGTGACCATAACATCAGGAGTGCCCATGAGCAAGTCATTACCTCTCATGACGACGCCACCGTCAGATCTGGCAGAACTGATCCAATTGAAGTCATAGCCTTGTTCTTTTAATTTGTTCAAAGCTCTTTCAACTTGACGGGCTCCGTCCACATTGAGAATACCCAGAGTAGGTTGAGCAATACCGATGGCTTTGGCAGCGATGATACCATAAATAGCATTTCTGGCCATAGCTTCAACTCGCTCAGTAGCGGATGTTCCGGTTGTGGTAGCCAAGATCATTTGGCGGCCACGGCTGGGTGTTACTACCCGGCCCACTGTGGAAACTCCGATGGGAAAGCTGTAATGCATGGTTACACAAGCAGCAATTTCTCCTGAGTCGAGAAGTTGTTCCATCAATTTATGCTGATCTTCTTCTTCGCATTCATAGGTGGTCAGACCGCTGTCATTTGCGGGTCCAATCAGACAGACGTTGATTTCGGGGTTTTGTTTTTTGGCTTGCACAGCACCTCTAATTATCTCTTCATTGCCGTGCTCGTTGCCATATACGGTGACGGCTACATTTGTTCTGGGACCAAATTGTCCTGTTTCCAATGCATCCGCTATATCTAAAAAGACATCACCGATTAAAGATTTTATTTTTTGTTCAGCCAATGAATCCACCTCCAAATTGTTGGGATTTATCTTTTATTTGGATAAGCTATTGGCGAACTCACGCATAGCTTCAGCAATCATGTCTCGAACTTGTTCTTTATCCAAGCCTACTTCCTCTTCTTTTAAGCCGGTATTCGCTTCTATGACAAAGGAAACACCATCGAAGAGATTGGTCAGACGAGCTAAGAACAGGGAACCTTTACCGATAATCATAGCATTTTTCAAATCTCCAGCCAGCATCATATCACGGGCATGACCTAAGAAGGGTACGCCGGAAGGAATATGACCTTGGGTCGGAGCAAAGCCGGGCATTCCGTGCTTATCGCCAAATGTAGCAACATCGCTACTTTCCAACATCTGTTTCATGACGGCCAAAGCGGCAATCATCTTGTAGTTGGCTTGAGGTACATCACCGGCACCTGCTGGTACGGTAACGTCGGGGTTTTGTAATTCGGCAGCATACATTTCAATTTCAGGTATGGTCAAATCTGCTCTTTGCAAAGGATCTAAGACTAAAGCTTGCATGACTGCCTGAGGAGCAGAACCGGAACCAATAACGTGGCGGCCCACAATATCTGTCCGGATAATCGGGTTGACACCATCATTTTGTCCGATCATAACTGCAAAAGCACCTAAATTGTCTTCCAATAAGGGCATATCCTTTTTAACATGGTCGCGTCCGTTCATACCCAATTTAGCGGTGGCACCACCGGCTACGACGACTACATTTTTGTAAACGCCAGCTTGAACTAAAGCAGCCGCGGCTACCATAGTATGAGCAGGTCCTGCACAGAAGCTTCTCATGTCGGCACCGGTTGCGTTGACAGCGCCCACCATTTCACCAATAGCTTTAGCAAAGTTGCCGCCGCCTCTTTGGTTCATATCGCCACAAGCTTCTTCTGAACATTCGATAATATACTCAACATCTTTGACATCGAGGTCGTTTTTAACGATTAAATGTTTGAAGGCCAGAGTTCCGGATGCTTTGGCAACCAGGTTTTCTGTCATAATATGGGCGGTCAAAGATTGATCTGTCTCATGAGCTCTCTTGACGCAGCCAACAACTTTTTCACCGATGTAAAGAGCTTCAGCTTTATTGTTCTTGATTTGATTTTCAACTTCGCTTAAAGCAGTGCCTTTACCTAAACGCTTTAAATCGTTTTCGTCGAACAAGGGATGTTCAGCTAATTTAGGTTTGATTTCTTCTAAGAAGCTCTCTTCTAAAAGAACTAAGTCGAAGGAGTCAACGATTTTGACCAGGCCTAAGAACTCATCTTCGGGCATGATTTCGCCGTATTTGCCATCGCGCTCAGCATTTTCCAGAGAATTTTGCCACCAGGGCATGGGTACATCTTTTAAGGATGAAGGATGGTTGTTGCCAATATAAACCTGATTGGGAGCATAATTTACAGTATCTTCAAAGGAGCGCAGACGCTCAGGTACTAATTTTAAATACTCGGAATCGGGGTGAGCTTGGCGTTCAACCGTCTGAGTGGTTCCCATATGAACCAAAAGGGTTGGTGTGTGAATCAAGGCATAAGCCGTTCCTTTAATTACGGGATAATTCACTTTTTTCATACCTCCAAATAATCCAATAATAAGACCCCAAGCTATTATAGGGCAGTCTATGGGCTAAAAAGCCACAAGGCTCCTACAAAAGCTTGGGGCCGATTAGTTTAAACTATTTTTCAAAAACAGTTTGATCTTGAACTTCGGTCTCAAGAGCTTTCAATGCGCGCACTACTAATTCGCGCCGTACTTGCTTTTCATCTTGAGGACTCAAATTGGGATTTCCCAATGGATGAGGAATAGCAACTGTAGGAACGATTCTGTTGGCTCCTACTGTCATTGAGATCGGTACCACTGTGCACATATGTACCACAGGCAGTCCGGCTCTTTCAATTTCTTTAACCATCGTTGCACCGCAACGTGTGCAAGTGCCTCAGGTGCTGGTTAAGATTACGGCGTCGACGCCATTTTCTACCAACTCTTTGCCGATGGCTTCAGCAAATTTTACGGAGTTTGCAACGCTTGTGCCATTACCTACTGTTGAATAGAAGTAACGGTAGAGTTTACCGATTTTACCTTCTTTTTCTAAATCTCTTAAAACATCAACCGGCAAGACTCTGTCAGAATCTAAATTAGCATAGACAGGGTCATAGCCACCATGAGCAGTTTCATAGGTTGCTTCGGTTAAATCTTCGACACCTTCGAGATCGTAGCGACCATATTTGGTAGCTGATGACGATTCGATATGATCGGGATTACCTTTAGGAACAATTCCTCCGGAGGTGACGAGAGCAACTGTAGCTTTTGTCATATCGAGAATAGGTGCTTCGGGAGCAACTCTATCAAAAGTGGGCATGGGATATTCTGTTACGAAAGGCTGATCATTGATTTTTTTAATCAACATATCAACAGCACGTTTTGCCCCTCTTTCGCTATGGAAATAATTACGGCGCACGCCACGAGCTATATAGCCTTCTTCTTCAGGTGTTCCAAGTTCTACACCGTCTACTAATTTGATCAATAAATCGACCATAGCAGGCAATGCTTTTCTCATTCCAACTGCAGAATTTGCTGTTTCCACAACATAGGTATATTTTCTGTAACTATCAACACCGGGGCTTTCGATGTACATGCCTGTCAGTGTGGGAATTCCAAATTCCTCTTCAACTGCTTTACAGACTGCACCACAAGCCATACCGTAACGACCTGCGTTAAAGGCAGGACCCGCTACAAGGATATCGGGTTTATGTTGACCGATCATCTCGAGCACGGTATTGGTAGCTTCTTCCACATTTTCGTTGAAATAGTTGTCACCGCAAATAACGGTTGCAACCACTTCGCCACGGTCTTTCAACAGATTGTTGATCTGCATACCGGGACCAACGAATCCTTCTTTCAAAATGGGTGCTATATCAGCCTTATCCTCGCCGCCAATTTGGCCGTAGAATTGGTTGACATAGTGGACCACACGAATCTTTTTCATAGTGTTCCCTCCTTGATTGGAAGTGGTCGGCCAAATTTAAAATTTCGAATATTGTTCACGGATGGAACTGACTTCTTCTTTAATGGCGTCCACGTCCAGTACCATTTCCATCATGCCAATTTGTTCTTCATAAACAGCGGCATCGCATAGAGATTTGATTTCATCTTCAACAATATGATATACGGAGAGTCCCAACGAGACTCCAGCCAATGGACCTGCAAAAGTCGGATCACCGGCAGAAACAGTTTCTGCTGCTAAACCAGCTGCTTCAGCTTCAGCGCCACCGAGAATAACTAAAAGATTCTCAGCACCGAGTTCCTCAGCTAAAGTTTTAATCCGAGCTTGATTTTCTAAGTCCATGGCACCTGCCGCGGTTCAGACAAAGCATTCAGTCGTAGAAAATACGACTTCTGCCCCTGTTGTTGCTATAGCCGTTTCAATAGCGCCGCCGGGAATGCCGTCGCGATCGCCAAGAATGACTAGCTTTTTATTTGTCAACATGAGCGTAACTCCTTTCGTTTTAAGGTTTTTATTATTTTATATTTCTTTGGCTGTTAATTTATGATAGCCCAATTCGTTAGTTGCACCGGTAATCGCTTGAATTTCTGTTTCGATTGAACCGTCTTCTCTCAAGGAACCAAACCAGGCACCGGCGATGACATTGGCCACTTCCGGATGTCCGATAACTTTATCCATGGGTGGAAGAACAATTACTTCGTTTGCATTACCGTTGGTAATAACTGCATCTGCCAAGGGATTGGCATCTGCCAATGATTGAGAGCCACCGTCACGACCTGCATATTCGTCGGTTAAAAGAACGGTTTTAACGCCTTTCTTTTCGTTTTTAATGCAGTTCATCATGAGGTCAGCATCGGGGTTACCGAAACCTTCTTCAGATACGATAATAGCATCTGCACCCAACATTTCGACTAATTTAGCCACATAGTTGGAGGAACGCTCTTTATCGATGAGGGTGACGTTTTCGTTGGTGATGACGACTCCGATGAAGTTGTAGTCAACACCGTGACGCTCTAACAATTCAGTGATGACAGGGCTGTTGCAATGAACTAATGTGGGGTTCTTATCGCAAGCAGATACGCAGTTACCACTGACAATAGCACCGTCAAAGACTTCCGTGGGGGAAATCAATGTGGGCAAAATTTGTTTTGCATCGACGCCATAAACATAGGTGTCATGTAAGAGACCTTGTGTTTGCAGCATGTAAACATAAACGACTTTGGGCAGATCAGCATACTTCTCTGCAGATTTGTGAATGGGCAGATGCTCATACACTTTCTCTTCGTCAACTTTGGCATCTCTTCCGGCTTCAGCTAAATAAGCTGCTGCTTTGAAACCAATTATTCTGACGGCTGCTTCGTGGTCGTGCTGTAAGACTCCATCTTTAGGTTCTACGATAACGACTACGTTGTGCAATGAGGAGAAAGGAGTGTATTCGGCTCCCGGCCCGCTCATATCGATGATTCCTTCTTGGAAACCAACGATTTTACCTGTGGTTACTACTGCCATACCTTGTAAAACATGGGTGCGGCCTTCGCCCACCATATCTACTTTACCCAGCATGCCCGGAAAGACATTACCAGGACCGGCAACTTTAACCCTAGGCTCAATTACATCTTTCACAGGGATAATTCGAACCGAATCACCCGGATGAACGATCTCGATGTCAATGCTGGCGATACGCTCGTCTTTGCCTAAAGCTTCAATCATTTCAGCTTTGTTGACAAACAGTGTACCATTGTCTAATTTGGTGGCTTCGCCAAACTGAACATCTTTAATATGGATATAACCCAGTTCTAACCGCATTTGGTTCACCTCCTGATATTTTATGCCTTAGGCATAAATGAAACACCATTAAAGTTTTGCAATTTCGGCTTTAATATTCTCCTCTGTTGCATCTTCTTTGGTCAATTCTGCTACTTTTTCTCCGTCTTTATAGAACAAAATGGTGGGTAAACCCAACACCTTTTCTTTAATGGAAAGACGACGGTTTTGCATAGAATTCACTTTACAAAACTTGACTTTTCCTTCGAGCTCTTCGGCTAATTTTTCCACAAAAGGAAGCAATGCCATACAAGGATCACATTTAGGACTCCAGAAGTCGACGACTACTGCACCTTGTACTTCTTTAACTTCAGCATCATAATTGTCTTTGTTTAATTCAATCATCATCTACTACACCTCCTTTGATTAGCTTTTTATGGGAACTCCCATCGGTTAAAACCGGTGGAACTTACACCGCAAATTATAGTAGGCCTTTGATTTTTTCTACAACTTGATCTACTTCTACTTTCAAATCGAGTCGATCAACAATCTGACCATCTTTGTAAAAGACTACAGTTGGGATGTCTTTTACTTCACATTTACGTGAGATGCGCAAGTTGCGATAGGTATCAATTTTAACAAATTTGATTTTATCGCCAAATTGCTCTAAGGCTGCTTCCAGCTGAGTGTTTAAATCCATGGTTTCAGGCTTGGTCGGGTTCCAGAAGGAAACGATAACAGGCACCTTTTGATTGATGACCATGTCCTTGAAGCCTTCTTCTTCATGGATGAATTTTTCGGCTGCCGTTGCTGCAATAGCTCCGTCTGCTGCGGCAGTGACGACTTGACGCAAGAATTTTTGACGAGCGTCACCAACAGCGTAGATACCATCTACATTTGTTTCGCAGAGTTCGTTGGCAATGATGTAGCCACGGTCGTCCATGTCGATAATTCCCTTGAGCCAATCAGTTTGAGGAATCATACCAACAAAGAAGAAGATTCCGTTGGCTTCGATAGTGGAGAGTTCGCCGGTTTTAATGTTGCGAAGTTCTACTTCTTCAACAATTCCGTCGCCTTTAATAGCGTTGACTGTGGAATTCCAGACCCATTTCATCTTAGGGTTAGAAAATGCTCTTTCTTTTAAAACTGGGGTGCAATCGAGAGTGCCTTCTTCGTGTAAAACGATGACGGTTACTGTCTCGGCAAATTTTGTAATATACATGCCTTCTTCGATGGCTTGGTCGCCGGAGCCGACTACCACTACGTCCAGTTCTTCAAAGAAATCAGCGTCACAAGTAGCACAATAGCTAACGCCTTTTCCTCTCAATTCGTATTCACCGGGGACACCCAAAACTCTGGGCTCAGCACCGACGGAAACGATGACTACTTTTGCTTCAAAAGTGTTGTTCTTGCCGACAACCAGCTTAGTTTCACCTTGATCGATGATGTTGACTACTTCGTCTTTGACGAACTCAGCGCCAAATTTTTCGGCGTGTTTGACCCAACCCTTCATTTCTTCAGGGCCGCTGGTGCTGGGGGTACCGGGATAATTTTCCCATTCTGCTGTTGTTGCGATTTGACCACCGGGACTGGCTTTCTCAATGACAACCGTAGAAATCTTGGAACGGGCACCATAAATAGCAGCTGCTAAGCCACCGGGGCCGCCACCGATGATAACCAAATCATGCTGATAATTAGCCATGAGGGACCTCCTTAGAATTCTATAAATGCGATAAACTCTGCAAGCCGCTCTCAATCAACGAAAAATCGATTAAAGCATAATCGTCGCTGAATTGAAAAGCTCTGCTAGGCAGAGGCCTATCCTTTAGTAATTTGACAGAGAGCTCAATACTTCCTTCTATGATGTGCAGACTTTTCTCATCGACCCCGGCATCGGGTTCTATTTCTAAGATAACCGATTTATAAGGAGTCTCATTGGGTTTGACGCTGCCTGCCAGAGGGTGAGATATTAGCACATGTCCTTTGTGCACATAATCTCGCACTCGTCTCAAAATGTCCATCAGGCTCTCTTCAAAATAAAGAGCGCCATCCAGCTCTCTGACTTTTGGATTGTTAGTGATGATTAGAACTTTTTTCATAAACCACCTATTAAAAAAAAAGAGAAAGAGGGTACATATGCCCTTTTCTCTGTCCCTTAACCTGAGAGATTGTTCGGTCGCCCAACCGAATTTACCCCATCGGTGTTCTGGAGAACTCTCCAGAGTGTTGTCCCACAATCGGTCCTTTTTACCTGAGAGTTTTCGTCGAGGTTTGGCATCTCGGCGTTGCTCCTTCGGTGTTGCCTTGAAAGCAAGCTCTCCCGATTGGTTCATGCAACTGATATTCTTTTCAGCCAAAAATATGTTTCAATTCTATAGCACTAATAAGTTCGATTTTACATTCGTGAAATCCTTCTTTATAGCCTTGTCTGTTTTAAAAACATTCTGAAACTAGAAGTAGCTTAATTGACGGATTGAGTTATTCAAAGTTTCTTTATCGATTTTTCCGATAATCTGGGTTTCATCAAGGCCCGCCAAGCCAAAATTGATTTCTCTGTTGAATGAGGCTGAAAGGTCATATTGGGGCAATCTGGGGGTATAATGTACTTCTTTAAACTGGGTATTCTTTAAAAACGCGAGCAAATTGTGAGATCTTAAGCCTCCACCCGGCAGGATGGTTATTCTATCCTGAGCCAACTGGTGCAATCGCACCAAGGCCTCTTTGCCTTGGGGCACTGTGCTTCTGCCACCACTGGTCAATATCCGCTCAAAGCCTAATTCAATCAAAGTATGCAAACCCTCTTCTTGATTTGGCAAGAGATCAAAAGCTCGATGAAAGACTGCAGCTCGGCCCTCCAGCTGATTCAAAATCTGCTCAGTTCTCTCGAGATCGATAGTTGCTTCTGGGGTCAGAATACCGAAGACGATTCCGTCAGCTCCCGCTTGCAGAAACTTGGGCAGGTCAAGGAGCATTTGTTTAAATTCATAATCGCTATAGCACATGCCACCTTCTCGGGGACGCAACATGACCATGACCTCTAAATCAGTCTTAGTCTTGATCTCCTCCAACAAAGAGACTGAAGGACTGAGCCCTCCCAAAGGTAAGGCGCTATTCAATTCTATTCTCTTGATTCCCACCTCGGCTGAAATCAAGGCATCTTCTAAGGATGCACAACAGGTTTCAATTAAGATTTCTGCCATATAAATAACTCCTAGTCTAAAATGATCCGGCCGCTCCCCTTTTGAATCTGGCCTATTTCAGCAAAGAAAACGCCTTTTTCCTGGTAATCCTTTTTTAATCCCTGCCATTGCTCTTGGGACAGAGCCATCAGCAAACCGCCTGAAGTTTGAGGATCGACTAAAATATCTTGCAGCCAAAGGGGTATCTCTTGGTTGCGATAAACCAAAATGTTTTCAACATTAGTCTTATTGCGATAGGCACCTCCGGGTATAATACCCATTTCGGCCATATCTTGGGCCCCTGCCATGACAGGAATTTCAGCTGTGTTTAAAAGGGCATCAACCTCGCTGCCCACCACCATTTCAGCTAAATGTCCCAGTAAAGCAAAACCGGTAACATCGGTTACTGCTGAAATTTCATAATTTTGAGCAGCTTCAGCGGCATATTTGTTCAACAGACGCATCCAATCGACGGCCTCCATGGCGATTTCTTCTTCTAATAAATCGGCTTTTATAGCCGTACTGATGATACCAGTTCCTAGGGGTTTAGTCAAAATTAAGACATCCCCTACTTGGGCTCCTCGATTAGCCCAAATCTGCTCAGGATGAATCAAGCCGGTCACGGCCAATCCATACTTAGGCTCCTCATCTTCAACCGAATGGCCTCCCACAGTGGAAGCTCCGGCTTCCAAGACTTTGTCACTGCCGCCTTTTAAGATTTGCTCCAAGACTTCTGCAGACAGAGTGTTAGGAAAACAGACTAAATTAAGAGCTAGGATAGGCTTGCCTCCCATGGCATAGACATCGGAGAGGGAGTTAGCAGCAGCTACTTGGCCAAAGAGATAGGGGTCATCTATCATGGGTGGAAAGAAATCCACAGTTTGAATTACCGCTTGCCGGTCATTCAATTTATAAACTGCAGCATCGTCTGATGTGTCCAGACCGACCAAGAGATTGGGATCCTTGGGTTTAGGTAAAGAGCGCAAAACTTGCGCCAGGATCTTCGGATCCAGTTTAGCTGCTCAACCGGCAGCCTTGGTCATTTGAGTCAAACGTACCTCTTCACTTTGATTGGAGTTTTCATCTATATTCATCTGGATGATGCGGATTCCATCTTTCATTTTCAAGCTCTCCTTACAATCAACTATAACCATTATAAGGAGGGTTTGATTTTTTGTAAAGTTAAAGCAAAGAGCATATATGCTTTATTGGTTTAAAGCATATATGCTCTTCTTCTAATCAGAGTTTTCGATTATTTGCGCTCAAATATTACTTCGCCGTCGATTAAGACTAAGTCGCAATGGGTCATATTGCTAAAGGGATGACCGTCGAAGATAGCAATGTCTGCATCTTTTCCGACTTCTAAAGAACCGACCAGATGGTCAATACCTAAAATCTCGGCAGCAACGATGGTTACGCCACGGAATGCGTCTTCTTCTGACAGACCTTCACGCATAGCGATACCCACATGGATGGGCAAGTATTTTGTGTCGGCAGATGTATCAGCTTGAATTGCAACTTTGACACCGGCTTTAGCTAAAATTCCAGGTGTTGCTAAGGATACATTCCATAATTCGTGTTTGCTATGACCCATCAGTAAGGGGCCTACAGTAGCTTCGACTTTTTTCTCAGCTAAAACGTCAGCAATCATATAACCTTCGGTGCAGTGTTCAATAATATATTTGAGATTGAACTCTTCGGCCAAGCGAATAGCAGTTAAGATATCATCGGCACGATGAGCGTGGATACGAGCTTTTAATTCACCTTTTAAGACACGACCGATAGCTTCTAATTTTAAATCACGATCGGGCAATGGTTTGCCTTCTTCTTCAGCTCGAGCTATTTTGTTCAAATAGTTTTGACCGGCTACCATTGACTCCCTAAACGCTGCAGCGTTACCCATACGGGTGCCGGGGAAGGTCTTTTTCATTTGGCCATAAACTCTCTTGGGGTTCTCACCTAAAGCAAATTTCATACCCTCTGTTCCGGGGATGATCATTTCATCAGCAGTTTTACCTCTTAATTTCATGGCAAAGCCTGTACCGCCGATAATATTAGCTGAACCGGGACCTGTGTAAACAGTAGTGACACCAGCGCTTACTACCACCGGAATTGCCGGATCTTGAGGATTGAGAGCATCGCTGCCTCTTAATTGGGCAGTGTTAAAATGGGTAACCTCATTGCCGTCCATGGTGGCTGGAAGATTGGGGTCGCCAAACAAGGAAAGATGGGAATGAGAATCGATAAGGCCTGGCATAACAATTTTATCAGTTGCGTCAATAACCTTGGCTCCTTCGGGAATTTCCAGATCGGTTCCGACAGCTTTGATTTTACCGTCTTCAATCAGAACGATACCGTTTTCTAAAATCCCGTCAGTGATGGTATAAACTTTACCACCACGAATTGCTGTAACCATATACATCTCCTCCTGATATTAATCTTGTCCAAAAATTATTTGAACACACTTATTTCTATTCTCTAATTATTTCCCTAATTCCTTCTCCGGCCAAGAAGAAGATTTATCTTTCAGACCTTTATTTTATTATCCAAAAGCAGTATAATGACAAGTAAGAAAAGAAAAGGTGATTTTATGGAAGACCGTCTCTATTATCAAGACCCCTATTTGCAAGAGTTTAGCACCAGCTTAATCGAGGCTAAACCCTGGGGCAAAAACTGCTTCGCTTTAAAACTGAAAGAAACTGCCTTCTACCCCACCTCGGGGGGACAACCCCATGACAAAGGCTATATTGGCGATTTAGAAGTGCTCGATGTCTTTGAAGAAGGTGATGATATTTGGCATCTGACTAGGGCTGTGCCCACAGAAGCAGAGTTGAATTGTAAAATCGATTGGCCCAGGCGTTTCGATTTCATGCAACAGCATGCGGGACAACATCTTTTATCAGAAGCCTTCTGGACTTTTTGCCAAGCCACCACCATTGGCTTTCATTTGACCGAGGACAATCTGACCATAGATTTAGACATGGAGTCCATCGACAATGAAACAATTGTCAAAGTTGAAGATACGGTCAATCAGATTATCTGGGACAATCGGCCCATCATCAAACATTGGGTAGCACCTGAAGATTTAGAAAAAATGCCTTTGCGCAAACAACCTCAAGTGGATAAAAATATCAGAATCGTGGAAATGAAAGATTACGATTGGGTGCCTTGCGGAGGAACTCACCCTAATTTTACCGGTGAAATAGGCATGGTCAAAATTCGCCGCTGGGAAAGATCAAAAGGTGTGACCAGGGTTGAATTTTTCTGCGGACAAAGAGCTTTGCAGGATTATCGCTGGAAAAATGAGATGGTTCTAGATTTAGCCAATGATTTTTCTGTCAAAGATAAAGAACTAGCCGATTCTGTGCAGCGCCTCCAGGAAAAGCTCAAAGAAACAGAGCGCAGGTTTGTGGAGAGCGATAGCCGTCTGACAGAATTTGAAAGCGAGAAAATTTTAAAAGAAGCTGAAATCTGGAATGGAATTAAAATAGTCAAAGGCTCTTTTGATGAAAAAAGAGATCTATCCGGATTGCGCAAGCTAGCAATCAATCTGCTCAAAACAGAAAATATACTGGTTCTCTTAGTCAATGCCGAAACGGATGAAAAGTTTCTCTTTGCCCGTTCTGCCGACCTTGATCTGAAATTGAATAAAATTTATCAAAAGTTTAAAACAGAGCTGGGTGGAAAAGGCGGAGGCTCAGAGGTGATGATTCAAGGGAGCTTACCTGAAAACATCAAAGGGCAAGACTATATCGAGGCTTTTATCGAAGCGATCAAAAACCATGTTGACCTTTAAACTTAAAAAAGGCGACTGGTTTATCCTGATCTTGATCTTTGGTCTTTTGCTTTTATCGACAATCTATCCGATTAAACGCTATTTTCAAAAGGATCAAGAATTGATTGCGGTGATCCGACAAGAGAACAGGATAGTCGAAACAATTCGCTTGGACAAAGTCAAGGAAAGCTATGAATTTACCCTTTTTTACGGTAAGGATTCAGAGTTTTACAATATCATTGAAGTTGAACCAAATAGAATCCGGGTCAAAGAGGCCAATTGTCGAGAGCAAATAGATGTCAGAGTAGGCTGGCTCAGCAAAAACGGCGATCTGGCTGTTTGCTTGCCCCATCGCTTGATTATCGAAATAAAAGGTCAGGAAGCACTTGAAGTCGATATCATAACCCGCTAAAAAAACACACCCTAGTATCTTGAAATTTAGATACTAGGGTGTTTTTTTATGGTGTAACGGGAACTTCTTCCCCTTCGTCTTCAGTTTCAGGCTCATCAACTTCGGTTTCAGGTTGATCTTCACCAAGCTCTTGATCAGGTTCCAACTCTCCTTCTTCAGGATCTAATTCCTCGCCCGGTTCGATTTCATCATCTTCCCCTTCTTCACCTTGATCGGGAATCTCTTCCTCAGGCGGGATTTGACTGTTCAGCCAATACTGATATTCACTTTGAGAAAGCCACATCCCTGTTTCCTCCCAAACTCGGGAAGCCCAAGCCAAGGAGTCTGCATAAATTTCTTTATAATGTTGAATCCAGGGCTGCTGCAGCAGATCCAGGTATTTTTCCTTATCTTGAGCAGTCAAGAGCAAATCTGCCAGGTTTGTGTACATCTCCTCTAAATCCAGCATATACAAAGAAGCATCCTGATAATAGAGCCCTTCTCCGGGTAAAGTGTAGGACAGAAAGGATTTCTTTTCGCCTTTGATCACGGTGTTAGCTAAAGTCAATAAACGATTTAAGCTCAAATCCGTTTCCACCATGGAGAGACCCTGCTTGATCATACTGGGTATGCGGGTGATGTTCTGCAGGCTGAGAGCTTGCTCCATAGCAGCTTCTAAAAACTTTTGTTGTCTGACTATACGTCCGATATCTCCGTCTCCATCGGCTCGATAGCGCACGTATTCCATGGAAGTCTTGCCGTCCAGCAATTGCTCTCCAGGCATAATATGGATATAGAGATCTTGATAGGGATCCTCATAGTCCATCTGTTCTTCCACGTCCAAGCGGACGCCACCCATAATGTCGACTAAATCGACAAAGCCCTCAATATTCAATTTAAGATAGCCATGAACGGGAAGCCCCAGCAATTCTTCAACAGCATTGACTGAGCCCTTAATTCCATCCAGGGGAAACACATTGTTAATACGATCAAAATTTTGCCAGGTTTCATTATAGATCATCGCATCTCGAGGAATGGAGATCAGAAGAGGAGTTTGATCATCTGAAGGCAGAGAAAAAAGCAGCATGGTATCGCTGCGCCCCAAATCGTCTACCCTTTCATCCACACCTAAAACCAAAAGATTGAAACGTTCCTTGAGAACTGGCAGTTTATCATTGGGCTGATCTTCATCTTTTTGTTTAAACCAGGACAAGATATTGCTCTCAGGATTTAAATAAGAATAGATTCCAATCGTCGCCAGGACCGAACCGAAGAACAAAAGACCGGCCAGTAAAATAACCAAAGAGCGATGCTTTTGATTTGCTTTTTTATTTCTCTCAGAACGCTTAAATCTATCTGACATTTTCTTCATCTAGCATCCCTCCTTTTTATCTTCAAACAAGTTTATTATACGCCTATTTTTTAGCACATGCAAGATTTTCCTGATAATCATCAGATTTTCTTTAATTGTCTTTTAAAACATTCTGGGATTTCACTGACAAAAATATAAGTTCTATAAAACCTTCACTCTTTTACCTTTGATGGTTGTGTTGTTGAGCTTTTTAATTATAGTCTTTTTATACTCCTTGGGCACATCGACCAAACTATAGGTTTTCTGAATGGTAATGGCTCCGATGAGTTTTCCTGGGACTCCACTACCCGAAGAAACGGCACTGAGAATCTGCCCCACTGAAACTTTATCGCTTCGACCAATACTGATTTTGATCACTGCTTTATCCCGATCATTCAAAGCGTACTTTTTCTTTTTACTGAGCTTGTGTCTTTTTCCTTTAAATGATTTTTCCGGCCTTCTTCCTGAAGGTTCTGAAGATGAATAGGGTAAGTTTAAACCTGCCAGACTCTCCAATTTCTCATCTAAACCAAAATGCAGATGGTAGAGGGCTGCAGCCAGCCGATCAAGCTCAATCTGGCTTTCTTCCAGGATTTTTTTGATTCCTGGCTCCGCCTCTTTGAATTCTTCCTGATCCAAAACTTCTTCAATCCTTTTCAATCTCTGTAGCTTCTGATTTTCTTTAATCTCTTGGAGAGTGGGCAAGGATTTAGCTTCAATCTTGCTTTTGGTGTAGCGCATGATCTGGCGCAGCTTGGTGACTTGGCCCTTTCCTTGAACCAGGGTAAAGGATTGACCTTTTTTACCGGCTCTGGCAGTTCGACCAATTCGATGCACATAATATTCTTCGTCATAAGGCAAATCGAAATTTATAACGATCTCTACATCATCAACATCAATGCCTCGCGCTGCCACATCTGTAGCCACCAAGATGGAAAACTTTCCAGTTCGAAATTGCTCCATAATTTGAGTCCTTTGATTTTGACGTAAATCACCATGGATTCCTTGAACCGGAAAACCTAAATCCGATAGTTCAACCACCAACTCATCCACCATTTTTTTAGTATTACAAAAAATCATGGCTCGATTGGGCTGGGAATAGGCCAACAGCCCCACAACCGCATCCTTTTTTCTTCCTCGAGGTGTTTCATAATAGAATTGTTCCAAGGTCGAAACCGTCATCTGCCTTTGATCAATTCGCACCATCTGAGGGTCTTTTTGGTATTTAATTGAAAGCTCGAGTATTTCCAAGGGCATGGTGGCAGAAAACATCAGGGTCTGTCTGACTTTCGGTACGTCAATTAAGATTCGCTCCAGATCTTCACGAAAGCCCATGTTGAGCATCTCATCAGCTTCATCCAGGACGAGCATGCGCAAATTACTCAAATCTAAGGTCTTTCTATCCATGTGATCCATGATACGACCGGGTGTCCCGATGATGATCTGACAGCCTTGGCGCAATTGTCTAAACTGCCTTTCGTAGGAGTCGCCGCCAAAAATAGTCACTATATGAATATTATTCTTGTATTTAGCAAACTTCTTCAGTTCGCCGGCACTTTGTAAGACAAGTTCTCTGGTCGGACACAAGACCAAAACCTGGGTTTCATTTGCAGGTTTTTCGTAATCAATAAAATCGAGAGCCGGCAAAGCGAAGGAAGCCGTTTTACCGCTTCCGGTCTGGCTCTGACCTGTAATATCCAAACCCTCTACAATTAGGGGAATCGCCTGTTTTTGGATTGGGGTTGGCTCCAAATAGCCAATTTCTTCCACTGCCTTAATCAGTTCAGGGGAAATGGGTAAATCTTGAAAACTCTTTATTGTCATAAATATCTCTTTCTGTCCTTACTTTGGACTCTGAATAAACTTCAAGTTAAAAAATCGTGAGGTAGTGCTAAAACTGCACAACCTCACGATGATATGCTTTATTTACTCTT
This sequence comes from Bacillota bacterium, assembly GCA_012522585.1. Taxonomy (GTDB): domain Bacteria; phylum Bacillota; class JAAYKD01; order JAAYKD01; family JAAYKD01; genus JAAYKD01. Next base: position 86,813 of record JAAYKD010000157.1, on the reverse strand, counting down.
CTGTCAATGCTTTTTTAAAATTGCGCCTAAGTACACCTAATTGTTAATTACAAGTTAAAATTCGAAAACGGTAAGGCCCTTCATTGCAAGGAGCAAAAACAAAGCTCTTGACCTGCCTGCGATCCTTTAAATGTTGGCTGAGCTATTTCAATTCGACAATGGTAACACACTTCATCGAAAGAAGCAAAGACAAAATTCTTGGCTTGCCTCTGATCATTTAAATGTGGGCTGAGCTATTTCAATTCGACAATGGTAACACACTTCATCGAAAGGAGCAGAAACATAGCCCTTGACTTGCCTGCGATCCTTTAAATGTGGGCTCAGCTATTTCAATTCAACAATGGTAACACACTTCATCGAAAGGAACAAAAACAAAACTCTTGACTTGCCTCTGATCATTTAAATGTGAACTCAGCTATTTCAATTCGACAACAGTAACCCCGTCGCCACCTTCGTTGAAAGGAGCAAAAACAAAGCTCTTGACTTGCCTGTGATCGTTTAAATGTTCTCTGATTCCGTTGCGCAAAACACCGGTACCTTTACCGTGAATAATCCAGACCTTGTTGATTTGGGCTAGAAAAGCATCGTCAATGAACTTATCAGTGTTTAAAATTGCTTCGGCTAGATTTTGCCCCCGCAGATCCAATTGAGTTTGACCGCCCGGCCCCCTGCTATGGAGAGGGTTCTGGAAGGTTTGGCTTCTTTTAACCAGATCTACCTTGGGCTTTTCTTCTTTACCTTTTCTCAGCTCTTTAATCGGCACCGAGACCTTCATCAGCCCTGCCTGGATCATGACTTCACCTTTTGAGTCGGCTTCTTCCAAAACCACGGCATCTATTTTATACTGCTGCCAAAAAACACTCTGTCCAATTTTTACCTTCTTCAAGCTTTGACCCTGGTCCAAATCTAAGCCTTGGTCCAATTCGCTCAACTTACCCGAAAGTTCTGATAAAGTACCTCTGCTTTTTTGAGTGATCTCCATCAGTTCTCTGTCGCTGAGATTACGTCTCATCGCCCTCAGATCTTTGATCAACTTGTCCGATTGTAATCTGGCTTCCTTGAGGATGCCCAAAGCCTCTGATTGGGCCTTTAGATATCTGTCCTTAGCTTTTTGTTCGGAGAGAGAGGATGATGCCTTGATCTCTTCGGCTTCTCTTTTAGCTCGAGCCAGAATTTCATCGGCTTCGGCTCTTTCTCTGCGACTGGTCTTTAAGTTTTCCTCTAGGAGAGACAACATATCGTCAATTTCAAATTGATCTTGCCCGAGTTTGCTCTGAGCCAAAGTTAAAATCTCTTTTCTTAAACCCAAACGTCCGGCAATTTCCAGAGCATTGCTGCGCCCGGGGATGCCGATCATCAAATGATAGGTGGGTTGCAGAGTATCCACATCGAATTCTACACTGGCATTTTCCACACCTTCGTTATAATAGGCAAAGACTTTCAGCTCACTGTAATGGGTTGTGGCCACCACTCGCGAGCCCAAACTCAACAGCTCTTCCAGCAAAGCCATGGCTAATGCCGCTCCTTCAGTGGGATCAGTACCTGCACCTAATTCATCCAATAAAACCAAGGATTGCTCATCGGCTATGTCCATGATCTTGACAATATTGGTCATATGGGATGAAAAGGTGGATAAACTCTGCTCGATACTCTGCTCATCACCAATATCTGCCAGGATTTTCGTAAAAACCCCAATTTTACTGCCCGGCAACGCGGGTATGTGTAAGCCGCATTGACCCATCAGATTGAGTAATCCTACAGTTTTTAAACTGACTGTTTTACCCCCTGTATTAGGACCGGTAATCAAAAGAATATTAAAGTTGTCTCCTAAATGAATGTCGATAGGCACGACCTCCCCTTTGAGCAGAGGATGTCTGGCTTGCCACAGCTTGATTCTACCATTGACAGAAATTTCCGGTTCAACAGCATCCATTGAGTGGGACAATTTAGCTCTGGCAAAGATAAAATCAAACTCAGCCAAAGCATCGACGGTTTGTCTCAAGGCAGGATAATCCAAAGCTATTTTTTCGCTGAGCTCGCGAAAAATCCTCATTACCTCTTCTCTCTCCTGAGAGTGCAGCTGTTTCAGTTCATTGTTCATATCGACTAGAGCCATGGGCTCAACGAACAAAGTCGCTCCACTGTTGGAGGTATCGTGGACAATGCCGGGAATGGCACTTTTACTTTCAAGTCTGACCGGAACAACATAGCGATCGTTTCTGATGGTAATAATATTGTCTTGCAAATGTCTTTGGATATTGGGGTTTCTGATCAGGCTATCCATGCGGTTTTTCATATTGTGTTGGGTCTGCCTGATATTGATGCGCAAGCGCCTCAAAACAGGAGAAGCATTGTCTTTGACTTCCCCATTATCGTCGATGACTAGGAGAATATCATTTTCTAATTTGCGGTGGCTGCTCAATCTGATGCCTAGCTCAACCAGCTGAGGATAAATTCCATCGCTTTCCTCCAGCAGTTTGCGTAAACGCTCAGAAGTTGCCAGTGAAGAGGCAATTTTAAGAAAATCCTCGCCAGTTAAAATTCCGTTTAAACTCGCTCTGGTCAAAGCAGCTCTGATATCGTGTAAACCACTCAAAGGATTGGCACCTGCCTGTAAAATCTGAGAAGCCTCAGACGTTTCTTTTTGGCTTTGGCAGACAGCATTATAATCTACTGAAGGTTTCATCTCCTCCACTTTTTCCGAACCTAAGCCCGAAGCGACCAGCTCCTTCAACATGGATTTAATCTTGGGGAATTCTAAAGTTAGCAGTGATTTTTCTTGCATTTTTCTTACCACCTCCTGAAAATCCTGGCTAATTTATATTGCTCTTACTGTCTTAATTCTGATTGATAATAATCATTTAAAAATTGCAAAATTTCATTATGAGCCTTGGCTACTTCAGCATCTGTTAAAGTTCTGTCCTGGGCCCGATAGGTCAAAGAAAAGGCTAAACTCTTATGGCCTGCTTTGATCTGACTGCCTCTATAGACATCAAAGAGCTCAACATTTTCCAATAAATCCCCTGCCGCCAATTTTATGGTTGCCAGGACAGCCTGGGCACTGATACTGTTTTCAACCACCAAAGCCAAATCCCTTTTACTCGATTGGTATCTGGACAATGGTTTGTAATTTATCTTGGGATCGGCCAGCTTCAAGACTAGGTCCAGATTCAACTCGGCCAGGAAAGCTTTTTGATTTAAATCCCAATTCTCGGCTAGATCCGGGTGAATGGCTCCCATAATTCCAATAGCTCGACCATTGAAGAGAATTTCGGCACATTGATAGGGATGAAAACGAGGATCATCCTGCTTTTCTTTGAGAGCAAGGGGCCAGCCCAAAACCGACATTAGATCTTCTAAAATCCCTTTCAGATGGTAAAAATCGTATGGTTCTTTAGCCAATTGCCAGCCTAAGGCCTGGCTGCTTCCTGTCAAGGCTACACCTAAGTGAAGCTCTTCACTGGGCAGATCTCTCAAAGGTAATTGCTCAGGTAGATAAATCCGCCCGATTTCGTAAAGACCTATATCCAAATTCTGTCTGTTCTGATTATCCCGCAGATTTTTTAACAAACCGGGCAACAAGCTGGTCCGCATGATTTCCTGAGCCTCAGTCATCGGGTTTTTCAAGGGAATCGCCTGCAGCAAAGGATGATTTTCATCTTGAAAAACATCCTTCAATTCCTTTTTAGAAATAAAAGAATAGTTCAAGGCTTCATTGAGGCCTCTTTTATTTAAAACTCTATGGACCTTTTGCAATAATTTCTGTTCTTTATTCAAGCCGCCTTGGGTTGACGCCCCTTCCGGCAAAACTGCCGGTAGCTGGTCCAAGCCAACAAGTCTTGAGACTTCTTCAGTCAAATCCACTTCTTCTTGGACATCCTGGCGACGGGAGGGAACACCAACCTGCCAACCTGATTCAGTTGGGCTTAAGGCAAACCCGAGATTTTGCAAGGACTCCTCTACTTGCTGGTCGCTAAAACTCATGCCGATTCTTTCATCCAAATACTTTCTTGACAAGAGAATCTGGCGATCAGCTTGAGGTGCATAGGTGCTTCCTGAGAGGATCTCTTTTTGCGGCTGACCAATCTTCAAAAGTTGGCTGTAATAATAAACCCGTTGCAAAGCTTTGTAGAGACCTGAGGGGTCAACACCTTTTTCAAAACGAAGGGCCGCTTCACTGCGTAAATCCAAGGCTTTGGCCGTTCTTCTAATGGAACGACGGTCAAAATAAGCTGCTTCGAAGAAGATATTCTTTGTCTGTTCAGTGGTTTCGCTGTTCAGCCCACCCATCACACCGCCAATACCGATGGCCTTTTCCGGGTCACAAATATAGATGGTCCCAGCTTCAGGTTTTCTCAATTGATTGTCCAGGGTGATTATCTCTTCATCTTCTTTTGATTCTCTGACCACGATCTTATGGTCGACTAAACAATCGTAATCGAAAGCGTGTAAGGGCTGGCCGGTTTCTAACATAACATAATTGGTAATATCGACTATATTGTTGATGCCTCGCATGCCCAAAGCTTCTAAGCGTTTGACCAACCAGTCAGGGGAAGGTCCGATCTTGACATCCTCTAAAATCAAGCCTAAATAGTAGGGGCAGAGCTGAGGCGCTGCCAATTGAATTTTATTTGCATCGACTAGAATGGGGAGTTCTTCGTCTTGGGGCAGTTCTGCTTTCAAACCAAAAATAGCTGCCACTTCGTAGGCCAAGCCCCACATGGATAGACAGTCAGATCTATTTGGAGTCAAATCAAGCTCGATTACATATTCCTGGTCGGGCAATTCTACCAAACCGTCAACTTCTACTCCAGCATCAGTCAAGGCCGTGGCAACAGTTTGAGCATCAGCTTTCAAATCAGGCACTAATTCTTTTAACCAACTGTATAAAATTTTCATAGCTAATCCTCCTAATTTTCAAATTGGCGTAAAAAGCGCAGGTCGTTTTGGAAAAGATGGCGTAAATCGTCGATGCCGTATTTAAGCATAGCAATTCTTTCCACACCCATACCAAAAGCCAAGCCGCTGGCTTCTTGGGGGTTGTAACCGCTCATCCTCAAAACATTTGGATGAACCATGCCGGCTCCTAGAATTTCAATCCAGCCCGTGCCTTTACAGAGTCGACAGCCGCTGCCCCCACAGGCAAAACAGGAAATATCGACTTCAACACTGGGCTCTGTAAAGGGAAAGAAAGAGGGTCTTAGGCGAATCTCTCTGTCTTGCCCAAACATCTGCTGAGCAAAGGAAAGGAGTATCCCCTTGAGATGGGATAGGGAAACTCTTTCGTCGACTAAAAGCCCCTCAACCTGATGAAACATCGGAGTGTGAGTAGCATCTTCGTCTCGCCGGTAGACTTTGCCCGGCACTATTATTTTAATCGGCAATTGAGGCGCCTGGGCTTCCATGGTTCGAGCCTGCATCGGTGATGTATGAGTGCGCAAAAGCAAATCTTCACTTAGATAAAAGGTATCCTGCATCTCTCTGGCCGGATGGTCTAAGGGAATATTGAGAGCCTGAAAATCATAATAATCGGTTTCAATTTCCGGGCCTTCAACAACGCTAAAACCCAAGCCAATAAAAATGTCCTTGATTTCATCCAAGACCATTGTGATAGGATGCATTGAGCCTTTTCTCAGGCGATAACCGGGCAAGCTTAAATCAATTTTTTCTTCTTGAATTTTTTTCTCTTGCTGGACTTTAATCAACTCTTCTCTCTTCTCGTTGATTAAATTTTCTATTTGAGCTCGAATGGTGTTGGCTTTTTGGCCAAAGGCCGGCCGCTGTTCAGCAGGCAATTTGCCTGTTTGACGCAAAAGCAGGGTTAGCTCACCATTTTTGCCCAAGTATTTCACCCTTAAATCGTTTAAAGCCTCAGGGCTATTCCCTTGGTCGATGGCTTTTAGGGCCTCATTTCTTAAATCATCCAAATTTTGCAGCATTTTAAACCTCCAAATGAAAAATAAAAAAGACTCCTGCCCATAAGGGGCGAAGTCTTCGCGGTACCACCCTTGATTCATTGATAAAGATCAATTTCTCATTTAAACTTTAACGCAGTTTTCACGGCTTAGCTTACTCTTTTTGATCTTTCAGCTAAACAGCTCTTGAGATGAACTTCTTGCAAATTTTCCTATCATGGCTTTCAATCCAAGGCCAATCTCCCTGTTTAGTTCAATTTTACAATACTTTTCTCAGTCATCGCTTTGTTAACGAGAATATCATAATTTCGGCTATCTGGCAAGGTTTATTTTGAGGTTAGATACATGAGAATTGAAGCAGCAACCCCTGCATTTAAAGATTCAATTCCCTTTTTCATTCTGATACTGAGAAACCTCTGACCCTGAGCTTGAATTTCAGGATCGACACCTTGACCCTCATTGCCTATAACCAAAGCCATCGGCTCTTTGAGCCAACTCTGATCCGTTCCTTCTTGGCCTTTTTCCACAACGGAAATGACCAAAGGCAAATCCAATTGCTCAACCAAAGCAAAGAGTTGTTGTTTCTTTAGATTGGTAAAAAGATTAAGCTGAAAAATAGAACCTGCTGCAGCCCGCAAAACCTTGTCATTGTAAGGATCCACACTGCCTTCTAAAAGCACTATATTTTCATAGCCAAAAGCCAGGGCACTGCGCAAAATCGTGCCCAGATTGCCTGGGTCTTGAATTCTATCTAAAACGAGAAGGGAATCTTTCGGTTCTATTTGACTGAGTTCAACATTTCTCATCTTGACCAGAGCTAAAACCCCTTGGGGTGTGACGGTCTGGCTCAAGTTCTTTAAAACCGGCAGACTGACTTTCTGCAAAGGTATCTCTCTTTTTATGGCCTCCTGCAAAAGCTGGTGGTTTTCATCCACTTTCTCATCAGCATAGATGATCCCAACGATTTTTGCATTTTCTTCTAGGGCTGTGGACAGATCCTTCCAGCCTTCAAGCAAGAACTTTCCCTCTTGCTCTCGATACTTTCTTTGCTGCAGCTTCTTTAGGTACTTAACATATTCGTTTTGCTTGGATGTAATTTTCATAAAAATACCTCAAAACAAGCCCCTCCTTGAAAAACAAGAGAGGGGCTTATTTGTTTAAGAATCTAATTGTGCCTTTGCCAAGTCGACGAATTGAACAAAACCATCCATATCATGGACTGCTAAGTCAGCCAGCATTTTACGGTTGACTTGAACATTGGCTTTTTTCAAACCGGCAATCAGACGGCTATAGGATAAGCCGTTCATTCTGGAAGCGGCATTGATTCTGGTGATCCAGAGTCTACGGAAGTCTCTTTTTCTGGTTCGACGATCTCTTCTGGCATAATAGCCAGCTTTTAAAACTGCTTGGTTTGCTACCTTGAAGCGCCTGCTGCCAGCTCCTCGGTAACCTTTAGCTAATTTTAAAACTTTTTTATGTCTGCGGCGGGTACTCGCTCCGCTTGTTATTCTCATAGCAATTTCCTCCTAGATTTACAGTTTTTATAGATAGGGCAACAAGCGGCTGATGCGCCGTTGTTCGGAATCCGAAACTAAAACGCTTCCGCGCAACTGACGTTTTCTCTTAGCACTTTTATGCAAAGCTTTATGTCTGTGGAAAGCTTGTTTTCTGGAAATCTTGCCGGTACCTGTCTTTTTAAACCTTTTGGCTGCACCTCTATGGGTTTTCATTTTAGCCATAGTGAAAAACTCCTCTCAATCAATAGCTCCTAGTTTATTTGGGAGCTAATATCATAATCATGTTACGCCCTTCGATCCTGGCGGGTCGCTCGATTACACCGACTTCGGCTACGCCTTCAGCCAATTTATTCAAAGCTTCCTTGCCCAATTCGGCATGAGCAATTTCGCGACCGCGGAAACGCACAGTCGCCTTTACTTTATCTCCATCTGTTAAGAAACGGACAGAGGCTCTGATTTTAACGTTTAAATCATGGTCGTCTATGGTTGGGGTGATACGAATTTCTTTAACAGTTATCGTTTTTTGTTTTTTCCTGGCTTCCCTCTCCTGCTTGCTCTGCTCATAACGGAATTTTCCGTAATCCATTATGCGGCAGACGGGAGGTCTGGCCTGAGGCGCAACTTTAACCAAATCAAGGCCGCGGTCCTGAGCTGCTCTTAAAGCCTCTCTTGAACCCATAATACCCAATTGATTGCCCTCTTCGTCGATAACTCTCACTTCACGATTGCGAATTTCATCGTTAACCTGATGCCCTTTGATGTTGATAATCCATTCCTCCTAAAAATAATTTATGCCACCCATAGAAAAAGCGCAGGTAAGCTACCCGCGCAATAAGAATTCTCCCATGACAATGAGAAATCCATATTAACCCGAACGGTTGACCGGCGGGTGAGAAGCGGATGGCCTCTTCTTGATACTCGAAAAATATAACATATTATATTATTTTTGTCAAGGCAAAATTAAAATTCTAACTGTTTTTCTAAATACTCTGTCAGCTCAGAAATGAGGATTCTATCCTGTTCCATCGTATCTCGATAGCGCACTGTAACACAATTATCTTCAGCTGTTTGGAAATCTACGGTTATGCAAAAGGGGGCCCCGGCTTCATCCCAGCGACGATAGCGTCGACCTATCGAGCCTGCTTCGTCATATTCAACCTGCATCTTCTTAGCCAACATGGAATAAATTTCCTTTGCTGGTTCTGATAATTTTTTCGACAGAGGTAAAATCGCAGCCTTAATGGGGGCTAATGCCGGATGGAAGCGTAGAAGAGCTCTGGTCTCATTGTTTTCTAAGACTTCTTCGTCGTAGGCTTCCAGCAAGAACATGAGAGCCAAGCGCTCAACACTGACCGAAGGTTCGATACAATAGGGTAAATATTTTTCGTTGGTCTGAGGATCCAAAACGGAAAGATCAACACCGGCATGTTCTTGATGGACTCTCAAGTCAAAATCCGTGCGGTGAGCAATGCCCCATAATTCACCCCAACCGAAGGGGAAAAGATATTCGATATCGGTAGTTGCTTTAGCATAATGGGAGAGCTCATCTTCAGAATGCTGGCGACGGCGCAGATTTTCTTCTTTGACACCCAGGGACAGCAAAAAGTCATAGACAAATTGACACCAATAATCATACCAGTACATATCTCCGGAATTCTCGTCGTCACTGGGTTTGACGAAAAATTCCAATTCCATCTGTTCAAACTCTCTGGTCCTGAAGACAAAATTACCGGGGGTTATTTCATTGCGAAAAGCTTTACCGATTTGACCAATGCCAAAAGGAGGTCTTCTCCGCGATGAAATCAAGACATTCTTGAAATTGACGAAAATGCCTTGGGCTGTTTCCGGTCGCAGATAGACTAAAGCGGAGCTGTCTTCAGTAGCACCCTGATGAGTTTTAAACATCAGGTTAAAATGTCTGATCTCTGTATAGTCAAAAGAGCCACATCTGGGGCAGAGAATTCTTTCCTTGGCGATATAGGCTTGCATCTCTTCAATATCCCATCCGTCGGCATTGACATCCAGATCCTGCTTATGAGCGCGCTCTTCAATCAGCTTGTCCGCTCTGAAACGGCTTTTACAAACTCGACAATCCAGCAAAGGATCGGTAAAACCACCGACGTGACCGGAAGCGACCCAAGTTTCAGGGTTCATCAAAATCCCGGAATCCATGCCAACATTAGAAGGAGTCTCTCGAATAAATTTGTTCCACCAAATTTTCTTAATATTGTTTTTTAATTCCACTCCTAAAGGACCGTAATCCCAGGAATTGGCCAGGCCTCCATAAATATCCGAACCCGGATAGACAAATCCCCTGGTTTTGCATAAGCCGACTAGTTTTTCCATGGTAATTTTACTCATTTTAGAATCCTCCTTCAAGGGCTATTGGGAAAAATAATTGATTTTCATAGCCTGGCGAACCTCTTTCATCGTCTCTTCCGCAATTTTTTGAGCCCGATCCGTTCCAGCTAAGAGTATTTCATCGATAATTTTAGGGTTGTTCTGATAGGCAAGGCGCCTTTCGTGCATGGGCTCCAAGAGTTGATTGAGCTTTTCGGTCAATCTTTTCTTGCAAGCCACACAGCTAATTGTGCCTGCTCGACAGCGCTCAGCGATATCTTCAGATTCTTCCTTATTGAAGATTTGATGATAGGCGAAGACGGTGCAAACCTCCGGATGCCCCGGATCGGTGGCTCGAATACGGGCTGGATCAGTCACAGCCTTTCTGACTTTGGCTTCAACTTCTTGTGGCGAGTCAGACAAGTAAATGGCATTATTTAGGCTTTTTGACATCTTAGCCTTGCCGTCTAAACCGACTAAACGGCCCACCTCACCTACTAAGACCTCAGGCACTACTAAAACCGGGCCATAGAGCTCGTTGAAGCGGCGAGCAATTCTGCGGGTAAACTCTATATGAGGCACTTGGTCCTGACCCACCGGAACCAAATCCGCTTTACAAAATGTTATATCAGCAGCTTGAGAAATGGGATAGCCTAAAAAACCATAGGTCATATCAGAATACCCTCTTTGCTCTGCTTCTGTTTTTATTGTGGGGTTATGACGTAAGACATTGACAGAAACAAAATTTGAATAGAAGACTGTCAGCTCAGCTATTTGCGGCACCAAAGATTGAACAAAGATAGTGGTTTGCTCAGGGTCAATGCCCACAGCCAAATAATCTTCAGTAACCTGTCTGACCGACTCAGCCAACTGCTCAGGGTATTCCCAATCAGTGGTCAGAGCCTGGACATCTGCTACGATTACAAAGGCGTCGTAATCCTCTTGTAAGGCCACCCGATTGGCTAAGGAGCCTACATAGTGACCTAAATGCAATTTACCGGTAGGCCGATCACCGGTTAAAATACGTTTCTTTTTTATCATCTCACTCTTGTATGATATTTAAAACACCATACACTCCTTTCTTCTTCAACTTTGGTCCAATCATCTATGAACACAGGTTTTTTATTGGCGATTGGTAGTTAGACCCCGATTTGATTTTTAAACTCAGTTCAAATGGGGAAAATTCAATTGACGCAAAGCCTCATAGAGGACAATCGCCACAGAACTGGATAGGTTTAAGGATCTGGTTTCAGACAGAATGGGAATGCGTATATTGTTTTCCCGATTCAAATCTAAAATGCTCTGAGGGAGTCCTCTAGTTTCAGGCCCAAAGATGATAAAATCACCTTCTTGAAAATCTATTTCAGCATAATTTTTATGTCCTTTGGTGGTTGCGAAAAAATGGCGAGCTTGACCATACTTGTAGCAAAAGCTTGACCAATCGGGATGGACTTCCAATTTTAAAAACTGCCAATAATCTAAACCGGCTCTTTTTAAATATTTATCTGCAAGAGAAAAACCCAAAGGCTCGATCAAGTGCAAAACTGTGTTGCTGGCAGCACAGAGTCTGGAAACATTACCCGTGTTGGGAGGTATTTCCGGTTCGAACAAGACTATATTGATCGACATCTGTAGCTCCTTAATTTCAATTCTTTTCTTTCATTTGTTCTTTGATCATTTCGATTATTTGAGGCAGAGCTGCTTTTAATTTTTCTGGGCTGGGGCCTCCGGCTTGAGCTAAGTCGGGACGTCCGCCTCCTCCGCCACCGACCAGTTTAGCGGCTTCTCTGATCAGATTTCCTGCATGGAACAGATCTTTCAGATCCTTGGTCGCAGCTGCCAAGAGGCTGGCTTTGCCTTCGATGTTGGAACCCAAGACGACAATGCCACTGCCCATTTTATCCCTGAGAAGATCGGCCATATGGCGCAAATCATCAGTTTTATCCGCCTCAATTTCAAGGGCCAGAACATCCACCCCGTTGATTTTGATCTTTTGACTGATCAGATTATCGATTTGACTCATAGTGTTTTGAGCGCTCAGACTGGCTAATTGTCTTTCCTGCTCTTTGACTTGTTCCTGCAAAGACTGAATGCGTCTGATAATATCCTCTTCTTTGCTCTTGGTCAAAGCAGAAATCTCCAGCAAGAGCTCTTCTTTGCCGGCATAATAATCCAAGGTTTGAAAACCAGCCAAGGCTTCGATCCGTCTTACTCCTGAACCTATACTGGCTTCGGAAAGAATTTTAAAGGGTCCTATTTCTCCGGTCGCTCTGACATGAGTGCCTCCGCACAATTCTTGGGATTCCCCCATTTTTACAACTCTGACTATATCACTATATTTTTCACCAAAGAGAGCAGTCACATGCTGTTCCTTAGCTTGATCCAAGGTCATTTCTTCAGCTAAGACCGGGTGATTTTCCATGATCCATCTGTTGACTAGGTCTTCGATTTGTTTCAACTCTTCAGCACTAATCGAATTAAAGTGGCTGAAGTCAAAGCGCAGGCGATCCGGGCCAACCCAGGAACCTGCTTGATGAACATGGTCTCCTAAGATAAGGCTGAGGGCTTTGTGCAAAAGATGGGTGGCTGAGTGGTGTCTTGCGATGGCTGCTCTTCTTTGAGCATCAACCTTAGCAATTATTTCCTCTCCGACAACAAGGTCGAAGGCTAATTCCACCTGTAAAACTTGAACTTCATCGATGCTTTCCGTATCAGAAACAAAGGACTCCAGATCATTTTTGAGCAGAGAACCAATATCCCCCACCTGACCACCGCTCTCTCCATAAAAAGGATTGGGGTTTAAAACTAATTTAACCTGCTGAGTTGCTTTGGCTTCATCTACTTTTTCTCCTTGGAGATAGATAGCTTCAACTCGACAGCTTTCTTCCAGGACCTCATAGCCTCTGAACAGGCTTAAAACACCGCTGGTATCCAAACGCTGGCTGCCCATGGCATCCACCTGACTGCGTGCGGCTCGGGCTCTTTGCCTCTGTTTTTCCATCTCTTTTTTGAATCCTTCAATGTCCAGGGAAAAACCTGATTCGGCTAAAATTTCCTGGGTCAATTCCAAGGGAAAACCAAAGGTATCATGGAGCCTGAAAGCAGCTTCACCTGCTAAAGTCTTTTCTTTTTGCTCCCACATTTTAGTTAAAAATTGCTGGACTAGATTCAAACCGGCCTCCAATGTTTCGTTGAAGCGTTTTTCCTCTAAAGCCAAGAGCTGCAGGATGAATTCCTCTTTTTCCAATAGATCAGGATAACCAACGCTAAAGGACTTAATAACTTCTTTGGCAATTTCCTGAGTGAAGGGCTGGTTCAGACCAATCAGACGGCCATTGCGGATAGCTCTTCTCAAGAGACGGCGCAGGACATATCCTCTGCCCTCATTAGCCGGCAGCACACCGTCAGCGATCAAGAAGGTTACTCCTTTGATATGGTCGATGATAACTCGAGCGGCTAAACTCTCTTTCGATTGACCATCGTAGTCAATCTTGCTCAACTCAATTAAGCGCTCAAGCATCGGGTAATTTAAATCTATTTCAAAAATGGAGGATTTCCCCTGAACAACTGCAGCTAAGCGATCTAAGCCCATGCCCGTATCGATGCTCTTGCGCTCCAGGGGGTTATAATTTCCATCCTCATCCTTATCGTATTGGGTAAAGACTAGATTCCAAACTTCCAGATAACGATCACAATCACAACCCATTTGACAGGTATCGCCACAGGAATACTCCTCCCCTTGATCATAAAAGATTTCCGAGCAAGGGCCGCTAGGACCCACTCCAATCTCCCAGAAGTTTTCTTCATCATCGCCTAAATAAATGCGTTCAGCCGGTATGCCCACTTCCTGATGCCAGATGTCATAGGCTTCTTGATCATCTTGATGGACAGTAATATAGAGGCGCTGAGGGTCCATTTCAATGACATCAGTCAGAAATTCCCAAGCCCAAAAAATAGCGTCCTTTTTAAAATAATCGCCAAAGGAAAAATTGCCTAACATTTCAAAGAAGGTAGCGTGGCGGGCTGTTTTTCCTACCCTTTCAATGTCCGGAGTGCGAATACATTTTTGCGAGGTGGCAATTCTTTTAGCCGGAGGCTGAGCCGTGCCGGTAAAATATGCCTTGAAGGGTGCCATGCCTGCTCCGACGAGGAGCAAGCTGGGGTCATTTTGAGGCACTAAGGATGCGCTGGGCATAATCAGATGACCTTTTTTCTCAAAAAAATCTAGGAATTCCTGGCGAATTTCATTTCCGCTCATATTTCTCATTTTTCAAACCTCCATAATAAAAAAATCCCCGAGCCCTTTGGCTCAGGGACGAAATATTCGTGGTACCACCCTGATTCATCGAAATGAAAATTTCGATCTCATTCTGCTGATATCGGAGTGCTTCCGTTTGTGTTTGAACACAAAATGCTCAAAAGCGGCCTCTTCAAGCTCAACTTGAGTTTTTCCACCAACAAACCCTCTCTGCAAAGCTTTTCACTTGAAGTTTTTCTTTATCATTGCACTGTTTTTGATTTCCACCATTATAAGTCTAGTTGATTCTCTTTGTCAACCTTAGATTAGGATATATTTAGAAATGCTTCCATCTGCTCTCAGATAAGGAGGCATTTTCGGCTTTAGCCATGCGATTCATCAAAGTCTCCACTTGAGCTGCCGGGTCTTGATCCATGAAGACAATATCGTAAACTGCCTGGGTAATGGGCATATCCAAATCATACTTTTGAGCCAGCTCAACCACAGCTTGGGTAGTTCGAACTCCTTCCACCACAGAATTTGTGGAAGCGATAATCTCATCTATTTTTCTGCCCTTGCCCAATTCTTCACCGCACCAACGGTTGCGGCTCAGTGGACTGGCACAGGTGGCAACTAAATCTCCCAAGCCGGAAAGACCAAAAAGGGTTTCCTTCTCGGCTCCTAAAGCTTGGGCCAATCTGACTATTTCTGCTAAGCCTCTGGAAATCAAGGCAGCTTTGCCATTGTCGCCTATCTTCAAGCCATCGCAAATACCGGCCGCCAAGGCAATGATGTTCTTCAAAGCTCCTCCCAGCTCAACCCCTAAAGGGTCGGCACTGCTATAAAGGCGAAAATAAGGGCGCATCAATAATTCTTGAAAATATATAGCCGTGCTCTTTGATTCAGAACCGATGACGGCTGAAGCGGGTGATTTTCTGGCTATTTCGCTGGCCAAATTCGGGCCGGAAAGTATTGCCAATTTCGATTGCTCGGCTCTTTGAGAATTCAAAATTATTTCCGAGATGCGCTGTCCTGTTTCAGGCTCCAGGCCTTTGGTAGCGGAAAGCCAGGGCAGGTCAAAAGTTGAGGCAGGTAGTTTTTCCAGAACATCCCGCAAACCCTTGGCAATGACCACATTGACCACCGCCTCCGCATCTTGAACAACTTGGTCCAATGAGCTAAAGGCAGTTATTCCCGGCGGCAAAAGCACCTCGGGCAAAAACTTATGATTGATCCTGTTTTCATTGATCGAAACGGCTACTTCTTCTTCATAGCTCCAAAGGTTGACCGAATGTCCATTTTCTGCCAGCATTTTTGAAATCACCGTGCCCCAGGCACCAGCTCCTAAAAGTGCTATTTTTTTCATTTGCTTCGATCCCTTCCTCTTAAGCTCAGCCTGATTGGAGTCCCTTCAAAACCGTAGTTTTGACGAATCTGATTTTCTAAATGTCTGATATAAGAAAAATGAGCCAATTCAGGATTGTTGACAAAAAAGACGAAAACCGGAGGTTTAACCGCGACTTGGCTGACGTAGTAAATTCGCAACCTTCGACCACCAACACTGGGTGGTGGATTGAAGCGCAGGATATCCTGTAAAAGATCGTTGATATCGCTGGTCATCAAACGCATATTCTGCTGTTCGCTGACGAAATTTACCAGTTCTAAGAGTCGGGGAATCCGCTGTTTGGTCAGAGCCGAAACGAAAACAATGGGGGCATAGGCGACGAAAACCAAAGCATCCCTGATTTGTTCCGCCATTTTATCCGCAGTCTTGGAGTCCTTTTCGATTAAATCCCATTTGTTGACGACTAAAATAATTCCTCGGCCCTTTTCGTGAGCATAACCGACTATTCGCTGGTCTTGCTCGGTAACTCCTTCGGTGGCATCGATGACCATCATGACAATATCGGAACGGTCAACTGCTCTTAAAGCCCGGATCACACTAAATCTTTCCACGTTTTCGTAGATTTTACTCTTCCGCCTCATCCCGGCTGTATCGATCAAGGTATAATAGGTTCCTTCCCAAGAAAAAGGCGAATCAATAGCGTCTCTGGTAGTTCCCGGCTGTTCATTGACTATGACCCGTTGTTCACCCAGGATAGCGTTGATCAAAGAGGATTTACCCACATTGGGTCGACCGATAAAGGAAATCTTGATGCTATCGTCTTCTTCCGGTTCCTCTAAGTCGACAGGCAATTGATCCACAATAAGATCGAGCAGGTCGCCAATGTTGAGTCCGTTAATTGCTGAAATTTCTATTGGATCACCTAAACCCAATTCATAAAAATCATAAATGTTTTGAACCATTTGCAAATTATCTATTTTATTGATCGCTAAAACAATCGGCTTTTTGGAACGCCTCAAATAGTCGGCTATTTCCAAATCGTCTCTCTGCAAGCCTTCCTTGCCATCTGCTAAAAAGACGATCAGGTCGGCCTCAGCAATAGCGATTTCTGCTTGTTTTTTTGTTTCCAAAGAAACATCGTTGCTTCCCTCTATTTCAATACCACCGGTATCGATTACGGTAAAATGACGACCGGTCCATTCGGCAGTGCCATAGAGGCGGTCACGGGTTATCCCAGGTACATCCTCGACGATGGCTAAACGCTGTCCGATCAAACGATTAAAAAGTGTAGACTTGCCTACATTAGGCCGGCCCACGATGGCAATGATTGCTTCCAAATAACTCACTCCTTTTTGATCCACCTTGAGTCTACCACAAAAATATTTCAAAGGGAAATTTTGAGCATTTTTTTAGGCTGCAGCCTTGAAGCCGCAGCCTAAAAGATTTTTAAGTTTGTCTAGATTAATTCAGTTCAGGATCTTCTTCAGGCTCTACTTCGGTTTCTTCTGATTCTTCCACTTCTTCGGCTTCTTCAGAAGCTGCAGCTTCCAATGATTCGGCTAATTGCTCTAATCCAGCTACTTCTTCCAAGAGCCCTGTTCCGCCACCGTCATCATAGGCTACCTGAACATTTTCATCATACTCTTCTTCGTATTCTTCTTCATAATCGTCTTCATACTCATCTTCGTAGTCATCTTCATACTCTTCTGTATAGAGCATAGCGCGCAAAGATAAGCTCAAACGTTTTCTAACCAGGTCAATGTCTAAAATTTTCGCAGTCACTTCTTGACCTACATTGACTACATCTTCGACTTTTTCGACTCGATAGTCGGTCAACTCGGAAATATGAATCAGACCATCAATACCCGGACGAACATTGACAAATGCTCCCCAAGGAGTAATTCTGACTACAGTTCCTTGAATTTCTTCATCGGCTGCGTGATCCTGAGCAAAAGCTTCCCATGGTTCCATTTTCATTTGTTTCAAACCTAAGGAAATACGCCCTGATTCGGGATCGAGTTTTAAAACTTTTAAATCCAGCTCTTCGTCAATGCTGACTACATCAGAGGGATCGTTGACCCGGAAATACTCCAAATCGGAAATATGAAGCAAACCATCAACTCCGCCTAAATCGACAAAAGCACCGAATTTTGTGATGCGACGAACGATACCATGGACAACATCGCCTTCAACCGTATTAGCCCAAAAAGCTTCTCTTTTTTCTTTAGCTTCTTCTTCTAAAACGCTCTTGCGATTGACAATTGCTCGTCTTTTTTCCGGTTCCAATTCAATCAGATGAACCCTGACGGTCTGGCCAACCAAATGTTTCAAATCACTGGTGAAGCGTAGCTCCGACAAAGAAGCTGGCATGAATGCCCTTACACCGATATCAACAATCAATCCGCCCTTGACAGTTTCCAGAACTTTACCTTCTAAAATCTCGTTTTTATCTAGGGATTCACCAAATTCGATCCAATGCTGATGCTGGTCTGCTCTTCTTTTGGAGAAAGTCAGTCGACCTTCTTGGTCTTCGCTGCGAATTACCATTACGGTAATAACATCTCCAACATTTAAAACATCGGTAGGCAGAATAGATGAATCGGCGGAAAACTCTCTGCGCGGAATGACACCTTCGGACTTTTGCCCCACATCCACCAAAACTTCATCGTTACCCACCTGTACAACCGTAGCTTGAATAATATCACCCGGGTTATAACGGGGCAGATGGAATGAATCCATATCAAATTCTTCGGGCTCCGTGGCCGGCTCTTCCGTGGTTTCTTCCACTTCTTCCACAGGTTCGGTTGTTTCTTCTTGCTCTTCTACTTCTGCTTCAGCTTCTACTTCTTCTTGAGCTTCAACTTCGACAGTTTCGTCACCTTCAGCAACAACTTCTGCGGCTTCTTGATCTTCAACTTCTACAGATTCTTCCTTTTCTGTTTCGTTGACTTTGAGTTCTTTTTCCAACACGTTATTTTCTACCTCCTTAATTATCCAGTCCGGAGCGGATGCTCCGGCTGTAAGCCCAACAACTTTCGCTCTATCAAACCATTCAGCCTGCAAATCGGCGGCACCACCGACCAAAAATGTGTTTTTGTTAACCTGGATGCACAAATCGTATAGATGCCTTGTGTTTGCACTTTGTTGGCTGCCCACTACCAACATAAGGTCGACTTGCTTGGCCACGGCTACTGCAGCGTCCTGCCTAACTCTGGTCGCTGAACATATAGTATTAAATACGACATGGACGGGAAAAATCCTTCTAATAATAGAAAGAAATCTATCAAAATCTTCTTGAGCCAGGGTTGATTGACAAATAACGGCAACTTTTTCGTTTTTTTCCAAGTTTTTTAAATCTTCTTCAGTTTCAAGAATGACTCCTCTGTCCCCCGCCCATTCTTTTATTGCCTCAACTTCCGGGTGTTCTTTTTCTCCGATGATTAATATTCTATAACCTTTTTGAGAATAATCCTCAGCTAAGGCAAAGATCTTTTTTACACTGGGACAAGTTGCATCGAGAATTTCCACTGATTTTTCTGAAAGTTTGGCATAGACGCTGGGGCCGGTTCCGTGAGCTCTGATCATCACTTTTTCCTCTGCCCCGAGTTCTTCCAAGGATTCCAGTGTATTCAATCCTTTTTGAGTCAATTGATCGATCAGACGAGGATTGTGCACCAGGGAGCCTAAGACATTTAATTCCCCTTGTTTGGCCAACTCAGCTTCCGCCATCAAGATGGCTCGCCTGACTCCTCCGCAAAAACCCATATGGTCTGCTCTGATAATTTTCATAGATTAATTCCCCGCAATTTTTCAATTTCTGTTTTTAATTTTTCGTTAATCCTCTGCATCTCTGCTCTTTGGGCTCTGGTCTCTTTTTCCACTTCGATAATTTGACCGTAGACTATCTCGATCGGTTTGAAAAGGGAATAGTCGCCGATAATCGCCGCCGGTAAAAGAGGGGCACCTGTTTTTTGAGCAAAATAAACAGCTCCTTCGTGGAAGCCTTTCATCTCCAGACCATCTGAGCGTGTCCCTTCAGGGAAAATTCCAACCATCTCTTGGGCCTTTAAAGAATTTAGAACCGAACGCACTGCTGTTCTGTCTGTTTGGCCCCGTTTGACCGGAATCATTTCACTTTTCAAGAGGATAAAACGCAAGATCCTATTGCGAAATAATTCCTCCTTAGCCAAAAACCGAATTTTTCTGGGTAAGCCCATAGCGATGAAGAAAGGGTCCTTGGCATTGAGATGATTGGCACAGAGAATAACTGCACCTTGATCAGGTATGTTTTCCTGACCCTGAAAATTAGGCCGCCAGAATATTTTCAGAAAGAAAGAAATCAGATTCAAAAAAAACGAATAAAAGCTCATAGGCAATTTCCTTCCGGCAATAAGTTCTTTTGTTTTAAGAGAGCGATGATCAGATCCACCACTTCTTCTATATTTAGATTCGTCGTATCAACAAGACAAGCATCCTTGGCTTGCTCTAGAGGAGCAATCTCCCTGGTGGAATCCCTCAGGTCTCGAGCTGCTATTTCCTCTTTAAGCTGCTCAAAATCCATGGAGATACCGAGATTGATAAAATCCAAATGGCGCCTTCTGGTCCTCTCCTCTAAAGAGGCTGTGAGAAAGATTTTCATGGGAGCATCGGGCAAAACAACGGTGCCTATATCCCGGCCATCTAAAACGATACCGTTTCTGGCAGCGATTTCCCGTTGCTTTTTGACCATGAGCTCTCGAATAAAAGGATGAGCGGACAAGGGTGAAACCAATTCGCTCACATCTTTTAGACGCAAATATGGTGTCACATCCGTCTCGTCGATGTAGATTTCCTGTTTGCCCTGAGCAAACCTGACATCCATTACTATTTCCTTGTATAAGTCTCGAAGGCCTTCCGGATCATCTATTTCCACTTGATGTTGCAAAGCCCAATAGGTCAGAGCTCTGTACATGGCTCCTGTATCCAAATAAGGGATGTTCAATCTTTCTGCCAATTCTTTGGCGATGGTACTCTTACCGGCACCGGCCGGACCGTCAATAGCTATGACAGGCAGATTATTATTAGACATAGATACCATTCCACTCATTTCACTGTGAATTTTATTTTAATCGATTGCTGCAAAATACCCGGCTGTAAACCCTGTTGAAAAGGCAGCCTGAAGATTATAGCCCCCGGTAAAACCATCGATATCAATGACTTCACCGGCAAAATATAGGTTTTTAATCAGTTTTGATTCCATAGTTTTAGGATCGATTTGGGCTGTACTGACTCCTCCAGCTGTGACTATGGCCTCGGCCAAAGGTCTGGTTCCACTGATTCTAAAACTCAAATTTTTCAACAAATCGATCAAATATAACCTTTCTTCCCGGGTCACTGAGTGAACCGGCTTATCCGGATCGATTTTGCTCATCTCTATTATTACAGGTATCAAGCTTTTGGGCAACAACTCATTCAGTGAATTTTTGAAAGCCCGATTCTTAAATTTCAAAAAATCTCTTTGGATGCGCAGATCCAACTGTTCGAAGCTCAAAGCAGGCTTCAAATCTATTTTTAAATAACGAGGTGAACTTCCATTCCAATTGAGCAGCAAGCGACTCAGGGTAAGCACCACCGGGCCGCTGAAGCCAAAATGGGTGAAGAGCATCTCGCCAAACTCTTGGCCTAGGACTTTGCTTTCCGTTGCAATGGATACTGAAACATTGCGCAAGCTCAGCCCTTGCAGATCTTTTTTGTAAATGGACTCGGTCTGCAAAGGGATCAAAGCAGGCTTCAAAGGTATAATTTGGTGACCAATCTCTTGAGCTAATTGATAGCCGTCACCTGTGGAACCGGTCGTCGGATAGGATGAACCTCCGGCTGCTAAAATCACTGCTTGGCCCGAGAAAACACCATCAGAGGTCTTGAGACCGATAATTTCATTGTCTGCCTGTAAAAGAGCAGTGACTCTTTGATTGTAAATCACTTTAACGTCCAGCTCTTCTAGACGCTTGCGCAAAGCCAAGATGACATCGGCTGCCTTATCTGATGAGGGAAAAACCCTCCTGCCTCGTTCAACCTTCAAAGGAACTCCCCAATTTGTGAAAAGTTCCTGAGTTTTTTGGCTGTTCAGTCTGGACAGTGAGCTGAATAGAAATTTACCGTTTCCGGGCATATTGGCTACCAACTCTTTGACGCTACAATCGTTAGTCAAATTACAGCGGCCCTTCCCGGTTATTCCAAGCTTTTTTCCTAGGCGCTCGTTTTTTTCGAAGAGAGTTACCTCTGCTCCCGTTTCAGCTGCCTTGATGGCCGCCATGATTCCGGCAGCTCCTGCACCTACAACTAAAACTTTCTTTTTCTTAAAGTCATTTTTTATCACTGCTTTATTTACCCTCAATTTTTTCAAGGAGTTCTGCTATTTCAGAATCCCTGAGTTTTCTGGTCTTGCCGCTGGGCAAGGCTCCTAAGGAAAGATTGCCGATTTGAACTCTCATCAAGCGCAAAGTACGATAGTCTAGTTCCTTGAACATCTTGCGGATCTGTCGATTTCTGCCTTCCCTGATGGTAATCCGGCACAAGTTCTGAGCATCTTCTTCCTGCCTGACCTTCTTGATCCGAGCAGGCAAGGTCATTTTACCTTCAAGGAGAATCCCCTTTTCAAGTTTAAGTCTATCCTCTTCCCGAAGTGCTTGATTGAGCCAGACCAAATATGTTTTTTCCACGTTAAATTTCGGATGGGCCATGCGATAGGCAAAATCACCGTCATCGGTCAAGAGTAAAAGACCCTCGCTCTGCATATCCAATCGCCCCACAGGATAGAGTCGGCGCTCATAGCTTTCGACGAATTGACCAACATTGAGTCGGCCTTGGGGATCCTTTAAAGTTGTAACGACCCCTCGGGGTTTGTTCAACATCACTACCATCTTTTGCTGGGGCTGGGGCAAGGGCTGACCGCCCACTGTAATATTATCGCGCCTTGGGTCTGCTTTACTTCCCAGTTCTTTGACTATCTGACCATTGACCTTGACTAGTCCTGTTTTTATCCACTCCTCAGCCTCACGGCGAGAAGCCAGACCGGCTGCAGCGATGATCTTCTGTAATCTTTCTTCCATATCATCACCTTTTTTGTTATCTCTATCTATTTAATTTAACACGCCATTATGTTAATCCTCTATAGAGCATAAAAAGAGCATAAAAAACCTCGCCCTGAAAAGGACGAGGTTGGTGGTGGGAGCTGGATTCGAACCAGCGAAAGCAGTGCTAGCAGATTTACAGTCTGCCCCCTTTGGCCAACTTGGGTATCCCACCGTATATGGTGACCCCAGTGGGATTCGAACCCACGTCGCCAGCGTGAAAGGCTGGTGTGTTAACCGCTTCACTATGGGGCCACATTTTGACTAAATTGCAAGTTTAAGAATTCTCTCAAACTGACGAATGCTATTATACTATCCAAGTTGGGAAAATGTCAAGGGTTAAATTATATTAACCTCTGGCTTCATAAATTCCCTCATTAAAAAGCAGTATATCCGAGTAAACAGAGCTGGAATAAGATTTTTCGCCCCATTATTTTCATGAGTTAAGGGACTTTGGCAACAAGTCTGCCATCCTAGTTTGTTAAATGACAATTCAAAAGATTGTGATAATTGCCACAGATTGACTTTTGTGATAAGCTACACACTGTTTAACAAAAAGCATTTAGAGCAAGAATGTAAATCTTGGATAAACTTTTTGCTTTTTCATCATAATTCAATCTTCTTGATATTTTAAAGATTAGCGGAGGGGTAAGATGTGGTAAAATCAAATCAATTGGCAACCGACAGCATTCCAAAACTATTATTGAAGTTTTCTTTACCTGCCATAGTAGCCTTAATAGTAAATGCCCTATATAACATTGTCGATAGTATCTTTGTCGGGCAAGGCGTAGGAGACTTAGGCTTGGCAGGAGTCACTATCTGCTTTCCTATTGTCACAACCTTCATTGCCTTTATCATGTTGGTCGGGATGGGGGCGACTGCTCTGATCTCGATTAGACTGGGAGAACAGAAGCAAGAGGAAGCGGAAACCATTGTGATCAATGCTCTGATCTTGTTTATCGTCATGGGAATTTCATTGACTGTCTTAGGGTTAATTTTTCTCGAAGAAATTCTACTCCTCTTTGGAGCAACCCCAACAGTCCTGCCCTATGCCACTAAATACCTGAGAATTATTTTGATTGGCAGTGTATTTTTAGCAATCGGAACAGGAATGAACAATTTTATCCGGGCTGAAGGCAACCCCAAGACCGCAATGGTCACTATGTTTATTGGAGCCATCACCAATATAATTCTCGACTATGTATTTATTTTTATTTTTAAATGGGGAATTGAAGGTGCAGCCTTCGCGACAATTCTATCCTATGTGCTGACCAGCACCTGGGTCTTGTACCATTTTTACTCAGGGAGAAGCACTCTGAAGATCAGGGGGAAGAAATTACAATTAGAGAGCATTATAGTCACTCAGATTATTCGTTTAGGGATCCCGACCTTCATCATCCAAGTGACTAGCAGCATTCAGCAGCTGATACTCAACCGCAGCCTGGCTCGCTATGGAGGAGATTTGGCCTTGGCAGCAATCGGGGTGATTATGAGCATCACCACCTTCTTGATCATGCCTGCCATGGGTATAGGACAAGGCGCTCAGCCTATCTTAGGCTTTAACAAAGGGGCTAAGGAATATGGCCGGGTTAAAGAAACCCTTGGCCTGTCGATTCTGGCGGCTACATCCGTGATCTTCCTAGGATTTATCGTCTCAAAGATCTGGCCCCTCCAACTGATCGGTTTGTTTAATAAAAACCCCGATTTAATCGAATTGGGTGCCCATGGAATGAACATCTTCTTCAAACTAATTCCTTTGGTCGGTGTGCAAATGCTGGGAGCTAGTTATTTCCAAGCCGTTGGCAAACCAAATCATGCTACTCTCTTAGGCTTGTTGAGACAAATCATAATCTTCATACCTCTGTTAATTGTGCTTCCTCACTTCTGGGGACTGGAAGGAGTATGGTGGTCTGCACCTCTATCTGATTTAGGCGCTTTCCTCTTGACCGGAACCTGGCTGCTCTTCGAGGTTCGACAGTTAAAGCAACTTGAAATCTTAAGCCAGGAACCACAAGGATTATAAAGCTGCATTTTAACTAGATCGAAGATAAGCAACCCAATGAATTTCTTTCTCCCTTGAAAATCGGTGCTGAATTTTTCTAATCTTCCTTATGTGAAAGAATATTAAAAACCACAGGGTAATTACCCTGTGGTTTTTTATTATAGATGGAAACAAAAGATCGCAACCACAGCTATCTAATAGACGTCTGAGCAGCTTCCCTTACCTTACCTATTGGACCAAAATCCAATCTTTGTTATTGCTTTTTATTTAATCTTGGTGCAGTTGTGCTAGGATTAGAACAATTATCTTAATTTCCAGAAACAGTTAATACTTTTATTTGGCTCAACAAATCAAAAGAGCAAAATGCTTTCGGCAAATTTGATCTTAGAAAGCAAAAAAACAGCCTGAACAGGCTGTTTTTTTATTGTTGGTGGAGGTAAGCGGGATCGAACCGCTGACCTCTTGAATGCCATTCAAGCGCTCTCCCAGCTGAGCTATACCCCCATAATTGACAAAAAGAAAAGCTGGTTGGGGCAGCTGGACTCGAACCAACGCATACGGGAGTCAAAGTCCCGTGCCTTACCAACTTGGCGATGCCCCAATCAACGTGTGTTATTATAGCAACTTGTTTTTAACTTGTCAAATAATATTTGAAGAAAATTTGTTTTTAGTAAAAAGTTCTAAAAATCTGTGTTCCAGACAAAGAAAAGAAAGGGGTTAGTCTGTAAGCCGAGTTCTGTCCTATGCCTAAAAAAGCACGAGGTGATCATTTATCTTGTATTTTGATTGCCCAAAATATCCAGCAACCTACCCGGAAGATCAGCGAGCAACTTCATCCCTTCCCTATTCGGTCTTGCTTCGGATGGGGTTTACCTAGCCAAGCGGTCGCCCGATTGCTGGTGCGCTCTTACCGCACCTTTGCACCCTTACCTAAAAATTTTAGGCGGTTTATTTCTGTGGCACTATCCTTAAGGTTACCCTCACTGGACGTTATCCAGCATCCTGCTCTGCGAAGCTCGGACTTTCCTCAGAGAGCATCTTTCGATATTCTCCCCGCGATCACCCAACTAACCCATTTTCTTCTGTTTGGACTATTATTATAATTTAATCTTGGTGAATTGTCAATTCATTGGCCAATTTGTTCAATTTGAACAAGTTCTCTCTTAGTTTTTTTTCTCTGGCATTTTTAGTCTTAGATTTCTTTAAACCGCTGAGAATTTTTTCAATTCTTTGGCTTTCCCATTGCAGCCAAGCCACAGTTTGATCTGGGTCCTGATGTTTTAAGGGGTCCCCATAGGCCCCATAAAACCGATCAATTTCTCTTGGCTTGCCCTCATAGACCACCTTTATCCATTGATAAAAATGTTTTTTCTCATTGACTACCCCTTGAGATTTAACAATAAACCCTTGACTATAGAGAAATCTGCGCAGCTTTTCTTCACCATTATTAGGCTGGAGTAATAAAAATCTGGCAGCTTGGGCTTTGCTCAGGCTGGCTTGAATGATGGCTTTGATAGTATGACCACCCATCCCAGCTATGACAACAGTGTCAATTTCTTCTTCTTGAACTTCCGCTAAACCATCACTGAGACGACACTCAATCTCCGCTTCAAGGCCAAAAGAAGCAACATTCTTGGCTGCCATTATCAAGGGGTCCTGATTGATGTCCAGAGCTAAAGCTCTTTTCACTATTTGCTTTTGAACAGCATGAATGGCCAAGTAAGCATGATCTGCTCCCACGTCTAGGAGCAGGTCAGAAGTCTCCAATTGTTGAGCTAGCGCATCTAAACGAGGGGTTAGTTTAACCGACACTAAGAACAGCACCTTTCTCTAGATTAAAGGCAATTTGATAATTTAAACAAAAAATGACACAGTAGGCCTAAGCTGCCCCGCATCTAGGAGCAGGTCAGAAGTTTCCAATTGCTGGCTAGAGCATCTAAACGAGGAGTTAGTTTAGCCGACACTAAGATCAGTGCCTTTCTCAATATTAAAATTATTTTTATAATTTAAACAAAAAACAGAGAGCTTCAACTCTCTGCTTCATCTTTTTGTGGGGAAAGATTTTAATCTCCCTTTTCATTTAGGTGAAAAAAAATGGTGACCCCAGTGGGATTCGAACCCACGTCGCCAGCGTGAAAGGCTGGTGTGTTAACCGCTTCACTATGGGGCCATTATCTTTTTCATGGACGGTCCAATTCATTATTGGTGGGCCCACTAGGACTCGAACCTAGGACTAACCGGTTATGAGCCGGTGGCTCTGACCAACTGAGCTATGGGCCCGTCCTTAATATATCAAAGGTTAAAAAACCTCATGATCGCTGGCTCCACAAGTAGGATTCGAACCTACAGCCTACCGGTTAACAGCCGGTTGCTCTACCGTTGAGCTATTGTGGAATCTAACAAAGTGCAAGACGAATTATAACAGAGCCTGATTATTTCGTCAACCCATATTTTAAAAGAAAAGATTGTAAGATTTTTCTTTATTCAAGATAGTCTTTCAGCCTCTTACTGCGGCTTGGATGTCTCAACTTGCGCAGTGCTTTGGCTTCAATCTGACGAATTCTTTCTCTGGTTACACCAAAAATCTGTCCGACTTCTTCTAAAGTCCGATTGCGACCGTCATCCAAACCGAAACGTAAGCGCAGAACATTTTCTTCTCTTTCCGTCAGAGTAGAAAGAACGTCTTCCAATTGCTCTCTTAAAAGAGTGGAAGCTGCTGCGTCTCCCGGAGCCAAGGCTTCTTGATCTTCGATAAAGTCACCTAAGTGGCTGTCCTCTTCTTCGCCAATGGGCGTTTCCAAGGATACAGGCTCTTGGGCAATCTTCATGATTTCCCTGACTCGCTCCGGCGTCACTTCCATGACTTCAGCTATTTCCTGTGGAGTTGGATCTCTACCCAGCTCCTGCAATAGAGAACGATTGATTCTGATCAATTTATTGATTGTTTCCACCATATGCACGGGTATGCGAATCGTCCTTGCTTGATCGGCGATGGCTCTGGTTATCGCTTGACGAATCCACCAAGTAGCGTAAGTGGAGAATTTATAACCTTTATGATAATCGAATTTTTCTACAGCTTTGAGCAAGCCCAGGTTTCCCTCTTGAATCAAATCGAGCAGCTGCATGCCTCGCCCCACGTAACGCTTGGCGATGCTGACTACCAATCTGAGGTTGGCTTCTGCCAGCTCTTCTCGAGCCAGTTCATCTCCCATTTCCATGCGCTTGGCTAAGATGACTTCTTCCTCGGCTGTCAAAAGATCGACTCTGCCGATTTCTTTTAAGTACATGCGCACCGGATCTTCCAGAGAAATATTATCAGGTATGCTGGAATCCACTTCAACTACGGCTTCCTCTTCCTCTTCCTTTTCAAATTCATCATCAGAAACTTCTAAAGCTTCGATTTCTTTTCTGCGAATAGGTAAGCCTGCTTCTTTATTGAGCAGATTTTCTAATTCCTGATAAAACTTTTCTATCTGCTCTGTGCTCATATCAAAATGCTGAAGTTGGTCGGCTATTTCTTCGTAAGGAATTTCATTTGTCTTTTTGACAATAGCAATAATCTTTTTAATCACAGGATTAAAATCGATTTTTCCATTGTTTTTGCTACGTTTGGTTTTTTTACTATCCTTTTTTGGAGATTTAGTTTTATTTAAAGGCATTTCACGGCCTTGATCAAGAGAAGCGTCAACTGTGTCTGTCGAAGCTTGTACTGTTTCTGCCGTTTGCTTATCCTTCATGGCCGTTTCCTCCTTTTATCTTTATTTTTATTTTCAACGCTGGCGCCCCAACTTCCTTTGTAATTCTTGAATTTGCTTTAAAACATCAGTTGCTGCATTTAAATCGCCTTGTTCATTAACCTGTTCAAACAAAGAAACAAGCTTTTTTAGTTCGTTTTTGTAATTGTTAACTTTTAAATGCTCGATACAATCGTATAGAGCCTTATCTGGATCGCCTATGGAATCTTCGTTCTTGAGAATGATTTCAGCTAGTAAGGATAACTCAGCATGATCGAAAAGGTTACTAATTTTATCCATCTGAATACTTTGGTTACCTTGCCAAAAGGGCCAGAGCTTTTCTAAAAGCACCTGATAGCGATGATCAAAGTGTTCAAATTTTAAATCGTCCGTCAGTTTAGACCCATAGCTCGTATCGTGCAAAGCCAAATAAATTACAATTTCCTGAGCTTTGTTCAGACCCTCAGCTGTATAATCAATATTTGAGCCTTTAATTTCGTCGATAGGAGCGCTAGTTCCTTCTTTTTTTTGTACTTGTCTTCTATAGACCCGTTGTTCTTTTTGAATTTCTCTATAAATTGCGTTCTCGGTAATATCCAATAAACCAGCCAATTCACGCACATATCCATCTATTTCAACGGGCGAATCGCTCTCGGCTAAGAGAGTGGCATATTCACGAACGAAGGCGCTTTTTCCTTCTATACTTTGCAGATTATGTTTTTTTTGCAGGACATGCATAAAATAGCCATACATGGGAAGTGCCGGCTCAATCACCTGCTCCAAAAAGGCTTGGCCGCCATGGTTCCTAATAAAATCATCTGGATCTTGACCTGGAGGCATCATGGCTATATCCACTTTTAAACCAACCTGCCGAAGCAATTGCATGCTCCTCTGGGTCGCTCTTTCCCCGGCTTGATCGGCATCATAGCAAAGGACAACCCGGTCGGTAAAGCGTTTGAGCATCCTGGATTGATCGAAAGAGAGTGCTGTTCCTAAGCTGGCTAAACCATTGTGGATTCCACCTTGCCAGGCACTGATCAAATCGAAATAGCCTTCAAAAATGATTATGTAAGGCAATTGCTGGTATCTGTTCAATTTATCCAAACCATAAAAAGTTTTACTTTTGTCGAAAAGTATGGTCTGAGGGGAATTTAAATATTTTGGTTGACCATCATAGAGCAAACGTCCACCAAAACCAATTGTTCGCTTGCGCTGATCCAGAATAGGCAGGATAATCCGCTCCCGGAAAACATCGAAGATATCCTCTGAATCCTGGGATTTTACGGCTAAACCAGCTTCCACAATCAAATCTGGACTGTAACCTGCTTTAATCAGATGTTCGCTCAAATTCCTCCAGCCTGCCGGGGCATAGCCCACAGCAAAGGAAGCAATTGTATCTTCAGCCAATTGTCGCTTGATCAAATACTGTCGGGCATATTTTCCCTGGGGGTGATTTTTCAACTGATAACTGAAGAAGTCTTTAGCCGCCTCAATTAAATCGAAAAGCTGCTGTCTTTTATGCAACCGCCCTTCGTCTACATGACCCCTTTGATCAGGCAGTGGGATACCGGCTTGTTCCGCCAAAATTTTGACTGCTTCGACGAAATTGACATTTTCTCTTTTCTGTACATAACCAAAAAGATTGCCACCTGCTTGACAACCAAAACAATAAAAAAGCTGCCTCTCAGGGTCAACGGTGAAAGAAGGAGTTTTTTCCTGGTGAAAAGGACAAAGACCTAAATAGCGATTGCCCTGTCTTTTTAATTGGACTGTTTCTCCGACAATATCAACCAGTCTGACTCGGCTATTTATTTCATCAATTATATGCTCAGGAATTCTGGCTGCCACCTAAAACCCTCCAATCAAATTTGGTGATTTTTCAATCTCTCAACTCTTTCAATTATCTTGGTCGCAGTTTCTTCAATGGCTCGATAAGTAACATCTATGACATGACAATCTAGTTTTTCAAAAACCTTATTGGCATGTTCTATTTCCTCTTCAATCCTGGCAGGTAAAGCGTATGTTGCCTGCCCGGTCAATCCCAAGGTCCGCAATCTTTCAGCTCTGACATCGACCAAATGGTTTGAAGAAATTGTCAGCCCAATGATTTTATTCTTTCCAATCAAAGACAACTCTTTCGGTAGTCGCAGCTCCGGCACAATTGGCAAATTTGCAACTTTGTAGCGTTTGTTTGCCAAATACATGGATAAAGGTGTCTTAGAAGTCCGGGAAACACCTAAGAGAACAATATCAGCCAAGAGAAAACCTCTGGGGTCCTTACCGTCATCATACTTAACTGCAAATTCCACAGCTTCAATCTTCTTAAAATAATCTTCATCGAGACGATGCATTAAACCCGGCTGATATATCGGCTTTTGTCCTAGATAATCAGTAAAAGCGTGCAAAATAGGGCCCATGACATCGACTGCTCTGACGCCCATTGCCTCCGCTTTACTGATCACAAAATGGCGCAATTCTTGTAAAACTATTGTATAGACGACGAAGGCTCCTGCCTTTTTAGCTTCAGCAAGAACGTTTTCCACCTCGGTCTTGTTGTTGACGTTTGTGCTTCTCTTTATTTCCAGATTGCTATAGCGGGGAAACTGAGCCAGACAAGCTAAAACAACCCTTTCAGCTGTTTCTCCAAAAGAATCGGATAATATATATACAAATCTTCCAGTTTTATCAGACATAATTTCCTCCTAGTTTCTTTTGCTGTCTTCAATTTGCCATTGATCATAAAACAATCGAGTTATGATGGATTTATTGACCATGCCCATGATTGTCAATTTTCTTTTATTATTTTCAGTATCCCTGACTACCGGCAGAGCATCCAGATCATATTCAACCAATTTGCCTACCGCCAAGGAAAGAAGGTCTTCCTCATAGACTGAAATAATATGATTCAATCTCGTCATGACCATTCCGACTGGCATTATATGCAAATCTCCTCCGCCAACCGTAGCTTTTAACAAGTCTTTTCGGGACAGGGTACCGCTTAAATAATCATCGTCATTGATCACAAAGAGATTATCCTCCTCTTGTAAAAACAAAGAAACGACTGCTTCATAAACACTGGCTTTTTCTTTTATTATTTGAACCGGCCCCATCACATCTCCGACTCTTAAATTCAAATAATTTTCGTTGAAAAAAGGAGCACTCAGGCCGTTAAAAAAATATCCTACTTTAGGTTTGGCATTTAAAATTCCGGAGCGCACTAAGAATGTTAGATCAGGTCTCAGGGTGGTTTTTTTAATTTCCATCTTCTTAGATAATTGTTCTGCTGTAAAAGGGCCACCGTTGCGCAGAATACTAACTAGACGCTCTTGTCTTTCGGTCAGTTTCACAGTGCCTCTCTCCTTTAACAAGATATTATATTTAAATAATTAAACATAATACTTACTTTCTCCTTCCAAATGGGCAACTTATTAGTCAATTATGCCTATTTTAAAGGGATTAGTTCATGAAAATAAAACCCCATAGCTTTGCTTTTATAAGCTATGGGGAGTGATCTTTCTTTTTAAAAAACAAGCTAGAATTGGGGATCTTGCTCTTCCGGATCTAACACTTCTTCCAAAGTATCTTCTAAATCATTGATTACTTCTTCTGCGAAGACCCGGGCTTCTTCCACTGCTTCCTCTACTGCTTCTTCTGCTTCTCGAGCCAGCTCAGTTTCTTCTAGCTTTTGCCAAACCTCATCGACCAGCTCTTCAGCTTGTTCGACCAAATCTTCCTCTTCTAAACTGCTGTCAAACACCTTCTTGTCAGGTTTGCCTTGACGATGCACTTCAATGGTCACAGAGCTGAAAAGAGCGGCAATGGCGCCAACCGCAGCCAATTGAGGCAACAAAATAACCCCTGCTGTTCCAAACAAAACAGGAATATCTAAAATTGTGCGCTCACCTTGTCTAATTCTAATTTTTGTCGCATTGCCTTCAGCGATCAAGGTCTTGACCTTTTCAATCAATTCTGAACCTTTGGTTACAATTTCTTCCTTCCAGAGATCGGCTTGAGCTTCGACGACGGTTTCCTCTTGATTTAATTTTTCTTCCATTTGAATTAAAGCCAAGACCAAATCACCTTGACTTTGTTCCAAAGCTTCTCTGGCTTCTCTGTAGCCAACATTCATTCTGTTTCTGATTAAATCGATTTTTTCCAAACTGATTTCTTGATTTTGTCTTTCGTCCATCTTTCTACCTCCTGTTGTTTTTAATCTAATTGATATAGTGAATTTAAAAAGCTAGATGATTTGGGCAATTTTCCTAAAGCTAAAGAAAGGGATGCGTTCAAAGCCGGCCGCAATTCCGCCAAGACTTTTCCGGATACATTTTGATTGACCAGCCAACGACTGTCCTCTCTGCTCAAGGTTCGCCAGAGCAAAAGAGCCGGCTGAGTTAATTCGACAAAATAAGCCCCTTGGCTACACCCCTTGCACTTGATTGCACCTTCATCGGGATAGTAATTCCAAAGTTGCTCTTGAACTTGCTCAGAGCCCTTGCCACAGATTGAACATTTCGACAAGACAGGTGCGAAACCCTGCAAAATGTTCAATTTCACCTCAATAAAAGCTCGAATAATTTGTAAATTATCAAGATTCTGCAAAAGCTCATATCCTGTTAAAAGGAGTATAAAATAATCCCGAACTTCGGTAGCTCCTTCTATAGCCATTTCGAAGAGTTCATTGAGATAAAGAGCATGGGACATCTTGTCTAAATCCTCTCCCAAAAACCTAAAGGAATTGAGCAATTGCCCCTGGCTCAATGTATCCAATTGATTGCCTTCCATAATCAGAGCTTCAATATGAGAAAGGGGCTGGACCAAAGCCGCCAGGCGATTGCGAGGCCTTCTGGCTCCCCTGGCGACAGCTCTCACTTTACCTCTTTCAAAGGTCAAAAGGGTTAAAATACGGTCAGCTTCTCCAAAATTTCTGGAACTCAAAACGATAGCCTGCGTACTATAGGTTGCCATAATCTATCCTTTCCTGTATCCAAGTTGTCGTAAAAAACCCTCGTTATCTCGCCAATCCCTCTTGGTCTTAGCCCAAAGATTCAAATAAACCTTATTACCCAAAAGTGATTCTAAATCCTTGCGAGCCAGGCTTCCTATGTTCTTTAACATGGAACCGCCAGCCCCGATGATGATCCCTTTTTGTGACTCTCGATCTACATAGACTGTAGCATCGATGACGATAATATCTTCTTTTTCCTTCATGCTTTCAACTTCTACTGCGACGGAATGAGGAATTTCTTCCTTGGTTAAAAACAAGACCTTTTCCCTGATCAATTCGGCCGCTAAAAATCTCTCGGGATGATCTATGACCATATCATCGGGATAATATTGAGGGCCAAAAGGCAATTGCTCAAAGGTGAAGTCGACAAGATTTTTAACATCCTCATAATCGTAAGCGGAAATGACAAAAGTCTGTAATAAATTCAAATCATGACCGTAGTCCAGGGCAATCTGAGTAAAATCCGCGTCTTTGGCAGCCAAATCTTTTTTGTTGATGATCAAGACGACAGGAGTCTTTGCTTCTTGTAAAAATTGCCTGATCAGATTATCTCCGGGCCCCGGTTTTGCACTATCGGCGCTGACCACAAAGAAGATTAAATCCACTTCTCTCAATGTCTCCAAAGCATATTTGTTCATCCTCTGACCCAACTGATGCTTAGGTTTATGAATTCCCGGAGTATCCAAAAAGACCGCTTGGCCATGATCAAGGGTTAAAATACACTGAATTCTGTTTCTGGTGGTTTGCGGCTTATCGGAAACTATAGAAAGTTTTTCTCCCATCATGGTATTCAAAAGAGTGGATTTTCCCACATTAGGCCTTCCGATTATACTGATAAAACCTGATTTATAGTTGTTGTTTTCGATCATCTTATCTCCTTAAAATGCTCTTAGCGTTTTAAACCCAATTTTTCTAAAACGGATTCTTGTTTTTTTAACATTATTTGTAAATTCTCATCATCTTCTTCTCCATGTTCATAACCCAGAAGATGAAGCAAACCATGACTGACTAAAAAGCCCAATTCCCTTTGCCAGGAATGGCCATACTCTTGAGCTTGCAGCTTGAGTTGATCCAAGGCTATGACGATATCACCTAAAAGCCTGGGCTGACCTTTTGGCCTCTCGGGCCAAAAGTCTCCCCCAGCTTCAAGAGCAAAGGATAGGACATCGGTAACTTCGTCTCTGCCTCGATATTGGGCGTTCAATTCCTTAATTTGGGCACTGTCAGTTATCATCACTGATACTTCAACTGCTTCGACGATTTTTTCTAAGACCAATAGCTCTGTTTTCACCCTATTGATTATTTCTTCAAATTCTTCTCTGTCCAGGAGATTGTCCGGTAAATCCAGATAAATCATCTTGTTTAACCCCCGAAATTTCTATTACTTTTCTTCCGCCAATTGTTCAGGTGTGAATCGATACTGGACCCGCTTGTGATACATGCTGGTCAGTCGTTTGACTAGATTTTCTTCAACTTGCTTGATTTCACTCAAACTCAAGGAAGAGTCCGCAAATTGACCTGTGGACATCCGAGCTTGAACTAAGCGCTGAACCATTTGAGAAATATTTTCGTGAGTAGGTTCGGGCATGGAGCGCACAGCTGCTTCAGTGCAATCTGCCAACATCAGGATTGAAGCCTCTTTGCTTTTGGGCAAGGGCCCTGGATAGGTAAATTCTTCTACATTCAATTCTTCTTCAGGGTTTTGCTCTTTGGCCAGATTATAAAAATGACCGGCCCGCATATTCCCGTGATGAGTTGCAATAAATTCAGTTATTTCTGTGGGCAAGGAGTATTCTCTGGCTAAATCGAGGCCCTCTTTAACATGAGAGATGATGATATTAGCCGAGATTTTAGGATCCAAACCATCGTGAGGATTATCCCATTGAGATTGATTTTCAGTAAAATAAAGAGGTTTCACCATCTTACCAACATCATGGAAGAAGCCCCCCGCTCTGATCAGAAGGGTGTCGGCTCCAATGGCCTCGGCTGCACCTTCAGCTAAATTGGCCACCATCATACTGTGCTGATAAGTCCCCGGAGCTTCCAATAACAATCTCTTCATCAAAGGATGATTGGGATTGGCTAATTCGACTAATTTCAAAGGGGTCAGAATATTAAAGCCTGTTTCCAAGAAAGGCAGTGTTCCCAGGGCGAGTATTCCTGTAACCACCCCTAAGATCAATCCCCAGAGGGATTGGACTAATAAAACCCAAGACAGTCCGGAATTCATAACCGACATTATTGCCATGGAGATTGTAGCAACCAAACCCACCCAGATGCCCTTTTTCATCAGCTCAGTCCTTTGATGAATTAAATCCGCACCAAAAACCGCTGTGGCGGTAGTAATCAGATAAGTTAGGAAAGCCTGAACATCGAAATTGGTCAAAACACCGGCTAGGATACTCAGGATCAAGCCTAGGACCAAGGCCAAATGCTCATCGAAAAGCACTGCCAAAATCAGAGCTGCCGCGGCTACGGGAACCATGACCGGCGGTGCTACCGTCAAAAAGACTCTGCCTAAAAGCAAAGCAGAAATTATAATCAAGGCAATCGCCAGCAAGAGGGAAGGTTTTTCCAAAATATGAGTGAAATGCCGACGAATGTAAAGGGCGAGGACACCGAATAAGAGTAGGACCAGGGCCACACTTGAAGTTATGGCTGACCAATCCAGATTGGAATCCAACATGCCTAAATCTTCCAGCAAAAGCAGATGATGTTGGGTTACAATCTGGCCGGTTCTGATAATGTTTTGTTTTTTCAAAATCATTACAGCCTCAACCTTGTTCTTAGCTGTCTCTCTTTCTTTTTCCGTGGCTTCAAGGTTGGCCTTGACATTGACCTGCAAGATGTTTTCGAAAGCTTCTTGCCAGGTAAAGATCAAAGAGGAGGAGGCAAGCTTATCATAGAGCTCGTCGCTGCCTTGAACCCTTACTTGTTCCAAGTCTTCTTCCTTGACTCCCCTGTCGTAGATATCGGCAAGAACTTCGGACAGATTTTTAACATCTTTTTTTAAGTCATCGGAACTCAGTTCAAGCAACCAATTCAGCTGTTCCACTCTAAAAAAAGAAAAGCGTTCAGGTAAGTTTTCCTGTAAGTAGAGGATCCGTTCTTCCTCGTCGACTGTTTTCTTGGCGTCCCCGATGGCTTTGACCAGGGTATCCAAATCCTTTTCCGTGTTCAGCTTAACCGAAGTGCTCAATTCCCAAATTGTTGGCACTGCTTCAACGGCTTTTTGTTGCAGTTCTTCCGTACTCACCCGGTCGATAATCGTTCTGGGAGCGATTATATCCATGGAGCTGGGCTGACCCAGTTCCAGATCAACTCTCTGAGGCACTATCGAGGGAGATATGATAAAAACTACAGCAGTCAGGGCAAGGAAAATAATCAAAGCCTCAGCCAGCTTTGTACTTATTTTAAAATTATTTTTACCTTTGAATTTACTGCTTATTTCTTTCCTTTTTTTCAGCATTTCTTACTGCCTCCTTATTTTCAAGGGATAGCTGTTGAAAGTTGTCAAATGCTTTAATTACCCTTTGAACTAAAGGATGTCTGACTACATCCTGTTCAGTAAGATGAATAAAACCTATGCCGTCAACATTGTTCAAAACATTTTGAACCAAGACCAGGCCACTGGCAGTACCTTTGGCCAAGTCTACTTGAGTTATGTCACCGGTAACAACAGCTTTAGAACCAAAGCCCAAACGGGTTAAAAACATTTTCATCTGTTCCAGAGTAGTGTTTTGAGCCTCGTCCAAAATTATAAAAGCATCATCTAGAGTCCGACCGCGCATATAAGCTAAAGGAGCTACTTCAATAATACCCTTTTCCTGGTAGCGTTGAAAATTCTCTAAGCCTATCATCTCATAAAGAGCATCATAAAGAGGTCTGAGATAAGGATCGACTTTTTCTTGCAGATCTCCAGGGAGAAAGCCCAGCTTTTCTCCGGCTTCGACAGCCGGTCGGCACAGAACCAATCGCTGTATTCGCTTTTCTTTCAAAGCAGCTACAGCAGCGGCCATAGCCAAATATGTTTTGCCGGTTCCGGCAGGACCTATGCCAAAGACCATGTCATTGCGTCTGATACTGGCAATATAATCCTTTTGACCTAGGGTTTTTGGCCTGATCTGTTGGCCTCTATAGGTTGAAACAATCACATCGTTAAAAAGGTTTCTCAATTGTTCTACCTGGCCGGCTGCCGCCATTTTAGTTCCATATGTGATCTCTCGAGGGCCAATAACGATACCTTGGCGTAAAAACAAAACCATCTGTTTGATCAGACTTTCCGCTGCCAGAACATCTTTTTCTGTACCTCTGAGTTTAATTTGATTACCTGAAGGAAAGAATTCAGTATTCAATCCTTCTGAAATAATCTTTAAATTTTCGTCTTGGCGTCCGCATAAGGCCATAGCTTCCTTACTGTCTCGAAAGACGATTAGCCTCTCCATATCTTCGTGCAATCAAAAGCCTCCTCATATTTCTATTTCTTACAAAGATTCGTTATCCTACTATACTTCGTCATCTATAATCTCATTCCTGCATTTAATTGAATTTATTTTACAGAAAAGAAAGACCAAGGTAATATTACCTTGGTCAATAGATTTTTCCAGATAAAAATTTACAATTTACTCCTTAATTTTAGCCGTCGTTCCAACTAATTCATAGACATTACCAAGGGCTACTTTTTGCCAGACCTTATCGAGACAGCGGTAACCCTCAACGAGTTCCACTTCATCGACGGACAAATCGTAGTTTGTACTTTTCTGGCTAATTTGATCACCGGTCAGGATAAAATGGGTATCCACATCTAAAACTTGAGCAATTAAGGGAATTAAATCGGCTGAAGGAGTTGACCCCTTGCGTCGCCAATTGGCCACCCTTGAAACCGGGACACCTATTCTTCGGGAAAATTCAGCCTGCGTTATCTGCTTGTTTTGCATCAGCATTTCTACTCTCTCGATTATTTTCATAGATTCGGCCATGGGTTAAACCTCACTCCTTCTTCTTTTTAAATATACCGTAGTATAACATAGTATGTATAGACGAGCAAGCATCTATTTGAGCTCTTTTAGATATTTCCCAATAAACAAGAGGGATTTATTGCCTTTTAGACAATAAATCCCTCTGTAACGCACAACTTATACTTCTTCTCTTGTAAGAAGTATTTCTCTCACCATTTGGCTGACCATTTTCGTATCGGCCCTACCTCTGATTACGGGCATAAGCACCGGCATGACTTTGCCGATATCCTTGAGACCAGAGGCCTGGAGCTCAAAAATGGTTTTTGCTATCAGATCTTCTATTTCTTCTTGACTGAAGGGTTGGGGTAAATACTTTGATAGAATCTCGATCTCAGAGCTTAGTTTTTGAGCATATGCTGGTCGCACCTGACCAACTTCAGCTATGACATCGCTTCTTTGTTTCACTTCTTTAGCAATTATAGCTAAAACATCATCATCTGAAAGCTGCCTTTGTTGATCTTTTTCCGTTTGTAACAAAACGGCTCTTACCATACGAATAACCGACAGACTATTTTTATCCTGAACTTTCATGGCTGTTTTCATATCGAAAAGCAACCGCTCTTTCAGTTTCATTTCAAGCTACCGCCTATTTGTACTTGCGTTTACGAGCAGCTTCAGCTTTCTTTTTACGCTTCACACTGGGTTTCTCGTAATGCTCTCGCTTTCTTGTTTCAGCTAAAACACCTGAGCGCTGTATTTGTCTTTTAAAGCGTCTCAAGGCGCTTTCTAATGATTCGGTTTTACCTACTTTAATTTCTGCCATGAATTTCCCTCCCTCCGTATTCATGAATTGTCCCGGATAAAATCTGGACGGTTTTGGGAAAAAGCAGAAAGATATAACTGCACGTAAATCGATTATACAAAAATTTCATCGTTTAGTCAATACTTTAGGCCATTTTTGGCTCCAAAACCTTTCCGCCTAAAAGATGAAAATGCAGATGTCTGACTGTTTGGCCACCATCCAAACCTATGTTGGTACAAACTCTATAACCAGAGGCCAATTCTTCATCCTTTTGGGCATATTCGCTTATTTTCAAGAGGATTTTTCCTATAAGCAATTGGTCCTGAGCAGCAATTTCGTCTAAGCCCTCAATATGTCTTTTACTGATCCAAAGAAGATGAACAGGAGCTTGGGGAGAAATATCTTTAAAAGCTAAGATCTCCTCATCTTCATAGACAATCTCTGATGGTATTTCCCTTTTTACTATACGACAAAACAAACAATCCTTCATTTCACTCACACCTTTTTCATCTTTCTATGCAACCATTGCTCGACCGCCTTTTCATCGGAATAAGCAATTTGTTCACCTTTGATTATCTGAACTTGCTCATGACCCTTACCGGCCAAGAGGACGGTATCACCTGCTTCAGCCAGCTCTAAGAGAGCTGCAATGGCTTCGGTCCGGTCTGCATTGCGAGCAAGCTTATCCGAACCTTGAGGCAATTCAGACATGATTTCATCGATTATGCTTTCTGGTTCTTCACTGTAGGGATCATCTGAGGTGACCATGGTAAAATCGGCCAACTCATAGGCTATTTGCCCCATTTTAGGCCTCTTGCCTTTATCTCGATCGCCGGTACAACCAAAGGCCAGCAAAACTCTGTTAGCGCTGAATTCTCGAACAGCCAAGAGGGTTTGGCGCAGGCTCTCCTCCGTATGGGCATAATCCACGATGACTTGGAAAGGTAGGTTGAGGTCCAGCTTCTGTAGACGCCCGGGAACTCCTGAAAAGTCAAGGAGTTTCTCACTGATTTCCTGCAAACTCAGACCTTCCAGATGAGCAACGGCTATAGCTGCCAGAGCATTGTAGACATTGAATTTTCCCGGCATCTTGATTTTGATATCTATACTCTTGTCCTTGACTAGGAGGGTAAACTCAGAACCCTGAGGGTTCAATTTTATATTTACAGCTCGATAGAAATTGCCCTCAGCACAGCCATAGGTATAGAGAGGGACTCCACAGGCTTCTTTGATTTCAGCTGCCGCCGGATCGTCCCCGTTGACTAGAGCATATCTCCGCCCTTTTAAACCCAAAGCACTATTGCCTAAGCGACTGAATAAAAGGGATTTTGCTTGTAGATATTCCTCCATGGTATGGTGAAAATCCAGATGATCCCTGCTAAAATTTGTAAAAACAGCTAGATCAAAATCAACTTCAGCAACCCTTCTTTGTTTTAAAGCGTGGGAAGACACTTCTAAGATAATATTTTCTGCACCGTGATCATAATGTGCTTGGTGCAATTTTTCCTGTAAGGCTATGGAAGGCAAGGTGGTAAAGGAGGAGGCGCTGTGGTGCTGACCAATTTTAAAACAAATTGAGCCGAGTAAAGCTGTTCGACCTCGATCTAGCAAATGATGCAGGATAAAACTGGTAGTTGTTTTGCCCTTGGTTCCTGTTATAGCCAGGACCCGCATCTTGCTGGCCGGTTCTAAATAAAACCTGGATGCTAAAAAGCCCGCCATTTTTTTCGTATCGGCTACTAAAACCTGAGGGATTGGCAGCTCTAAAGGGCGTTCAGTCAAAATAGCACTTGCACCTTTTTTCCAGGCTGCTTGAGCAAAGTCATGACCGTCAAAATGCAGTCCTTTTTCGGCAACAAAAAGATAGCCCGGCTCGACTAAACGCGAGTCCATAGTCAGACCTTTTATCTCGATTTCATTTTCCGGTGCTGAAATAACCGGCAAATCCTTGATTAATTCATTTAATTTCATGCTTATCCACCTATATGAAAAAACGCACTTTTTAAGGTGCGTCTTTCTTTTCTTTGTTTAAAAAATAACAGAGTGTGGCCAGACCAACTGCCAGATCTTCGTTGCGAACCTTGATCTCCTCAGGAACTTGCAATGAGACAGGAGCAAAATTCCAAATCGCTTTAATATCATTGGCAGTTAAAATATCTGCAACTTCTTGAGCCGCAAGGGATGGCACAGTTATAATTCCTAATTCTATTTCATTTTCGCCTAAAAATTGGGGCAAATAGGCCATATCCAAGATGGGAACGTCGGAAACTTCAGTGCCTATTTTCTCCTTGTCTGTATCGAACATTGCAGCAATCTTGACGCTATAGCGCTTAAAACCACCATAACTGACCACTGCCGTGCCTAAACGACCTGCTCCGATTAAGACAGCCTTGGTTTCAGTAGTGAAACCCATGAGCTTCCCCAGTTCATCCATCAAATACTCAACATTATAGCCCACACCAGGTCGTCCGAATTCACCAAAATAGGCCAGATCCTTTCTGACTTGAACGACATTGACTCCTACATCACGACCGATATCAACCGATGAAACTGTGATGATACCCTGTTCTCTCCAGAGGGAAAGACTGCGATAATAAAGAGGTAGGCGCTCCAAAGTAGGGCGCGGTATCTCGGCAGTTTTCACTACTAACCAACTCACTTCCTATAAAATTATCTATAAGAAAGAGCAATTACTTACCCTGATTGTTCTTTCTTTCTCTAACATAATATCATTTAAGCTTTCTTTTGACAAGTTTATATTTTTATATATTTTATTTAAAATCAAAGGTTTGCTTGAACAATTAAATTTGAGAGCAGAACCAATTCATCCGGGCTCAATTGTTCTCCTCGAATTTTTAAAGAAAATGGTAAATGCTCTTCAATTTCCTCTAATTTACTCTTTTCTATTTTAATATGAGGAGAGTTGAGCAAGCTGTTGCGCAGAGTTTTAAGCCTTTGGCCGAAGACACTGCGTAATACCTTCTCTAAAATTTCTTGATTGGCGATTTTATCTTTCAATTGAGGATCGAACCCCAACCTCACTATGGCCGAATCAATTTTCGGTCTGGGGTAAAAAACATTGTTGGAAACTGTAGCCACATATTCAACTTGGGCCTGACTTTGTATAAAGACACTTAAACTGCCGTAGCTGGGCGTCCCTGCCTCAGCAGCCATTCTTTGGGCTACTTCCTTTTGAACTAAAAGAACACAAGTATCCACTTGAAAAGGAGCTCTAATCATCTTTTCCAAAAGGGGCGAAGTTATATAATATGGGAGGTTCGATACTATTTTGACCTGAGCTTCTGGCTTGAAGATTTTAGACCAATCATACTTGAGGGCATCAGCATGAATTAACTGGACATTGTCATATGAAGCCAAGGTGCTGTTTAAGATCGGCAGCAACAATTCATCTATTTCGATAGCTACAACCTCTTTGGCCCGGTCAGCTAAGCGCTGAGTCAGACTGCCTAAGCCGGGACCAATCTCTAAGACTAAGGTCTCGGGGCTCAAATCTGCCGTATCGACAATCCTTTGCATGATATTCTCATCGACCAAAAAGTTTTGACCGTATTTTTTTCTGATAGGAAAATTATGTTCTTTGAGAATTTTTTGCACATTTTTAATCGAGATCAAATTGATCAAAATCACCTCCCAAAAATCTAAATGTTCTTTTCAAATCTATTTTCAATCCTTTGCAGAGCTCCAACAATATCAGCTTTATTCAAGCCGAATAGTTTAAATTGCCTGAAAAGATTCTTGCTGCTACCGAATTCCAAAGACAATTCTTGACAAAGCAGACGACGCAAGTTGCTGCTGTTGGCTCGACCATTCAAACCGAGACGATAGAGGTCGTTTATTTCTAAATCAGTGGAAGGATTTCGTTTCGGTGTGCTGATCGATTGTAAAGCTCTTAGAATAGCCTGGGGGTTAACATTTTCGATGCCAATATCCCCTTTTTTAATCGCTTCTTCCCGGGAAATGTGAGCGTGTTTGACTCCGGGAATCTGTTCGCTCAGCCTCCGCCTGATCAAGCGGCCGGTGTAATCAGGGTCAGTCAAGATGATCAGCCCTCTTTGATTTTGTAATACTTTTAATTGTTGGATCAATTCTTCTTTTAAAGCATGACCCTTAGTCACTACAACATCAGCTAAAACTGATTGTAAAACTGCCCGACGATCATTTTCTCCTTCGACTACAATAACTTCTTTGATCTCAATCATCTTTTAAATTGAAAAGTCTGATCGTGTTTTCCCTGGTCAAGCGAGCTACCTCTTGATAATCAAGCCCTTTGAGCTGAGCCAGCATCTTAGCTTGCTCGACCACATAGGCAGGCTCGTTGCGCTTGCCACGAAAGGCCTGGGGAGCTAAATAGGGGCAATCCGTCTCAATCAGCACCCGGTCATTAGGAACATTTGTAGCTATTTCTCGGAGTTTGTTCGATTTAGGAAAGGTCAAAGGTCCTGCGAAGGAGATATAAAAGCCCCACCGCAGGCACATTTTGGCCATCTCCCAGCTACCGGAAAAGCAATGGAGAACTCCTCCCGGCAAATACTTATGCTCTTGGCGCAGAATATCCATGGTGTCCTGATGAGCATCTCGATTGTGGATGACAATGGGCTTATTTAGATTTTTGGCGATATCAATTTGACGCAAAAATAATTCCTTTTGCTTTTCGCGACTATATTTGTCCCAATGATAGTCCAAACCTATTTCACCGATAGCCACTACTTCTTCTCCTTGAGCCAATTCTATCAGCTTTTCTTCATGGTCCTCGTAACTGGCTAACTCATTAGGATGAAAGCCGACGACCGGATAAATTTCCGGATGTTTTTCAGACAGTTCTATGGCTATCTTAGAGGTTCTGAGATCAATTCCAATCTGAATCATCTCTGCAACCCCAGCTTTTTTGGCTCTGTCAATTAACTGAGGTATTTCTCCGGCAAATCTTTTATCATCTAAATGGACGTGTGAGTCTATTAAGCCGACCATTATCTCACCTTCCAGCCGCTTTCTGCTCTTTTTTCCGGCTCCAAAATAATGATCTTGCTATCCTTGTCATCAGAAGCTGCCAATAGCATACCTTCCGATTTAATTCCGCGGAAAACATGAGGGGCCAAATTGACCACGACACAAACTTGCTTACCCACTAATTCTTCCGGCGTATAGTGTTCGGCT
The DNA here is from genome assembly GCA_012522585.1 of Bacillota bacterium. GTDB lineage: Bacteria > Bacillota > JAAYKD01 > JAAYKD01 > JAAYKD01 > JAAYKD01. The sequence goes on along the minus strand of JAAYKD010000157.1, from coordinate 42,668 downwards.
ATGCCGGAGACTATTGTTCTGGAAGTTTCACCAATTTTTACTGTCAGCTTTAACAATCTATCGGCTTTGGGCACTCTCTCACAAGCTATGATTTCGGCTATGCGAAAATCTACTTTGGCAAAGTCATCGATGGTTATCTGAGGCTTTAATTCGGGCAAAATATTTTCTGTTTCTACTTCTTGCTTTTCTGTTTCCATCTTTTGGGCAGCTCCTTTATCTTTCTCTTTTTTCTTTCCGGCTTGGGCTTTGGCTCGGTCATTCTGTTCAGCTTTTTTATTCTTTAAATCAATTCGGGGAAACAAGGCTTCTTCTTTGACCATGACTGTACCTTGAGGCAAGCGACCGTAAGTTTCTAAAGATTGCCAAGTCTGTAAAGGTGTCCGCCCCATCAAACCCAATTGGCGGAAGATTTTTGGCGTGGTTTCCGGCATAAAGGGCTGCAACAAGACACCGATATATCTCAAGTTTTCAGACAAATAATAGAGGACAGTGCCTAATCTTTCCCTTTTATCCTCGCTTCTGGCTAAAACCCAGGGCTCATTTTCATCGATGTATTTATTGCTACGATCGATTAAGCGCCAAATAGCGGCTAAAGCTTTATTGAAATCATTGACCAGCATGGCCGACAAAACTATTTCAGGAGTCTTTCTGGCCAATTCTGACATGGACCTGTCTTCCTCGGTCAGCTCTTGACAATTTTGCACGACACCTTGAAAATAACGCTCTTGCATGGCAACAGTTCTGCTCAAGAGATTGCCTAGATCATTGGCCAAATCCGTATTATAGCTCTGTTTAAAAAGGTCAATAGTAAAATTACCATCATTGCCAACAGGCACCTTGGACAAAAGATAATGTCTGAGAGCATCACTGCCATACTGATCGATAAGCTCAACGGGGTCGACTACATTGCCTTTAGATTTTGACATTTTATCGTTATCAAAAAGCAACCAACCATGGCCGAAAATCTGTTTAGGCAAGGGCAAATCTAAGGCCATCAAGATGATCGGCCAGATGATGGTATGAAAACGAATTATCTCTTTGCCCACTAGATGAAGGTCGGCGGGCCAGAATTTTTGCATCAATTGATCGTGCTCGTCTGTATAGCCCAGAGCCGTAATATAATTGGGTAGTGCATCGATCCAAACATAGATTTTATGTTCCGGATCAAAAGGAACAGGAATACCCCAGTCCACACTTGTTCTGGTCACAGAGATATCCTGAAGGCCTGGCTTGAGAAAATTATTCATCATCTCATTGGCCCTGGAGACAGGTTGGATGAATTTTGGATTGGTTTCAATATGTTCTATCAAACGATCGGCATATTTTGAAGCTTTGAAAAAATAACTCTCTTCTTTCAACCAGATGACCTGACGACCACAATCGGGACAATTCTTTTCCTCATCCAATTGATGATCTGTCCAATAAGCCTCGCAGGGTACACAATAATGACCTTCATAATCCTTTTTATAAATGTCTCCCTGCTCATATAGTTTCAAGAATATTTTTTGCACCGCCAGCTTATGCTTCTGGTCTGTCGTTCTGATATAAGCATCATAGGAAATACCCAGCTTTTTCCACAAAGCTTTGAATTCAAGATCTATAGTGTCGACATAATCCTGAGGGGATTTTCCACTTTCCTGAGCTTTCTCCTCGACCTTTTGACCATGCTCATCTGTCCCGGTCAAGAAAAAAACTTCGTCTCCAATCAATCGATGGAATCTGGCCAAAGTGTCAGCCATAATCGAACAATAGGCATGGCCCACATGAGGAGAACCACTGGTGTAATATATGGGCGTAGTAAGATAATAAGTTTTGCTCATGAAATCATCTCCTTAAAAATAAAAATAGGCTTCCAACCCTCAAAAGGGGCGAGAAGCCGCGGTACCACCCTTGTTCAATGCTAAAGCATCCTTTATTTGTTACATAATTATGAACAAAACGATATAACGGTCGCACCCGTCAAGGGTTAAATATTCACCCTTGCTGCTCAGAGGCCATCTTCAATTGATCAATTCGGCCCTTTCTCAGCTCAGAGGGCTCTCTGTTTCCCTTAAATCAATTTACTCTTCTCTTCATCGCTTTACAGAAAATTATAACAACTTCAATTTGTACTGTCAAGAATTTCTCAATAAAAGAATTTAAGCTTGACTGGCCAGAGCATCCAAAGTATCCAATTCTTGGTGCAAGCTTTCCCAGCTTTTGATTTTTTTCTCAATTTTTTCCGGCAAACTGTGGTAATGACGCATCAATTCATTGATTTCAGGGTTTTGATTGAAAGAAGGTTCGGCCATGGACAATTCCAATCCCAATTTTTCCTTTTCCAAATTGTCGATTTCCTTTTCCAGTCTTTCAATTTCTTGGAGGATTCTTTGCCTCTCCTGTGTTTCTTTATGTTGCTGCTGTCGATCATCCCTTGTCCTGGTTTTAGCTACTTCCTTTTTAGATTGTTCTCTTTGACTTTCCGCTTCGATAAAATCTGCATAATCAGACCAAGCTCCTGAAAAGACTCGAAGTTTTCCTTGGTCTAATTCCCAGATTTTATTGGCTATTTTTTCGACAAAATAGCGGTCATGAGAAACAAAAATCATCGTGCCGCTATAGTGAGCCAAGGCTTCTTCCAAAGATTCCTTAGCTGCTATATCCAAATGGTTGGTCGGCTCATCCAAAAGTAAAAAATTTGAACCCTGTAAAAAAAGCTTGGCCAACATAACCCGGCTGCGCTCGCCTCCACTCAGATTGCCGATTCTTTTAAAAACTTCTTGGCCAGTGAATAAAAATCTGCCCAGGATATCCCTTGCTTCTTGATAATTTTCAGAACCTGCTTCCATCATTTCATCTAAGACTGTATTTTCATCGACCAGATCATCCAAGGCCGGATGATAATAATTCCAGTGAACTCCGACTCCCCATTGGGCTTTTCCTCCATCTGCTGCAATCAGGCCGGTAATAACAGAGAGCAAAGTGCTTTTTCCGGCTCCGTTTGGCCCTACCAAAGCGATTCTTTCGCCCCGATAGACTGTCATATCCAAAGGCCCAAACAACTTCTTATCGTAGCTTTTTGACAAGCCCTCTAAAATGAGAGCTCGGGGAGCACTCTGAAATTTTGGTTTAAACCTCACCTTCATAGTAGGGGAGGTTTTCCTGGGCCCTTCGACTTTATCCAGCTTAGCCAGCCTTTTGCCTTTGCTTTGAGCTGATCTAGCCCTGGTTCCAGAAGCAAAACGATCGATAAATTTTTGCAAATGGGCTCTTTCCTTCTCTGCTTGCTGGTAGAGCCTTGTCTGCAAAGTGATTTCTTGGCTTTTTTGGCGGAGGAAATCATCATAATTGCCTTTGTAATCGTAGAGCTTTTGTTCATCTATCTCCATAATTCTGGTGACTACGCTGTTTAAAAAATAGCGATCATGAGAAACCAGGATGACAGTGCCCTGATACTTGCTCAAAAATTGTTCCAACCAGGCAATTCCGGCTAAGTCCAGGTGATTGGTCGGCTCATCTAAAAGCAACAAGGAAGGCTGACTCAAGAGCACTTTGGCTAAAGCTCCCCGCATGCGCTGACCACCGGAAAGTTCACTGGTTTTCAAGGAAAAATCTTCTTCCCTAAAACCTAAACCAAAAAGCATACTCCTAATTTCTGCTAAAACCGTATATCCTCCCAGACGTTCAAACTCGGCACTGCTGTGCTCGTATCTTTTGCTGATTTCTTCGAGTTTTTCCGGTTCAGAATAGATTTCAACCTTTTCCATCTCTTTTTCCAAATAGCGCATTCTATCTTCCAAAGTCAGGAGTTCCCCTTTGACTGAATAGACATCCTGCCAAAGAGTAAGATCGCTGCCCAATTCATCCTGCTGCTTTAACCAACCAATCGTAACATCGGTAGCCAGACGATAAAAAGGCTGGTCCTGTTCGTCACCATCATAATCTTCCTGACCAGCTAGGATTTTTAGAAGAGTGGTTTTGCCACAACCATTGCGTCCGATCAAACCAATTCGCTCACCTTGATGAAGGCTAAAGGAAATATCAGCAAATATTTCACGGCTGCCATAATATTTGCTGATCCGGTGCACAGTCAAAATATTCATCTGAAAAATCCTCCTTTGATTCAATCTTTATTTTTCTCTCTTCCAAGCCATTTTTTTCAAATAAGCTTCCCGCATTTCCTCTCTTTTCATGACAGGAGGCCATAAAATTACCCGGTCTTTAGGTACTCTCATAGCCGCACCTAAATTATTGTAAAGGGATTTGTTCTCAGAGTTCAGTTCTTTGATCAAACCCTTTATTTTACTTCTGGTCGAATTGCCATCTAAGGGACAACAGGAATCTACTGCTTGGTAAGGGAAAAATTCTTTAGCTTTTAAAATCTCCTTTTCCCGTAAATAGATGAGGGGCCTGATCACGGTAATGCCACTTCTGTCCTGAGGGGTAACCGGCAAAAAAGTGGTAATCTGACCGGAATGGAGTATGCTCATTAAAAAAGTCTCTACGGCGTCATCGTGGTGATGGCCCAGAGCTAATTTATTATATCCATGTTCGGCTGCCAATCTATTGATGGCTCCACGGCGAAAAAAGGCACATTGGGCACAAGCATTTTGGCTTTTATCTTGATTAAAAATCAATTCTTCAAATTGCGGCAGAGCTTCATAGTAATATGGAATTTCCAATTCCTGACAAAGCTCATGTAAATGAGCTTTCAGGGAGCTTCCTGCAAATTGAGGATCGATGGTCACAGCAGCTAATTCATAAGGCAAGACATTTTGTTTTTGTAAAACTTTTAAAGCATAGAGCAAAAAGGCTGAGTCTTTGCCTCCTGAAAAACCCACCATAATGCGATCACCCGGGGAGATCATATCAAACTCCATGATCGCTCGCCAAATAGATTTTGTGTATTTTTTCGGAAGATTTTCTGTAAATTTATTCATCGATCAACCCTCTTTTTCAGTTTTATCAGCCTTTTGAAAAAGTAAATATAATTCTTGTTTTTTTATTTTATACTTTTGAGCCAGCATGGCAATGGAATCACTCTTTGATTTTCCTGATTCGATCAAATCTGAGAATTCAATAACAAGCGCTTGCTCACTGGGCCTTATTATCTCCTCTTGGTAGCCGGATAAGAGAATGACGAATTCTCCTCTAATATTCTGATTTTGCAAATCAGAGATAATCTGCTCTAAGCTGCCTCTAATAGCTTCTTCATAGATTTTTGTCAATTCTCGAACCAAAACACAATGGCGGTCAGGGCCGAAAACCTGAACAAAATCATCTAGGGTTGTCAAAATACGGTGAGGGGCTTCAAAGAAAACAAGAGTTCGCTTCTCTTGGGCTAACTGTTGCAAAATTATTAGACGCTGATTCTTTTTAACCGGCAGAAAGCCCTGGTAGAGATAACTATCCATGGGCAAACCTGAATAGACCAAAGCGGTCAGGCCGGCACTGGCACCGGGCAACACAGTGTAGGCTATATTTTTTTGAATAGCTTGAAGGACTAAATCTCTGCCGGGGTCAGAAAGAGAAGGCATACCGGCGTCGCTGACTAAGGCTACTTTTTTCCCTTCGTCTATTAGTTTGAATATTTTCTCCCCTGCCCTTTTATAATTGTGCTCGTGGTAAGACAAAATAGGCTTATCGATATGATAAGCCTGCAACAATTGATATGTTCTTCTTGTATCTTCAGCAGCTATATAATCAACATGACGGAAAACATCCAAGGCTCTGAGGGTTATATCCCTCAGATTACCGATGGGTGTCGCCACTAAAAAAAGCTGCTCTTGAGGCTCATTTCTTGCAGTCATCAAACCTTCCCCTGCCCTGATAGATATTCTTTACTTCTTGTGTATATTCGCCCTTTGCATCATAAATTGCCAAGGGCGGCTCTATAGCCAAGCCCGGATTGGCCCCCTTGACGCTCTCTAAAAAAACCAGATTGGGTTTTTCTTTCAAACTGGGATGAATTAGGATCATGCGCTTTGGTTGCAAGGAGTGGACTTGGGACAATTGGATCAACTCGGCTAATCTATCCGCCTGTAAAATCATGGCTAAGCGTCCTTTGTTTTTCAGACAAAGGGCTGCACTTTCAATCCAAGCGGAGAGAGCTCCTTGGGGAGCATGACGAGCTATCAGATTTCCTTTTGAACTGCTGCCTCTGCCTTGACCTATTGTTCTATAGGGTGGATTGGCAATGACCAGACTACATGTTTGATAACCCAAGAGAGAAGGAGCTTGTAAAACATCCCAGCGGAGAATCGAAACTCTGCTTTGTAAATTGTTTAAAAACAGCGATCTTTGCGCCATCTCAGCAATATCCTTTTGAATTTCCAAGCCAATAATTCGGCAATCGAGGCGACGATTGGCCAGAATAATAGGTATAATGCCTGTACCGCTGCCGAAATCACAGACTCTCTCGTCTTTTTTCAGTCTAGCCAGTTGAGCTAAAAGAACCGAATCGGTATTAAACCTAAAGCCACTGGGCTTTTGAATGATAAAACTGGAGCTCTGATAATATTGGTCAAGACGCTCATCTTCTCTTAGGTATTTCTGCTTCAGTTGGTTCATAATCCTCAAAACCTTTATTAAAAGAATGTATGGTCAATTCTTTTCCAGTAAATCGACCTCTTCCAAGGGAAATTCCTGCTCTTTGCCACTTTCCAAAAGTCGGACTCTGAGAGTTCCCTTCTTTGCCCGAACCGAAACAACTTTAGCTTCCCCTAAGGGAGTTTCTACTAAACTGTTTTTCCTAGGGTAACCGGTGTTTTTTGAACTATAATCATCGGATTCGTATTTTAAACAACAGAGAAGCCTGCCACAAATCCCTGAGATTTTAGCAGGATTTAGAGACAAATTTTGCTCCTTGGCCATTTTAATTGAAACCGGAACAAAATCCCCTAAAAATGTAGCACAACAGATGCTGCGACCACAGGGCCCTAAACCGCCTAGAGCTTTAGCTTCATCCCTGACACCTATTTGTCGCAATTCTATGCGAGTATGAAAGACCGAAGCTAAATCCTTAACCAATTCGCGAAAATCAACCCGCCCGTCAGCAGTGAAATAGAAAGTAAGCTTACTGCGATCAAAGGAATACTCCACATCGATCAGCTTCATTTCCAAGCGGTGATTCTCAATCTTTTCTTGGCAGATCAGCAAGGCTTCCTTTTCTTCCTTTTTTAGCCTTTCACTAATTGCTAAATCGTGAGCTGTGGCTTTCCTCAAGACCGGTTTCAAAGGAGAGGTCAAAGTATCGACCTGACGGGCCGGCAAGACCAGTTCTCCTAATTCTATTCCTCTTGAGGTTTCCACTATAACCCTGTCACCTCGCTCTAAACTCAGAGATGACGGGTCAAAATAATATATTTTACCTACGCTTTTAAAGCGCACTCCTACAACAATGGACATTAAGATTCACCGTTCCAATTCATTAATATTGCCTCCGCAAAAACTATGGGATTACGGGGAGGTCTGACACTTAAAAGCCCGATGGCTTTTTGAATTTCTTGTATACGCCGATTGAGCTGCAAAATGGACTTAGCCTTCATAGCTTCATAGCGCCCTCGCAAATCGGGATAATTTAACTGATCCGACTGGGAGCCCAGTTCAATCAGCAGTCTGTCCCGATACATACTGGACCAAATCTGCCAAAAAACCTGATAATCTTCCCAGTTCCAATTGTCTTTTTCTCTGGCATCTATCCAATTCCCTCTGTCTTCCAGGTTCCAATTCTCTTCCTGAAAAAACCAGTCGATGATTGCTGAAATATTTTTTCTCATCTCTTGATCACGAAGAAAACTCAAGGCCTGCTCTTTATTTCCCGCTGCCAGAGCTATGGCGGAATTTAAAAGATTTAGATCAGCCGTTTCTTCTAAAAGGAACGCCTTCATTTCTTTTTTGGTCAACGCCCTAAAATGAATCAATTGGCAACGACTCAAGATGGTCGCCCTGATTGCCACGGGATTGCTGCTAATTAAAATAAAAACAGTATCTTCAGGAGGCTCTTCCAGAGTCTTTAAAAAAGCATTTACTCCTTGATCGGTGACTGCGTCAAAAGGATTGATGATGACCAAGCGCTTGCGGCCTTGGTGAATACGTCTGCTCAGTCGGGAAATCAAGGACCTGATCTGCTCAATACTGATGGTCTTTCTCTGCTCAAGGGGCTCAAGCAAAATGAAATCAGGATGGGTTTGATTTTTTACCCGCAAACAGGACGAGCATTTTCCACAGCCAAGGCCAAAGCCCTGATCGCAGAGAATTGCCTGACTCAAATAGATGGAGAATTCTTTTTTACCAACACCTTCTCCACCTTGAAAGATATAAGCATGATTTAAACGATTGTTTTTAAACACTCTTTGAAAATGTTCAATGGCCTGTTCTTGCCCGATTATGTTTTCATACCACATAAGATAACCCCTTATAAAAAACCATCTGTCGCAAAGCCATCGAAGATAAAATCATTCGAACAGCGTTGACAAACAGATGGCGCTGTAAACATTTTTAATTTAATTTGAGCTCTTGATTTTTAATGAAACAAGCCTGGCTAAATCTCCTTGGGTTGTGTCAACTAAATCACTCAGCTCGAAATTATTGTCCGATGTTTGGTTAATACAATTCTTTAGACGGTTCAAAGATCTTTCGACAATTCTTCTTTGCACCGGTGCATAAGCGTCAACTTCTAGATAACCATTCGGATCATCCTGGTCTGCCGGCTGTACAGCCCAATCAGCCAAGGTATGGACTGCTCTTAAAAAAGAGCGAAAATCATCCTTTTTTCTGTGGGCAATGATTTCCTCACCCAAAAGTTCTATTTCCCTGAAGAGTTTATCTATCTGTTCTTGGTTTAAAGTTTTATTTTGGTTTCTCTTAGGCGCGTTCAAAACGGGTAACATCCAATACAAAAATTATAGCTCCGCCGACAACTACTTCAACTGGGAAACTAGAATATGTATCCAATGTGGAAGCCATAGGAGTTATTGGGTTGACTACTTGTTTTCTGGCTTGACAAACTTCACGAATGACCTCACAAACTTTATCAACTTCTTCGTCTTCAACACCGATTAAAAGGGTTGTATTTCCTGAACGCAAAAAACCACCTGTAGAAGAAAGGCGGGTGGAACGAAAACCAGCTGCAACTAGAGCACCGGCTGCTTCGTGGGCATCTTGATCTTGAATAACAGCTATAACCATTTTCATAGCTAAAACCTCCTTTTAACTTATAGCGGAGTTTCCATATTAATTATACATCCTTTGTTTTTAAGCGTCAAGACTAGGGAAAAATGACAACTCTTCGATAGGGCTCAGAACCGATAGAACGAGACCTGAGACGATATTGTTCAGCCAGCTCATGTTGCAAACGTCTGGTATAAGAGTCTTGGGGCTGCAGTTCTACGGATTTATGAGTATTCATCGCTTTCTCAACTGCCAATTCCGCTTCCTCTAAAGGATCAATCCAATTTGAAGCTCTGTCCTTGGGGTTTTTACCTTCCGGTCTGCGACGAACCAGATCTTTTAAAGCATTCTCGATTTGAACTCTGGTATTTGCTCTAATCGTTATGACCGGCACACCGTATTGATGGGCTTCTTTCAGCCTCTCAGGAAGTCGACGCAATTGGGATTTTAAGGTCATAAAGACGTCACTGTTGCTGACATCCCTACTGATTTGAATGGGTAATTTATGGTTTTTTATTGCTTTCTCAATTTGATTGCGATTTACGGCATAAGGATAGAGACTGATCACACTGACAAACCGAGATGTTTTCTCCAAGTTCGTTCCGTGATCTAAGACTGCCAAATCCTCCCGTTGCTCTTGAATCTGACTCTCCTGTTTAATCGCCCAATTGCCCTCTTGGTCTTTGGCCCGAATCTCCGGAGTAGCCTCAAGTCCGCGCAAAACCAGATCAACTGTAGCTGCCACATCTTGGTGAACATAGAGGGTCTCACGACTGAAGATCTCTATTAAAATATCGAAAGTCGGGGTTTCTTTTCTTTCTAAAACGGATTTTTGAGTACCTCTCCTGCGAGCTTCTTCATCGCTCAAAGTAACCGTCTGAATACCTCCAACAATATCAGAGAGGGTTGGATTCTGAATCAGATTTTGCAAAGTTATACCATGAGCCGTAGCAATCAGCATGACACCTCTTTCAGCAATGGTTCTAGCTGCAGCAGCTTCTTCCGCTGTTCCAATTTCATCAATAACCACTACTTCTGGCATATGATTCTCTACCGCTTCAATCATGACTGCGTGTTGTTGGGTAACCTTGGGCACTTGCATGCGCCTGGCGTAACCTATGCCGGGATGAGGAATATCACCGTCACCGCCAATTTCATTGGAAGTATCGACGATGACGACTCTTTTCTCCATTTCATCTGCTAAAACTCTAGCCATTTCTCTGAGCATAGTGGTTTTGCCTACGCCAGGTTTACCTAAAAGAAGAATGCTGCGATTTTGAGCAACCACATCTCTTAAAGGCTCAATTGTGCCGTATAATGCTCTACCTACCCGCAAAGTCAAACCGACTATATCGCCGACTCGGTTGCGAATAGCAGAAATTCGGTGCAAGGTCCGCTCGATACCAGTGCGATTGTCGTCACCAAAAGGGCCCAAGTGCTGGACTATTCTTTCCAATTCCTCGTGATTCACAGGGCTTTCACCTAAAAATCTAAAATGATTGGAATAACGAGCTTGAGGAATTCTTCCTAAATCCAAGACTATTTCAATTAAATCGAACATTTCTTCCTTGGGTAAATGAACCAGCAATTCTTCGGGAAGAATGTCCAATAAAAGTTGGAGCTCACGCTCAAACAGTTCCATCTGTTCCATTTTTTACATTCCTTGTAATTATTTTCTAAATAGATGTTTCTTCCTAGGCTAGTAAGTGCAAGATCTGGGAATATAACAAACAACTATTAATTCTCTAAGACTTCAAGGCTTAATAGATTCTCAACTAATAAGTAAATGAACTGCCTGGAAAACTCTAGAATAATTTATGATCCAGCTTCTAGCTTAGGTTCAAATTCTTATTTTTTACCAACAGTGGCTACATAGACAGGGAAACGATTGACCCCATCGATTTGAAGAACTTCACTGAGCCGGTCATCGTCGAAAGCTGCAATGCCGCAACAACCTGAAGCTATGGCTTCGCAGGCTAAATAAAGATTTTGACAGACATGGCCGGCATCAAGGTGAACATAACGATAAGCTCTTTCCTGATAGCGCCAGACATTTCTGTAAATTTCGGCAGCCCAGAAAAACGTGACTGCGGAATTTCGCACCATGCCCTGACGATGACAGATGTCGGTCAGTTCGTCCGCTAAACTGGGGGCGTCACTGAGCAAAGCCAATTTATGATCCAAAGCACAGTATTTGTAAAGGCCCGGCTTGAGAGTTTCAACTCGGTTGATCAGAAGGTAGGTCTCAAAAGAATGCCTTGAGCCTGCTGAGGGAACCGTTCTCAAAGTTGCCGGTCGGTCGGTTATTTCTCTGATACCCTGAGTCGTCCAAAGTAAATAGGACAATTCTTCTAAACTGAATTTTTGATCAGTATATTTACGCACACTGACCCTTTGATTAATCGCCTTAGTCAAATCAATTTCTCCGATGTTCAATTGATCCGGCTTGGGTAAATCGAAAAGAGGTAAATCCGTTGGGGTTGGATCCGTCAGCTCTGGCTGAGGTAAAAATTGCATTTGATCGCTATGTTCCAATTGATGTTGGTATTTTGTGTATTCAATAAAGGTTGGACCGATTCTCAATTTCTGTAATCTTTTATGCATGGTTGATCCTCCTAATTTAACTTTTATTCTCTGCCTTTATTCCCTATTTTCAAGCTGAAATCCTTTAAACTCTCCCTGGTTTTTATCTTTACTCAGGATATTTTTTCCAAAATTAGAAAAGCCAAAGGAAAGAGAGTTGAATTTTTAAAAAATCTATTCAAAACCAAAATGTTTAAACTTTTGCTTCGGCTCAATTATTTTAAGCTTTGCCACGAATAATTTACTAAAAGAAGAGTAGCTTGTTCTATAAAAAGCACTGGCTCATCTTAAATAAAATCCGGATTTTGTAATCGGAAAAACCAAGGCTAAATCAAAAATTTGAGTTTCGCAACAATCAGATAATATATTTTGAATTCAAAAAAACGAGCAGAAGTTTTTAAAAACTTCTGCTCAAACTATATTATATTTTTTAACCTTTGTTTTTTGTGCAAGTGACTTTCCCATCAGCGAAAGGGAATCATGAGTAGCTGCAGCACCATGATCTTGTGACCTTTTTGTTTTACTTGCTTAAAATACAGCTACAATAAGACGAAGGGAATCATAAGAACTCACTAGCTTGTTACTATAATAAAACAACGATCAACTTTACTATTTCACTAGAGTGAAACACGACTACAAGGAGATATAGCAAGTCCATTAACACGAAATACGACTGCAATGAGGATAAAGGGACAGGTCTGGCCTATCCCTTTAGTGATAGGCCAGACCTGTCTTGACGAATGCTGTGCATTCCCTATACTTCATTGAGTTAGCGTTTGCCAAAAACCTCATCGATTAAGCCAAACTCTTTAGCTTCTTCAGCTGAGAAATAATTATCTCTGTCGGTTCTCTTTTCGATAACTTCCAAAGATTGGCCTGTGTGTTTGACCAAGACTTCGTTGAGCATATTGCGCACTCGTAAAATTTCCTCGGCCTGAATCTGAATATCAGCTGCCTGGCCGGAAGCTCCGCCCAAAGGCTGATGAATCATAATTCGAGAATGGGGTAAGGCCAAGCGTTTTTGACCGGAAGCCAGTATAACCGCTGCCATAGAGGCTGCCAAACCCACACAAATGGTGTTAACAGGCGCTTTAATATATTGAATGGTATCGTAGAGGGCCATGCCGGAATATACTTCCCCACCTGGCGAATTGATATAAATATTTATGTCCTTCTCTGGATCCTCAGCTTCCAAAAATAAAAGCTGAGCAATCAAAAGATTGACACTATACATGTTTATTTCACCGTTTAAAAAGACAATTCTATCTTTTAACATGCGGGAAAAAATATCGTAGGCTCTCTCACCACGACTGGTTTGTTCTACAACCATGGGCACTAAATTAGATCTTATATCCATAATAATCCTCCTGTCATTTAAAATCAGAAAAACTTCTGAGCATAAATAATTATAACAGAAAGGTCAGGGAAGGTCAATCGTTTATCTGATTGATCCCCAAGTTTTCCTCAACAGAAGCTCATCGATGCCATCGATCACATAGTTTTTGATTGTACCTATGTGTTCGTAACCTAAACGCAAGTAGAATTTTTGAGCTGCTAAATTATCCATAGAGGTTAAGATGAAGAGATTTGGGCCGCTCTCCTGAGCTATGACTTCAACTGCCATCATCAGAAATTGGCCAATGCCTCGACCATGTTGACCGGCTTCCACAACTATCAGCCTAATGTAATCGCTGAGTCCGAAGACCGCCTGCTTCTGCATCCAGACGAAACCTCTAATTTCATCTCCCTCACAAGCGGCTAAGATAACATCCTTTTGTTCGAGGCCTTTGAGCAAAAGGCCCTCGAGGATTTCTTTATTATAATTATAACGATTGAAAACATGGTTGCCTAAAACTAAATCAGCTGCTGCTGACACTTGATGTGACTCTAAGGGCTGTAAGACAAAAAGGTCTTGTTCTTTAAGAAAATCTGACCGATCCACGAAGACACACCCTCTCTTTTTTCGCTAGGTTAAACCGTTTATATTTCTCTGCTTTTCTATGAAGCTTTGGGCTAAATGATTTCATCAGATAATTCCAAATCTCCATTACCAGCCAGCCTCGGACCATTCGGGTAATACTCAAAGCTAAAAGCTTGGGCTATTAAATTAAACTGCCTAGATTTCTCTACGGCCTTCTAAAGCTTTGAGCAAGGTGATTTCATCAGCGTATTCCAAATCTCCCCCGACCGGCAAGCCTCGGGCTATTCGGGTAATCTTCAAGCCCAAAGGCTTAATCAAGCGGGAAAGATAAAGTGCAGTTGTTTCCCCTTCTATATTGGGGTTGGTTGCTAATATGAGTTCCTTTACTTCTCCATCGTAGAGTCGAATTTGCAATTCTCTGATTTTTAATTTCTCGGGTCCTATGCCTTCATTGGGCTGAATCGAACCATGGAGAACATGATAGAGACCCTTATATTCTCTGGTCTTCTCCATCGCCATGACATCTCGAGGGTCGGAGACCACACAGATGGTGCTCTGATCCCTTTTTTCATCTGAACAAATGGAGCAGGGATCAGTTTCTGAAAGATTACAGCAGAGAGAGCAAAATCGCATCTTTTCTTTGGCTTCTACTAAAGAATTGGCCAGATCCTTTACCCTGGCATCATCCAATTGAATGATGTGCATGGCTAAGCGCTGAGCAGTTTTCGGACCAATCCCGGGCAAACGGCTGAGCTGGGAAATAAGCCTGGCCATAGAATCGCCAAAGGAAAACATTAGAAGATACCCCCTGGCATTTTCAAGCTACCGCTTACTTTCTCCATTTCTTGGTCGTACATCTCTTTAGCCTGGCGTAAGCCTTCGTTGATTGCCGCAGTCAGCAAATCCTGCAACATTTCAGTGTCTTCTGGGTCGATTACTTCAGGTTGGATCTGTAAATCTACCAATTCTCTTTGACCATTAAAAACAACCGTGACCGCTCCGCCACCTACACTGGCTTCAACGGTTTTGACCTTCATCTCTTCTTCTAAGCGAACCATATCAGTTTGCATCTGTTCCTGCATCTTCTGAGCCTGTTTTAACAATTGTTGCATATTGTTTCCTCCACTTCGAGGAAATCCTTTGTTTCTGCCTCCGCGCATCTTGATCAACCTTTCGTTTCTTTTTATAGATTTATATTTTTTCTTTTTTTACAAATTCAGTTTTATCGGCACCGGCAAAGAGCAAGGCTGCTTGTTCGATCCAGTTTTCCTTTTCATCCTGTTCTTTTTTTTCTTTGATGATCTGCTCTTTTTGACTGGCCGAGTTAAGATTTATTTCGTTTTGCAAATACTCATTGGCTTCACTTGCTGTTATAGCCTTAAAGCTGAGATTTAAACCCGTCTTCTTATCGATGACTGCTTCAATCAGACTTTTACTCTCAGGTTTATTCAGCACTTTTTTGAAAAAATCGTTTTGATAGACGACTATAAGCTCTTTTTCGTCAATTTTATGAATAACACCTTTTTTAAAGATTGCATGTAGGGAAATTTTCTCTCGATAGATTTGCTCCATGATATTATCCCAATTATCCCGCAACAAATTAAGAGGCTGGTTGCCTTCATCTTGGGGGCCTGCTTGACTTATTGCAATATCTGCTACTTGATCTTCCGGCTCCTTTTCAGCAGGTAAATTACTTTTCGTCTGGGATTGGAGTCTTTCGATAATTGATTTTGATTCAGGCACAAAGGAAAAATCTGCTTTAACCCTTTTTATCTCCTCTGGTTTTGGCTCAGAACTACTCAAGTCTGCTCTTTGCTCTTCTTCTTGTTTTGACTCAGAGCTACTCAAATCAGCTCTTTGCATCTTTTCTTGTTTTGGCTCTGAACCACTCAAGTCAGGTCTTTGTACCTTTTCTTGTTTTGGCTCTGACTTGCTCAAGTCAGCCCTCTGTACTTTTTCTTTGCTTACCTGAGAGGGCTGGAAAAAATCGAAGGAACTTTTTTTGTTGATCAAGGCCTCCAGAGCTTTGATCCGAGCTTCCAATTGATTGATTTTTCCTCCTGAGCGCAGCAATTCACCACCCCTAAATAAAGCCAATTCCAAGACCAATTTAGGTTGGTTACTCCTTTTCATTTCCATCTCAGTATCAATCAAAACTTGTAAAACCTCGACGAGTTCCGCCTTTTCTAAATCTATTCCTGCTCTGGGATTGCTCAGACAATCCTTCAAAAGCAAAATCAAATCATTTAAAAAGCGCACCAGATCCTTGCCCTGACCTTCAATCTTGGCAGTTAAATTGATTATTTCTAAAAAACTTCCTTGAATCAAATGATCGATGGCCTTGAGCAAAGTGCTTTCATCCACAGAACCTAAGAGCTCTAGAACATCGTTTAGACTGACTTGATTTCCGGCATAGGATAAGCTCTGATCAAAGAGAGAAAGAGCATCCCTTAAGCCCCCTTGGGCTCTTTGGGCTATGGCTCTTAAAGCACTGTCCTCTGCCTCAATGCCCTCTAGCTGAGCCACCTCTTTGAGATGATTGAAAATCCCTTCAGGACTGATCCGATGAAAATCAAAACGTTGGCAACGGGACAATATGGTCAGAGGTACTTTATGCAATTCCGTCGTGGCTAAAATTAAAATTGAATTTTCCGGTGGTTCTTCCAATGTTTTTAAAAGCGCATTAAATGCCGGCTCGGTCAGCATATGAACTTCATCAATTATATAAATTCGATAGCGAGAATCGGACATGTATTGTAAGTTTTGCCTCAAGCCCCTGACATCGTCAATACCTCGGTTGGAGGCGGCATCAATTTCAATTACATCGATGGAAGTTCCCCCATCTATGCTCTTACAAGAAGCACAAACGCCACATGGATTGAGAGTGGGGCCTTCTTGACAATTGAGGGAACGAGCCAAAATTCTGGCGATTGTAGTTTTTCCAGTACCCCTAGGGCCGGTAAAAAGATAAGCATGGCTTAAACGCCCTAGTTCAATAGCATTGGACAGGGTTTTTACGATATGCATTTGTTCGACTATTTGAGAAAATGCTTTCGGTCGATGCTGACGATACAAAGCTAAATAGGACATCAAATTTTCTCCTTTTTCCTTATCTGATTTAATTATAGCATATTTGGCCAAGGGGTTAAACCGCTCTGACTACAAAAAAAGCCGATGATACATCGGCTTCTTCAATAAAATATTAAAGCTCCATCTCAAGTTGTAGGGCTCAGACCGTGTCAGTGCAAGAAAACTCACTCAGACGACTCGTATCACCCGCGCGGACTGCTTATCGCTGCTATCTTCCGATCCTGACGAGGTTCACAGGGCAACGTCGTACGAGGCCCGAGGTCAACGCTTTAGAGACCGACCGAATTCTGGCCGTTACAACCCATAAATGAGATGAAGCAAAGCTAATTATAGCATGAATAAAATGCCTTGACAAGACAGGAATGGAAAATACTAAGGCAAAATACTAAGCTTTAGATTTTTCAATCAACTCTTTAGCCCTGAGCAGATCAAGATCAACTTGGTCTTTTACTTCTTGCAAAGAGGCAAAGGCTTTAGTTGGGCGAATGAATTCCAGCAAGCAAACTTCTGCCCTTTGACCTAAGGGGCCTTCTATATATTGAAAAAGGTAAGTTTCCAAGGTAACTCTATCTTCAGCGTCAACAGTTGGCCTCAATCCAAAATTGCTGAGCCCATAGTGTTTTTGATTGTGAATGGTTATTTCACTCAGGTAAACTCCGTGGGAAGGCAAAACTTCAGGCTGTTCAGCCTGCCAATCTATATTCACAGTGGGCATTTCAACCGTCTTGCCCAAACCTCTGCCAGCTACTATAGGACCGGAAAAACAAATTCTCATAAAATCTCCTCATCAACAAAGTTAAACTCAATTATTAATAATCTTAGCCAAAACCCAAATCTTCTTATTGATTTTCCTCTAGGCTGTAAAAGGCCTCAACTTCAGAAAGCTCATGGATAACCGGGGTGACCGGAAGGTCTTTAAAAAAGCGACGACCATAGGATTTCGTCTTGATTCTCTTATCCAAAATGGCAATCACACCTCTGTCAGATTTTGACCTGATCAGGCGACCAAAGCCCTGCTTTAAGCGCAATGAAGCCATGGGAACGGTAAAGTGATAAAAAGGGTTTTTGCCTTGCCGCTCTAAATCCTCCATTCTGGCTTGCAAAATTGGTTCTGTGGGAACTGCAAAGGGCAGCTTAACTAAAATTACCAGCTTTAGATCGTCTCCTTGGATGTCCACACCTTCCCAGAAACTGGAAACTGCAAAGAGCACACTGGCCTTACCTTCTCTAAATCTTCGCAATGTTTCTTCCCGAGGATAATCTCCTTGCCTGAGCAAATTAAAACCCATTTCTTCCAATTGCTCCGAACATTGATCAAAAACTGCATCCATGGAGCGGTAGGATGTGAACAAAACAAAGGCTCTACCCTTGCTGTACTGGACTAATTCCAAGACTTGCTCAGCTGTAAAGTCATCGAAGGCTTCATTTTGGCTGGGAATCGGTCCGGCAAGAGGGATATAAAGTCTGGCTTGATTTTTATAATCAAAGGGCGAGTCAAAACGCAAAAACTTTGGTTTTTCCAAACCCATTCTAAACAGAAGTTCCGAGGCTAAGGTAGCTGAAGTCATGATCACCGGCAAACGCTTGAAAAGGCTTTCGCCTAAAATTTCTGACAAAGAAATCGGTGCCGATTTTATTCTGACAGCATTTAGCTCGTTGCCCCCTCTGTTTTCCAGCCAATAGGCAAAATCTTCTGGGTTTTCCACGGCTAAGCAATGGTTCAAATCGTTGAGGATCAAGGCTCCTCTTTGAGCATAGCTTTCCAAGGTCAACCTCTGTTCATCGGTCTCCGCCAAGGAGACTAAGCCTTCTATGACCTGAAACAGATCGAGCAATTCTGAACTGATTGTTTCATCACTTGTAAAGGGTTCCATGAACCTGGTCGTTCTGTCCTGGAATTTCATCGCCAAATCGATTAAAAATTCCGCTGCTTTTTTTAACAAGACTTCCAATTTAGCCTCGATATGAGCACTATCATTTTCGTCGGACCACTGTAAAATACCATTTGGTCTCATGGCATTGCGCAAAGAAATGGCAAAATAAAAAATCTTCCCATAGGAAAACTCATGACTAAAATAATCCGTGGCATAATCTTCAGTATTTTGAGCTTCATCAAAAATTACCGCAGCATAATCGGCCAAGACGCTTTCTATTTCCTCATTGAAGTCGTTGGCTCGGCGCAAAGCTAAATCGGCAAAGAAAAGAGCGTGATTGGTGATTAAAAGATCGGCATCCTTTTGCTTTTGACGAGCTTTATAAAAGAAGCACTCATTGTAATAAGGACAGCGACCCCGCAAGCAGATTTCACTCTCTGAGCCCAATTCTGACCAGAGGCTTTCCGGTATCCTAAAAGGAATTTCATCTAAATCACCTTCGACCAATTGATCGGAATAGAAGAGTTCGCTCAATCTTTCCCAGACAGAAGCATCGCTCCTATCCCTAAAAAGAGGTGTCTGTAAACCAGCACGGGCAAAGGCCATGAATTTTCGCAGACAAATATAATTATTCCTACCTTTGACCAAAGCAAATTTGAATTTCAATTCCTGCTTGAGAAAATCATGTAAAAAAGGCAAATCCTTATTGATCAACTGGGCTTGCAATTGCAAGGTAGCAGTCGATACAACCACTCTCTTTTTATTTTCAAGAGCCCAGATTAAGGCAGGAATCAAATAAGCAAAGGTTTTACCTAAGCCAGTTCCTGCTTGGACTGCAAGATTCTCTTCCTCTTGCAAAGCGGAATAAACCCCTTGAGCCATCAGCAGTTGGCCTTCTCTTTGTTCATAATAGGACAAATTTTGCTCTAGCAATCCGTCCTGCTCAAAAATTCTCTCTAAAATTTCCATTATTTCTCCTCATAGGGCAGTGTGTAGCCTGCATAGGGCATGACTAAAATACTCAGGTCTTGTTCTTCATCGAACTCTTGCCAAGCCTGGTGGAGGCTTTCGGCTGGCTCCATGAAGGCTAAAGAGATGAGTTCTGGGTCCATCTCAGAAACTGCTATGATTTTATTCTTGACTGCCACCCGAGCTATGGCAGCTGCTTTGTGGCCACCTAAAACAAATTCTTTCTTGAGGCGTTTTAAAACCTGTTGAGGATCTTTTTTAGCATCTAAGAGCCATTGTTCAAATGTATCCTCTCCATAGCCCTCCGGCGCTGCAGCAATCAGAATAATTGTGCCTCCCGGTTTGACAGCATAAGCAGCATTATCCAAAGCCTTTTGGGCCTGATAGAGATTGACATCCTTCGGGTAGCCGCCGGCAGAAGCTATGACCAAATCTGCTCTGGCGGGAATCTTCACCTTGCACAAACGGTCAACTTCCCGGCAACCCTGGCGGTGGGCCTGGATAAAATGACCGGCACAGACTGCAACGATTTCTTTTTCTTCATTTTGAACCAGATTGAGAATAAAATCCACACCGATTATTTCTCCTGCCTGATCGATGTCCCTACGGACCGGATTATCGTCGAGGTTGCCGCTGGTCGAACGAGGGTCCAATTGCATTTTATGATTGTTGGAGATGGCGCGGCGGCTGGATAATCCGGGCATCATAGCTTTGGCCCCACCAGAATAGCCGGCAAAAAAGTGCAGGTCAATATTGCCGGTACAGATGCGCAAATCCGCTTCATAGTAAAGAGGATTTAAATCCAAGGGGGTTCCGGCAGAGGTCTGGCCATAATTTTTGGTCGCTTCCGGCTGATGATTGATCACCCTATAATTCTCATAAATTCTAGGGCCAACCAAGTTTTCCAATTCTGTTTCAGTTAGAGGGCGATGGATACCCAAAGCCACGATAATGGTTATTTGTTTAGAATCAAGTCCGGCCTCATCTAAATGCTCCAAAAGAGGCGGCAACAAAAGCTCTGTTTTGACAGGTCTGGTATGATCGCTGATCACTATGACTGCCTTTTTCTTGCCCCTGGCTATTTCCTTGAGCGGAGCTGTCCCGATTGGATTATTTAAGCTGCGATGGATTTCAACCACCGGGTCAATTAGGATAGGAACGACAGCGGGTTTTATTTCTGCCAAGACTCTTTTCTGATCGATATCTAAAGCCAATTGGCTCTGATCATATTTAAATTTATACAGCATTTTCGTCACTCCTTCACTTTCTTAGTTTTCCCTTTTCGATTAATCAATTCCTTTAATACTGAGCTTTTTCTTCCCAGGTTGAAAAAATCTCAAGCAGGAAGAAAGGAAACAAATAACGAATAGAAAAAATATAAAATAAAATGACGAGGAGGATGTTTAATGTCAAAGGTTCTTTTGTCCGGGAACGAAGCCATTGCACGGGGTGCTTATGAAGCCGGCGTCCATTTAGCAGTTGCCTATCCCGGAACACCCAGTACAGAGATTTTGGAAAGCATTACCCAATATCCGGAAATAATCTCGCAGTGGGGTTCAAACGAAAAAGTTGCTTTTGAAACAGCCCTAGGTGGCTCCTTTGGCGGTGGCAGAACTATCGTTTCGATGAAACACGTGGGAGTAAATGTTGCAGCTGACCCTCTTTTCTCCTTAGCTTACACAGGGGTAACAGGTGGCTTTGTCTTGGTTTCAGCCGATGACCCCAGCATGCACAGTTCACAAAATGAGCAGGATAACAGGCTTTATGCCCACTTCGCTAAAATTGGCTTGCTGGAACCTGCCAACAGCCAGGAATGTAAGGATTTTGTCAAACTGGCTTTCCAATTATCGGAAACCTTTGATATGCCTTTTATGGTCAGAATTACAACTAGAGTAGCCCATACCAAGGGTTTGGTTTCTTTAGACGAACCGATTAAAAAAGAAATTCTTCCTTACGAAAAGAATTTCCCCAAAAACGTTACCCTTCCCGCTAACGCCAGACGCTTGCGAGTCAGCTTGGAAGAGCGTTTACAAAAACTAAAGGAATACAACGAAACCTCCCCTATCAACAAGATGGAAATGAATGACCAGACCATCGGTATCATCACCAGTGGGATCAGCTATCATTATGTCAAAGAAGCTATACCCCATGCTTCCATTTTAAAACTCGGTTCAACCAATCCTCTGCCATTGAATTTGATCAGTCAATTTGCCCAACAAGTAGAAGAGCTTTGGGTTGTAGAAGAATTGGAACCCTTCATGGAAACCCAAATCAGTGCAGCTAATATTCCCTGTATTGGCTCATCCGGTTGCATACCTTTTTATGGCAAAGATCTCCTACCCAGAATCGGCGAACTCTCTCCAACGATTTTAAAGGATAAAATTTTAGGCATCACACCGGCTCAACCGGTCTTAGATCCCCAATCTCCCATCCGTCCTCCCGTTCTTTGCCCAGGCTGCCCTCATCGCAGCGTTTTCCACCTTCTGAGAGATCTACGGGCTATCGTCACAGGAGACATAGGCTGCTACACTTTAGGAGCCCTCTCACCCTTAGATTCCATCGATACCACCATCTGTATGGGAGCCTCCATACCCATGGCTATGGGTATTGAAAAGGTGCACCCAGAATTAGCTGAGAAATTAGTGGCAGTGATTGGTGATTCCACCTTCTTCCATTCCGGCATGACCGGTTTAGTCGATGCCGTTTACAATGGCTACACGGGCACTGTCATGATCTTGGATAACAGAATCACCGCCATGACCGGGCATCAACAAAACCCCGGAACCGGCTTGCATTTAGATGGTCAAGAAGCACCCAATATCGATATTGAAAACATCGTCAAAGCTCTGGGCGTCAAACGAGTCCAGACACTGGATGCTTATGATCTGGATGAGCTAAAAGATGCGATCAGAACGGAGATGAAAACTCGGGAAATCAGCGTCATCATAGTAAAAAGAGAATGTGCTCTAATCAGTACAACTCTGACCGGAAAATACCATGTGATTGCTGACAATTGTGTGGCCTGTAAGGCTTGCTTGCGCATCGGTTGCCCAGCTATCAGCTTTAACGGAGTGCACACGGTGATCGACCCGACCTTATGTGTGGGTTGTGGCGTTTGTATCCAATTATGTCGCTTTGGAGCTATTGTAAAGGATGTGAATTAAATGAATAAAACAGTACTCCTAGTCGGTGTTGGTGGACAAGGAACAATTTTGGCCGGTAAAGTTTTAGCCCAAGTTGCCCTCAATTTGAATCTGGACGTTAAGATGTCAGAAATTCACGGAATGGCTCAAAGAGGCGGCTCCGTAGTCACCCAGATAAAAATGGGAGAGAAAATCCATTCACCCATGATAGAGGTAGGAGAAGCCGACGATATCATTTCCTTTGAAAAACTCGAAGCCCAACGCTATTTAGCCCTGCTCAAGCCTGGCGGCAACATAGTCTACAACGATTATGAAATAGCCCCGATGACAGTGATTACAGGAGCTGCTCCTTATCCCGATGATATTGAGGAAAACCTGAACAAGGCAGCAGGTGAAGTTAAAAAAATCCCCGCCTATCAAATGGCAGAGGAATTAGGCAACATTCGCACCTTGAATATCATACTCTTAGGTTATGTTGCTCAATCCTGGGGAGAAATTGATAAAGAAGTCTGGTTGGATGCAATTCGTGTGACTGTTCCTTCCCGCTTTATTGATTTAAACATAGAAGCCTTCGAACGAGGTTATAATTACTAAAAATAGAACAGCAAAAAACCCTTTTAAAATTTAAAAGGGTTTTTTTATATTCTTTTGTCTGCCAAAATCCTTCTGGCATTTTTCATCAAGCTCTGTTCATATTGAGGACCTAATTTCTTTAAAGCTGCCTCAAAATTCAAATAATCCTGACCGTCTCCCCCATGAACATCGCTGCCTATAACCTGAACAAAATTATTTTTGACCCAGTTTACATACTTTCTACCTGCCCAAAAACCTTTAAAAGCGTCGGCATTGACCTGATAAATTAAATTCCACTCGAGCAGGCTCTCAACATCCCGATCAGGGTAGCGATCAAGGTGAGCGATGATGGGCTGGAGCCCAGCTTTACTGATGATTTTTTCTATTTCAGTATAAACCCAATTTCCCCAAGTTTCCTGAGGCATTTCTAAAAGCAAATAAGAAGTATCGCCAATACGCAGAGCATTCAGATCAACCTTATCGGCAATATTACGGAAAATAGTAACCTCAGCTGCAGGTATTATGGTCAGCCCTCTCTGCTCAGCCTCAGGCAAGATGATTTCCAAGGCTTTTTGTCTCTCCTCTAAAAAATCATCCAGATCACGGCGCCAACCGTAAAAATGAGAAGTAGAAACAATTGTATCCACCTGCACTCTTTTGGCCCAATCCAATTGCTGTAAGGAAATCTCTAAACTTTTACTGCCGTGGTCCAATTCCGGTAAAATATGGGCATGGAAATCTATTCTCTTCAATTTTCATATTCCTCTTCATCATTTTCGTCATTTTGTCCATAACCGTAATCACCATAATAGCGGCTGTAGCGATATCTGCTGCCATAGCGGTCAACCTTGACATCGGTCAACAACATGCCTAAAATACCAACACCTATTTGTTCTAAGGAATCCATAGCCGATTGAACAATTTCTTTACGACTATAGTCTTGGCGGGCGACTAAGATGAGCCCATGCAAACGACTAGCCAGGACTGCCGCATCCGTGACCACCTCAACCGGTGGAGTATCGATGAAAATATGGTCAAAGGATTCATTCAATTCTTCTAAAAGCTGCTGCATTGTGGCCGAGGCTAATAATTCAGCAGGATTAGGGGGAATGGTTCCCGCCGGCATGACAAAAACATTGGGCTGATAAGTGGCATAGATGCACTCTTGTTCTGTTAGATTACCAAGGCGATCACTTAAGCCGGGAGAAGAAGGTACCTTTAACAGTCTATGAACCCTGGGTTTTCTCATATCAGCGTCAATGATCAGAACCTTTGAACCCGTTTGAGCAAAGGTTATGGCCATATTTATACAGGTCGTCGTCTTACCTTCCTCTGAAACAGCGCTGGTAAAGACGACTTCTTTTCTGTTGTGATCGCTGAGCAAGAACATAAAATTGGTTCTGGCTGCCTTGTAAGCTTCTACCACTGCAAAAGGCGTCTCATCATTCAATACGAGATTTAAACGCTCCGGCTTTGAACGGCCTTTCATTCTAAATTTCAACATTTTTTCTCCTCAATTTCTGTTAGTCGGGGGTATAACTGGGAATAACACCTAAAATCGGAACTTTAAACAGTTCTTTTAAATCATCTTCTGACTTAATCTTTGTATCATACATTTCTAAAAGTAGTACCGCCATGACACTGAGCATCGCTCCTAACATGGCTCCAATGACAGTATTGAGCAAAATATTAGGTCCTGAAGGTTTGATCGGAAGCTTAGCCGAATCAATGATTTCGACTGAGCCGGCTTTCATTACCTTGACGATCTTTTCAGCTCCAACGTCAATCAATGTATTGGTCAAAACTTGAGCATGGACTGGATTTGTGTTTTCTACTGTAACTTTCATGACCTCTGTGTTGTTTTCTGCCGAGGCTTTAATCATCTTTCTAATCTGAGCAGGCGTATAGCCAAAATCGGTGATTCTGGCAACTTCGTTTAAAACAGAATCACTCTTGAGAAGCACCACATAGGTGGAGACCATGT
Source organism: Bacillota bacterium (assembly GCA_012522585.1). Lineage (GTDB taxonomy): Bacteria > Bacillota > JAAYKD01 > JAAYKD01 > JAAYKD01 > JAAYKD01. Next base: position 17,381 of record JAAYKD010000157.1, on the reverse strand, counting down.
TTCTGGCTACAGTCAAATCTCCTGAAGTCAGAGAGTTTGTCGGTCTGCTCTCACTATTATAAACATAAAGTGTTGACTCCGATGTATAAACAGGGTCAACAAAGAAAAAGAATACAGAAAATGTAACTGTTGCGACAGCAACAATGGATAAGAGAATTATCCACCATTTTTCCAGAAGGATGATAAATAGTTTTCGAATGTCCAATTCCATATTAAGTCTCCACTCCTACAATGAATTTTCCCAAAAGAATATAATTAAGATTCGTTTGAAACCAGAGTCTCCGGGCTGATCACACTACCTTTTTCAGCAGTTGCCATAATCAACTGAATCAACTCTTCGTTTTTTATATTGTTATTGGAAGAACGAACTTCCAACTCGTCTAGTAAGGCAATTAAATCCTCTTTTTTTACAACTCTCTTTCTGGCAATGAAAAGCTTTTCATAACGGGAAGCAATAGTGCCTTCCTCTGCGGTCAGCAATTCTTCATAGAGTTTCTCCCCAGGCCTGATACCGGTAAAGACAATCTCAATATCTTTATCCGGTTCGAAGCCGGAGAAGCGTATTAAGTCTCGAGCCATATCAACAATTTTCACAGGCTCGCCCATATCCAAAACAAAAACCTCTCCGCCTTGGCCTAAGCTGCCGGCTTGCAAGACCAGCTCCACTGCTTCCGGAATGACCATAAAGTATCTGGTCATCCGTTCATCGGTCACAGTGACTGGGCCACCTTCACTTATTTGCTTTAAAAAGACCGGAACGACACTGCCTCTGCTGCCTAAAACATTGCCAAAGCGAACCGAGACAAACTTGGTTTTACCTTCCTGGTCCAAACAGTCTACAATCAATTCGGCTGCTCTTTTACTGGCCCCCATGACACTGGTGGGCCTGACTGCCTTATCGGTTGAAATCTGGACAAAACGCTCAACTCCATACTGTAGAGCCAATTCAGCAACATTTCTGGTGCCAAAAATATTATTGTTGATGGCTTCAATAGGATACATTTCCATGAGAGGAACGTGTTTATGAGCAGCTGCATGGAAGACTATTTGCGGCCTGTAGCTCTGGAAAAGTTTCTCAAGCCCCTGCCTGTCTCTGATATCGCAGATGACCGGCTTGATCACTACTTGGTTTTTATATTTCTTTACGATTTCTCTGAGCTCACGATTTATTTCATAAATGCTGTTTTCTCCTCGCCCCAGTAGAATGAGTGTACTCACCTCATAGTTTAACAACTGGCGAGAGATTTCAGCTCCGATAGAACCACCGGCTCCGGTAACCAGAGCAACTTTACCTTGATAGACCTGGAACATCTCGGCGTGATCGAGACGCACAGGTTTTCTTTTCAAAAGATCTTCCAATCTGATCGAACGCAAGTCACTGATCAGAGCCTTTTGCCCGACCAAATCGTAGAGTGCAGGCACTGTCTGGATTTTCAAATTCAAATCCTGAGCCATCTTTTGAACTCTTTTATTTACTTCTCCGGGAGCTGAAGGGATTGCTAAGATAATACAGCTGATATTTTCCTCTGCAGCGATTTCAGGCAGATCTTTAATACTTCCGATGACTTCAAAGCCATGAAAATACATTTTGTGTTTTTCCACATCATCATCTAAAAAGCCAACGATCAGCCTATTTAACTCGGGATGCCTTTTCAGCTCCTTGACCAACATTTGACCGGCCAAACCTGCACCGATGACTAAAGTCCGCTCCATATCATCGCTTTTCGGCATAGGCACTAAAATTCTATCGTGAATAATCTTGAAGCTTAAGCGGAAAGCCGAAATTGAACATAATAAAATACCCCAAACCAAAACTAGGGCTCCCAAGGAAATGTTAAAAGAACCAATTTTGATGATGAGGTATAAAACCAAACCAAGAGCACTGACAGATTGAATTACCTTCAACATATCACTCAAAGTAGCATAGGCCCAAAGTCGAGAATAGAGCCCTAAAGATCTATTGATCAGTACCATGGGCAAGGTTGCAATTAAGGCTGTATTTGTCCATGCTCTGGCAGTTTGCCAAGTTAGGCTTCCGTCTAAACGAAGAAAAAGAGCCAATATGCCTGAAAGAAAAAGAAAAAAAACGTCACCTAAGAGCAATGTCCATTGTTTCTTGTCAATCATAATAAACTTCCTCTCTTCGGTTGGTCAAAGTCTATCATGGCTGAACCGAAGCTGATTTAACATATTTCTCATAGATTTCCTTGATTTTTGCCAAATCTTCTTGGCTAAAGTCGTCCAAATACTTCTTGGCTTCATTGATAATGTCTTTGCTGTCTCTTAAAGGATCGGAAGCGACTTTAATCAGCTTATTTATATCCTCTTTTTTAAGGTTCTTTGCAACCATTACAGTCAAGTTCATCTTCTCTTTAAAAGGTATATTGGAGGCTATTTTCTCCATTTCTTGATTGCTCAAACTTTCAACCTCTTGACTAGAAATTTCTTCTCCCAGAGAAAATGCAATTTTACTTTTGATCAGATTGTCAGCAAAAAAAGAAGCACCCCAGTAAAAAGCGGAAGAAAAAATTAATAATAGGACTAGAAAGCCAATGAAAAACTTTTTCATCTCATCACCCCGATTATATTCAAAGCTTAGATAAATTACAAATATGAAAACAAAATCAATGCAAATGAAAAGCTACAATTTCACCATTCTCTTTCAGGTAAGAAAAAACCTGCAAAGATAAATAAAAAATGGAATTGTCATAAAATCAATTGTTGAAAAAAGAAAAAATCTGACCAAAACCCTATGCCGTCAAATCTTCTTCACCAAAAAAGAGAGCAGCTTGTTTTCTAGCCAAGGAGAAAACAAAGGGGATTTGTGTAAAGCGACCTCGCAATCCAGATTCAGCTCCCCAGACTTGCAGAACGACTATAATAATCAGCAAGGCCTGAGACAAGAAAGCAGGAGGTTGAATCAAGCTGCGAATGATATTTTGGGCAAAAACCAGAAAAACGAAAAGTAGATTTATTGAAGCTGACTGAATTGCATGGATTCTCAAAAAGGAATTTTTAGAAAACTGAAAGACAAACAGAGATAATAGCCAAGTAATTAAAGGAACAAAAGGTACAGGCCAAAAATAATAGACCAGACTGCTGATCAGATATAAGATCAGAATAAAATAGATGAGATTGCCTTTAATCTCCTTGTTTTTTTCACTTTGCTTGCTCTTAAATCTTGATTTCTTATTCTGCTTTGCCATGCTTACATTCCCTGAACCTTTCTTTCATTTGCAAAAAAGAACAAAGCCAAAGCATTGGGCCCGGTATGAGAACCTATAATCGGACCTATGCTGGTTAAATTAATCTTCTTTGGTTTATATGTTTCCTCGATCATGGTAGCTAAAGTCTTAGCATCCTCAGGGCAATTTCCATGGGCAATGAAGATTTCCTGATTTTGATAACCAGGCTCATAATCTGCCATGACATCGACCAAGGCTCTCAGGGCTTGCCTGCGGCCTCTGACTTTTTTAACCGGAATCAATTTACCTTCCGGATTGAGATGGATGATCGGCTTAACGTTGAGCATTCCACCTAAAAATGCCTCGGTAGCTCCAATCCGGCCACCCCGTTTTAAAAAGACTAAATCGTCGACGGTTGCCCAAGAACTCAATAATTGTAAATTAGCCTCTATCTCTTCCAGAACATTTTCCAAGTTCAAACCCTGCGCTTTTAATTCTGAAGCTTTGATGGCTAACAGACCCTGCCCAGCTGAAGCTGCCAGGGTATCTATCACTTCTACTTGAGCTTCAGGAAAATCTTTTCCGACCATTCTGGCAGCTTCCTGAGCTGCCTGAAAGGTTCCACTCAATTGAGAAGAAAAGCCTAAATAAAGCACACCGTATCCTCTTTTGATCAAATTTTCAAACTCACTGTAGAATTGAAAAACATTAATCTGAGCAGTGGTAGCTATATCACCTTGAGTCAAGCGATTGTAGAATTCCACACTCATGAAATCTTCATCTTCTGTACTGTAGACTCTGTCGTCGTTATTGAAGGTTACTGTCATTGGGATAATCTGAATTCCATGTCTTAGAGCAATTTCTTTAGGTAAGTCGACGGTTGCGTCTGCTACAATGACAAAATCTCTCATCCTTGAACCTCCTCGAACCCAATTTCTTTTAAAATCAAATCTTCGGATCTTTCCTCTAGTGCATTCAGAACAAAATGTTTTTGCAAAATATACTTTCTTTCCTCTACCCACTCTCTTTGATTTTTGCGACAATATACCCTGAGTAAAGGCTGACCCCTTTGCACATACATGCCTTTTTTGACCTGCAGTTCTAAGCCTACAGCATGGTCGATTGGAGCATCCTTAGTCATTCTTCCGCCGTTTAAAGAAACAACGAAGAGACCTAGGCTTTTAGTCTCAATGGTTTTAACAAAACCGTCTTTTTCAGCTAAGACAAGGATTTGCTCAACATCTTCCAAATAATCTTTTTGATCGAGGGAGTCTATTTGTCCTCCTTGCTTTTCCAGCATGAGGTGTAAGCGCTTTAAGGCTTGCCCGTTTTCGATCAATTGGGTTAATTCTGGTATAATTTCAGACATGCTCTTAGAATTGCCGGCCATCTGAACCATTCTGGCTGCAAAATGTAGAGTTAATTGCCTCAAATCTTCAGGACCATTGCCTTCTAAGCAGGAAAAAGCCTCTCTTAATTCTAAATAATTACCAATAGCATTGCCTAAGGGTTGGTCCATATTGGTGACAATAGCTTTGGTCTCCCGGCCAAAGTTCTGGCCTATTTGTACCATCAGTTGAGCCAGCTCAACACCTTGGGCTAAAGTGCCCATAAAAGCGCCATTGCCAACTGTAATATCTAAGAGAATTTTATCTGTACCCGAGGCAATTTTCTTTGACATGATGCTGGCAGCAATTAAAGGAACAGAAGAAATTGTAGCCGTTACATCTCTCAGGGCGTAGAGCTTACCGTCAGCTGGCACTAATTCCTTGGTTTGACCGTTGATGCAAAGGCCAATTTCTCCCACTTGTTTGATCATCTCTGATTCAGTCAGGGCTATATTCATGCCTGGAACTGATTCCAGCTTATCCAGAGTGCCTCCGGTATGACCCAGCCCACGTCCGCTCATCTTGGCTATAGGCAGGCCTGCCGCAGCAGCCAAAGGCAAGGCAGTCAAGCTGAGCTTGTCGCCCACTCCCCCGGTGCTGTGCTTGTCTATCTTCAAGCCGGGCAAACTGCTCAAATCCATTAATTGCCCGCTTTTGACCATAGACTCTGTCAAATAAAAGGTTTCTTTCCAGCTCGCTCCTCTGAGATAGAAAGCCATCAAAAAAGCTGCCGCTTGATAGTCCGGTATTTCGTCCTCAGTGTAAGCTCGAACAAAAAAAGCTAATTCTTCACAAGTCAGCTCTTTGCCATCTCTTTTTCTTTCGATAATTTCAATGATATTCAAAACCTTGTCACCCTCCTTTAAAATAGAGGTATATATGTCTGAAAATTTCAATCAATGAACAAAATGAATACACTTGTAATCAGAAAACAAAATTATGCTATGAAATTTTGTTTTCTATATTATATTCTCGCTTTTTTAACCGATTTTGTCAAGATAAACAGGAGGATCATATGAGAGCTCAAGCCCATCCTGATTACCCTAGGGAAAGTGAATATTTAAAAAGAACCTTAAAACAAATTATGCAAAGAAAAGAAGGCTTAAGCCAACAGATCAAAATGCGGGAAGAGGAAATCTCAGAGATTCTGGCATTTTTAGCCGATGCTAAGAAACCAGAAGATCTGACTCAGGCCCAACTTTTCGAAATGAGGCGACGGGAAGAAATTTTAAATAAAGCCCAACTTCTGACCTTAACGGAAAAAAGTCCTTATTTTGGTCGCTTGGATGTGAGCACTTTAGAGTATGAGTATTTTCACATACTCAACTTTGAGCTGAAAGAAAACAGGCAGCCCAAAGGGAGCGAATCAAGAAGTCAGGAGAAGGAAACCCTCTACCTGGGCAAATTCGGATTGGATAAGGAAGAGACAGGGGAACCCCTCATCGTCGATTGGAGAGCTCCCATAGCCGATCTTTTCTATTCAGGAAATCAGGGTAAAACTTCTTTTTCCGGGCCCTATGGTCCGGTCAAAGTAGAGCTGCATTTACTGCGCCGGATAAAAATTGAAGACAGTAATTTGCTGGAGATTTCAGATGCTGAAGAGGCTGCCGGCATCGATGACTTTCTCCTCTCCCGTTTACGTGAAAGCAGTATAAAAGGTTTAAAAGAAATCATAGCGACCTTCCAAAAGGAACAAAACGAAATAATTCGCAGCTCGATCAATCAGCCGATCATAGTTCAAGGAGCAGCCGGCAGTGGCAAGACATCAGTTGCTCTGCACCGTCTTTCCTATTTACTTTATAAAAACAAAAAAGAATTCCATCCCGAAGACACCTTGATAGTCACTCCTTCTCGACTCTTCTTCAATTATATCGCTGAACTGATGCCAAATTTGGATATAAAAAGGGCCAATCAATTGACTTTTTCGGAATTAGCCCAAAATGTTTTAAAATTTAAAGTCCATCTAAGACAAAACTTCAATTGTTTTGAAAATTTGAATTTTGGCGATGAAGAAGATGAGGAAGGAATCACGGCGGCTCGACTTAAAGGAAGCATTGAAGCCATCAAAGCGATAGATAATTATGTGAGTTTTTTAGAAAAAAACATCATACCAAAAACAGACATGCTGACTGAGGACGGTATTCTTTTACTAGAAGCCAAGGATTTACAAAGATACTTCGATGATTTAGAGCATTTACCCATCAACGAAAAGATTAAAAAAGCTCAAACTTGGCTGAACAAACAAGCAAAAATAAGAATACAAAGGGAGAAAAACAAAATCGTTGAATCCTTTGAAGGCCCTTTGGAATTAGCCAGACGCAGACACCCTCAGCACCTGCAGCATTTGCCTAATCCTGATGCTATTGCCTTGCTGCATCAACGAGATTTGAAAATCAAAATACTTGAGGCTAAAGGACAAAATGCTCTGAAGGATTATAAAACCCTGATGCCCAAGAGATTGAATCTAAAAGCCCTCTATTCTGAATTCTTACTGGCCGGGAATCTTCAAATCTTCTGGCCTGAATTAAATAGCAGCGAGAGACAAATTTTAGAAAAAAATCATCAAGAGAATAAGAAGAGAACTCAGCAGGAAGATTTGGCCTTGCTCTTGAGACTACACCAATTATGTCTACATTTTGAAACAAGGTACAATTACATCCTGGTCGACGAAGCCCAGGATTTAAACATCAGTGAAATCTTCATGCTCAAAGAAATCTGCACAAACAGCAATGCTCTGACTTTGGTCGGTGATCTGGCCCAAGCAATCTATCCCCATCGGGGCATCAAGGATTGGCAATCGGTCATCGACAATTGTTTTCCTACTGAAAGGGTAAACTATCGCGAGATCAACCAAAGCTACCGTAACGAAGGTGAGATAACTAAGCTGACCAATAAAATACTGTTAAAAAATAATTTGAAGCCCAGCCAAAACATCCGACCTAAAGAAGTTAAACCTATTCTCCAAGCTTTTCCGGAAACAAACACCTGGAGCCAAAAAGCTCAAGCTGCTCTGGAATTGATCAATTCCTTTAAGACGGAAGCAAATGTGGAGTCCATCGCTTTAATCGCCAAAAATATTAAAAATTGCAAGCTTTTCTTAGGGGAGTTTGAAAAACAAAGCCAAAGCCAAATTTCTTTCATTGACCAAGAAGAAAGTCAAATAGAAGGAGGACTAGTCCTGATTCCTGCTTATTTAGCCAAAGGCTTGGAATTTGATGCTTGCATTATTTTGGACGGAGAAAAAACTGTCTATAAAGAGAACTCTTACGATAATAATTTGCTCTATGTAGCCATGACCAGAGCCCGACACCGCTTGGCTGTTTTTTATCGAGACGAAATTGCCCTGGCCTTAAAATAAAAAAAGCTCTTTCCCGATGTTTCCATCGAGAAAGAGCTTGAAAAATCGATCAAACTATGATATCGAAGGCCTTCTTTTTCCAAACTGCTGAGATCTTATAGCGATAGAAGCTCAGACCAAATCTAACAAATAGATCCAGAGTCATGGCGTACCAAACACCCATAATACCTAGATCAAAGGTTCGAGCCAAGAGAAATGAAAGGGGTAATCTGACACCCCAGTAACCAATGGAGCTGTTGATCAAAGTGGCCCGAGTATCACCTGCTCCACGCAAAGCCCCATTGAGCACTCCGGTTATCTGCTGAGGAATCTGGCAGATGCCCATGAGAACAAGATACTTAGCCCCCAAATTGATAACTTCAGGGTCATTACTCAACAAAGAGAAGACCATCTTGGGAGTAAAGATCAAAAATGAAGCCGTAAAGGCAGTTAGCAAAAGGTCCCATTTGACCAATTCCTTTATATAGCGCTCGGCTAACTTAACCGAACCCGCCCCTAGCGACATACCGACGAAAGCCGTAGCTGCTATGGAAAAACCCATTGAAGGCATGTAGGAAAGTGATTCTGCGGTTATTCCTTGTTGATGAGCTGCTAATTCGACTGAACCAAAGGAAGCGACCAAAGAGGTCAGTAAAATCCCACCGAAGTTCATCATCAGGTTTTCTGTGGCAGCGGGTATTCCGATGGTCAAAATCTGCTTGGCTTCAGGCCAATAGAAACGCAAGCCCTTAAAGCGCAAGGATAAGCTGGTCTGTCTGAAATAAAGTATGTATAGTGCCAAGATAGCTCCGATCATCTGAGAGAAAACAAGAGCCCAGGCAGCTCCCACCAAACCCAAAGCCGGCAGACCGAATTTTCCAAAAATTAAAGGATAGCTTAAAACAACGTTGACAATATTGATTGTAGTAGCAACGGTCATAGGAACTTTAGTATTTCCGGCACCGCGCATTAAAGCTCCACTGACCTGCATGATCGACATGAAGGGCACGCCCAGAGCTGTTATTCGCAAATAAACAGTAGCATTTTCCAAAAGTTCTCCGCTGGCTCCATACATTGTTTTAATTAGCCATTCAGGAAAAGCAAACAGGAAGCCTGTTAGAGAAACTATAATAACAAGTGTCAAAAGCATAGCCTGGTCAGCGTATCTGTTGGCGGCCTTTTGATTGTCTGCACCGATTGACCTGGCCACCATAACAGTCGAACCTGTGCCAACGGCTGCAAAAATTGCCCAGACCAGCTGAGTTAACCGCCTGCCTAAACCAGATGCTCCGATGGCTATGGTGCCAATTTGCCCGATCAGAGCCGAAGTTACCATACCTATCATCATCTGCAAAACGGCTTCAACGGTAGCCGGCCAAGCCATATCAAATATTTTTCTGCGCATCTCCTGAGGAGTGATAGCCTCCATAGCAGCCAAGCGCTCTTGCTGCTTTTGATCCATTTCACGCACCTCTTTTTTACCTAAATATTTCTGCTAATCTCTTAAAATTATCGGATTTAACCATGGCATAGATTCAGTATAGGCAAAAGAAATCCTTCTTTATTTTCCGCTTATACTGAATCTGACACAAAGATCTAACTTTTTTAGCCCAAAGTAAAATTGAGCAATCCTAGAGAATCAGAGAAGGAAAACCCTATAGTTTTGCAGAAAAAGTAAATTAGTAAAGAAAGGGGGTATCGATTTGTCACGTAAAACTTTTGGTTCTTTTTTCAGAAGAAAAGAGCAACCAAAACAAATTCAAAACAGAGCTACTGTTGAGTTTATTCAACCGGAAACCAAAAACATTGCTTCTTTAGAAGTTGCCTTTGTCAACCAAGATCAAGCTTGGGTTGAATTGAAAATTCTGAGCAATAACTTCGATCCCTTTGAAATAAAATTAAACTTATTCTTGACAACCTTTGCCGAAATAATGTTTCAATTGAAGCAAGAGAATGAAGCAAATCAATTGCGAGAATATCTTAGCGAAATAGTCTCCTTCATGTTGGATACGCCTTTAAATCTGGAGGATCGCCCCAATATTTTAGGCCCACACATAGAGCTTATGGTAAGGCCTGCCAAAGGCCAGAGCCCCATGCAGAAGATGACTACCATTTTACAATTGACCACACCAGGAAATCTATTGTCCACAGACTTCTTGTTTTCTTCTAAAGATGACAACTCTTTCTTGGCTACCTGTCTCACTCTGATTTTACAAGATTTTATCTATTCTTTAGACAAAGCTGAACTGAGAAAGCTTTTAAAAGCTACTCAAGCCATGGAGGCATTTTATCAGACTGTAAAAGAACCCGGAGAGGCAAGTGCCCGCAAAGAGGCTCCTGTTTATGCCAAACGCAGTATATCTTAAAAACTCAAGCTATAAATTTTTTAGCTTGAGTTTTTTGCAGGAATATTGTTTTGCTAATCGAAATACTTAAATATACAATCTATAAGGAGGTCGAAACAATGATCAATCTAAAGAGCCCCCCGGAATTCTTTGGTTTTACTCCGGGAGCTGACAGAACTCTGGCCGACTGGAAGGAAATGCTCTCATATTTTGAATATTTAACCGAGAATTCACCTCGGCTAAAATTGACACATATGGGTCTTTCCACCGAAGGTAAACCATTTGTCTATCTGGTCATCACATCCGAAGAAAACCAAAAGAACTTGGATGAACTGAGATTACAGCACGAACTATTAGCTGACCCCAGAAAGCTCAAAGAAGAAGAGGTTGAAGAACATTTAGATACAGCCAAAACTGTGGTCATGATTTCCTGTGGTATTCACGCCACTGAAATCGGCGGACCCCAATACAGTATGTATTTAGCCCACTCCTTAGCAACAGGCAGCATGCCCAATGCCGACCACATTTTAGATGATGTCATACTTATTCTGGTCCCCTCCCTCAATCCGGATGGACACCAGATGATTACGGATTGGTATAGACAAAACTTAGGCACCGAATATGAAGGCGGGCCCATGCCTTGGCTCTACCAAAAATACGTAGGGCACGACAATAACCGCGACTGGTACACCTTCAGTCAAGTGGAAAACCGACTGACCGTTGAAAAGATTCATAATGTTTGGCACCCACAAATAATCTTCGACATGCACCAAATGGGCCCCAATGCAGCCCGTTTCTTTGTTCCACCCTATGTTGACCCAATCGAGCCTAATGTAGACCCAATTTTACAGCAACAAATCATCTGGGTTGGTTCAGCCATGGCCCAGGAATTGACAGCTCAAGACAAAAAGGGTGTCCTCATCCACGGAATCTACGATGCTTGGAATCCTGCCAGATCCTTCCAACACACCCACGGAGGTATTCGAATTTTAACAGAAGCTGCTTCTTGTAGAATAGCCACCCCCGTCGAGGTCAAATATGAAGATTTGGCTGCCGGAATCGGTTATGACGGCAAAAAAAGAGCCTGGAACTTCCCCGAACCTTGGTTGGGAGGAACCTGGCGTCTATGGGATATCATGGAATATGAGCGCATTGTTACCGAAGCTCTGTTGGCTCATGCAGCCAGAAACCGAGCGACTTGGATGCGCAATTTCTTAAAAATCGGTCAAAAAGCTGTAAACCGCCAAGGCGCACCCTATGCTTTTGTCATACCGGCAGAGCAAAGACCCTCGGACACAGTTCATCGCATGCTCAAGATGATGGATACAGCCCAAGTAGAGCTTTTCACAGCAGATGAAGATTTTACCTATGGCAATAAAACTTACGCCAAAGGCAGCTATATCATTCCCAAAGAGCAACCCTATTTTGCCTTTGCCAAATGCCTCTTAGAAAAACAAGATTATCCTGACATCCGCGAGTATCCCGGCGGACCACCTCAGCGCCCTTATGATGTGACTGCCTTCACTCAAGGTCTTCTCATGGGAGTTGATACAGTTCAGATCGACGAGCCCCTAGAAGTCAAGATGACTCGTTTAGATGATGTTTCACCTGCGGCAAAAAGCTTACTGGAATTTGCAGGCGGCTATCTCACTGTTGATCCTAAAGTCAACGATGCTTTCAGTTTAGCCAATAAACTATTGAAGCAAGGCTTTATGATCAATAGATTGAAGGAAGAAGAAAATATAGATGGCCAAGTCTACCCGGCAGGACTCTGGATTATTCCCGAACAAGAAAACATTCTGCCAATTTTACAAGCCTATGCAGAAGAAGGCATGGTCTTCACCCAGTTGAAAGCAGATTTAGCCATGCAGGAAATGAAACCTGTGCGCTTTGGTCTTTACAACAACCTCTCCGGTGGAGCCATGGACGAAGGCTGGCTCAGATACGTCTTAGAGCAATTCGATTTCGAATTTGAGCGTCCGACTAAAGAGGACATCAAAAAAGGCAATTTAATCGAACAATACGACGCCATCATCTTACCCAGCATGATGAAAAGAATGTTGGAAGATGGCTGGCCCAAGACAACTGCACCGGCTCCCTACCATGGTGGCTTAGGCAAAGAAGGGGCTGAAGCCTTAAAAGAATTTGCTCAGGCAGGAGGAACCTTAATCGTCATCGATCAGGCTGTTAACTATGCTATTGAAGCCTTTGATCTACCCGTTAAGAATATACTTGAACCCCTACCACCCAAAGATTTCTACATTCCCGGTTCCTTGCTCCGAGCCAAATTTGATAATCAAGACCCCATCACCTGGGGGGCTGAGAAAGAAGAGCCAATTTGGTTTATGCGCTCAGCTGCCTTGACCATTGATGAAGGCAAGGTCTTAGCCCATTATCCCGGCGATGACATCCTCATGTCCGGCTGGATCTTCGACCCTCAAGCCCAGCTAAATGGACGCACAGCTCTGGCTCAAATAGAATATGGCAAAGGAAAAATCATCTGCTTTGCTTTTAATCCTATCTACAGAGCTCAAGGCCACAACACTTATAAACTAGTCTTCAACTCCATCTTATCAGCTGGAATTTAAGAAAATGCAAACAACCCCTAAGGCATAGCAGCCTTAGGGGTTGATTTTTTATTATTAGATTTCTATTCTTTAACTATTTCCGGTCCTTTGTACCATTGAGGAGTCTTATAGTTCTTAGACATTTCTCCCCGATACTTAGCCATCTGTTCGCTCAAGAACCCGACCGGAGGTGCTACTTCTCTACCTTCAGTGACAAAGAATTTACCATTTTCCGGATCGTATTCATATTTACCGGCACGACTGAAAATATAGGGTAGATAGGAAACGAATTGAGCTTTTCCATCTTCATCTAAGATGAGTTTTTCCCCGTCATTTTTATAATTGTAAAAATGCTCTGCTTGCATTTCCTTGAAATTTTCTTTTATTTCAGCTACTTTTTCGGGATTGGTCAACAGGTCAATAGCTGTTATGGCCATTACCTGAGCTCCGGCTACAACACCCTTGTGAGCAATGGTAGAGCCGGTTACAGCTGTTGTTGTCCAGTGATGGCCGATAGCTCCCGGAGCTGAAGTGGGGAATCTCAAGGTGGTAAGGGGCACAACTAAAGGAACCTCACCGATATCTGAAGAACCGCCGCCGACGAAGACGGGGCCTGCTCCCATGGGTTTATCTCCTATTGAGGAATCATCAGGCAGACCATTGACTTCTGCTCCTGTGGCTTTTTGCATTTCTTTAACAAAATCCTGTTCAGCTTCGGTCCATTCCGGCATGCCAACCTTTTTGATGTTGTCCTGCATCAGATGAGACAGGGTTTCGTTGCGATAGCATTGGTGAATAGCAGTATAGGGCGTGACTTCCATTTGTGTATCGGTAGCCAAAGCTGCTGCCTTAGCGCAGTTTAAGACTCTTTCGAAATCGGATTTTATTAACTTATCGGAGTTTCTCACATAATACCAAGTGGTAGCTCTGTCTGGAACTACGTTTGGCCCTTCTCCTCCCTCAGTCATGACATAATGCATTCTAGAGGAAAAGTGTAGATGCTCTCGCAGATACTCGGTGCTGATATTCATAATTTGAGCAGCATCAAGAGCTGAGCGGCCTACCCAAGGAGCACCGGCAGAGTGAGCTGTTTTACCGTGAAAGGTAACGGCAAAAGACCAGTTACAGTTGCTGCTAACCCCGTAGGATGTGCCAAAACCAGCACCGCCGTGGTTATCGATAACAACGTCTACATCGTCGAACAAGCCAGCGTGAACCATGAAGGGGCGGCTGATCAAGGTCTCTTCAGCCGGGCTACCAAACATTTTTATAGTCCCGGTGAAATTGCCTTCGTCCATGGCTCTTTTAACCGCCACAACAGTTCCTGCCGCTGCTGTTCCCATGGTGTTGTGAGTACAGGCATGACCAGGGGCAATAGCTCCTTTGATCTGGGTGACAGGCGCATGGAGATGATTGCCAGCTTCTTGGGAAAGCATGGGCAGAGCATCCAACTCACCTAAAACTCCAATGACAGGACCGGGGCCGTTCGTATAGCTAGCCACAAAAGCTGTGGGCATACCAGCTACACCCAAATCCACTTGGAATCCTTCTTTTTCCAAATAATAGACCAATAAATTGGCAGTGTTATACTCTTCCAAACCTAATTCAGCATAAGACCAGATAGCATCATTGATTTCGGCCAGAATCGTCTTTGTCTCTTCTTGCTCCAAAAAGCTCATGGCAATTTGTTGATTTTTGTCAAACTTTTCTTTGTTCAAAATTTCTCCTCCTTTTATATTTGAGCAAAAACACACTCAGGAATTCTTGCTCTTTACCTCAGTTTTTTATCCTATTATTCAAAAAGCTGAGGATATGCACATAATTATAGGTAAATAAATGAAAAATTATGGCAATTGGATTTTAAATACTAATGAAAAAATTCTCTTTCACTACCGAAATATCCTTCTTTTAAACAAGTGGAAATAATGAAAAAGAACTATTGTTATTGAGTGTAACAGATGCTCAATCGCCCAGATTTCTTTGCCTTAACGGTTTTGGCGCCAATTTGAATATTGTTTCTGCATCCAGTGCTTTTGACTTTGAGTCACTTGCTCCGGGCTATACCTAAAGACTATGCACAGATCTAAGAGCTCCTCCTGTAAACTCTTTTCTAAACTTTTGAGATGAATTTGAATAATTTCATTGGCTCTTGCTTCTGATTTATCAGCCAAGTTTACCCTCCTGTTCATCCTCTTTTATTGAGGTTTATGCTTATAATATTGTCTTTTCCCGATCAGTATATCCAATTTGAGTATGGTCTTTCTGAAGAGAAGATTTTCTTTAGTTAGATTTTCATCATGAAAGACGATTTCTTTATTTCTTCTTTGAGGTGTGAGGGTCACTTCATGACCTTTGGCTTCTTCCACATCTAAAATTATGTCTTCACCTTTTTCTGCATAGATTTTAGTTTTACCATTCATGGTGAATTTTAACAGCTCCATCAGCTTGCCCATGAGGCCCGGCATGGATTGAAGTTGACCAAGGCTGTTGATGTAGATTACAGGAACATCGAAAGCTTCTGCATACAGATTGCAAAAGTAATCGTTAACGGCTTCTTCCTCACCAGTTTTTTTAGTGCTAGCAGGGCTGCCATGGGGGAAAACTATCAGAGAGATTTCTTTATCTTCAATATTTTGATAAAAATGCTTGCGCCTCGAATCGTAGCAAATAGCAACGGCCACATTGCCAAAAGGGGTGTTAATGATGTTATCGAACCAGCCTCGTTTAAAGACTGCTGCCTCCCCTTCACTTTTGCTAATTATACCAAAAACCTCATTTTCATCTGCAATCAAATAGCGATTATAATAATCACCTTTTTCATAGTCAACATAACCTACACCCACAAAAGTGTTATATTTTTTCGCCATGGCTTTGGCCCAACGAGATGTATCTTGGCTATTCTGATCTGCATATGCCCAGATTTTTTGATTTGGCAAATAACTGCAAATAGCTAACTCGGGCAGTAGAACCAAATCAGGGAAAGGCAATTTGGAAATCAAGGCTTCTATGTAGGCTTTTCTCTCCTCAAGTCCTAAAATATCATTGTTTAATTCTAAAGCAAATATCCGCATTTTCTCACCCCTTAAAAAGCAAAACTAGACAAAGTTTCTAAAAGAAAATTGAGGCTTGGCCGAAAAACCCGTCTAAATCAAGCAAGTGGAGGTCAAGCAGATTTTCGTCGTTCCCCAAAAGATTTTTTGGTAAAGAGACCTGGATTAGAAAAGCAGTCATATTGATTTCACCGCCGTATTCCTCTACTCGATTTACCTTTAGCACTTCAAGCTCTTCCTTGTTGACAGTTACTCTAATTGACTCATCTGTAAAAGTCGGAGCGATATCAGCTTCTCCCCTTTTAAACTTATCTAAACTCATCGGCCTGAAATAAATTGTCAGAGCTGGATAAGCACCTAAGACCCGAAAACAATGGAGACCATATATTTCCAACTTGTCTATGCTGGCATCAATATTCAAGTCCTTGTTTAAATGGATATTTTGACACCAAAATTCCAAATTGTTTTCCTTATAGTCTTTAACAGCTATTAAAAAAGGATAATGATTCTCTTCTGCTTTTATACAATATTCACCGTTTTCGTTTGTTAAGACAGAGACAATTTGTTCGAATTTTTTGTTCATCAGAATGACTGAAGCTTGGTCTATGGGCTTACCATTTTTATCAGAAATAATTCCAGTTATCTGCTTCATGATAGCTTCTCCTCTGTTATATTTTAAATTTTGTATCGGTTCTCAGCATGCTTAAACATGCTTTTCGATAAAGTGTTCCGGATATTTGTTCCAATATTCCATGTAGGTTCTTTCATTATTGCCATCAAAATTCAGCTGATACATCCTATAGGTGACAGTAATATTTTTTGGCTGCCAAAGCTCCACATAGCTATACTTATAAGTCATGCCCAGCTTTTTCATCACTTGACCACTGGGCGGGTTATTTCTATCGTGGGTGGCTGTTATAAACGGGTAGCCGGCCCTTTTGATTCGTTCAACCACAGCCTTCGAAGCCTCTGTTGCTATGCCTCTATTCCAGAATTCTTTTTTTAAACCGTAGCCTAAATCATTGCTCTCAGCAACAGAAAGTAAGACGTATCCGATAGGCCGATCGTCTTCTTTGAAACAAATGGCATAACGATAGGCGGAAGCTTTGTCATAATAGAATAAGAAACGTTCTTGCAGGAAAAGCTCAGCCTCTTCAATACTTTTTAGGGTAAACCAAGGCAGATAGGTGTTGACCTCTTCGTCACTTAATATTTCAAATAAAGCTTCAATATCCATATGGGTAAACTTACGAAGTATGAGCCTTTCGGTCTCTAGCTTGGGTGTATTTTCCCTAATCAATAGTTTCATACAATCTCCTTAATCAAGTTAAAAATTTCTTGTTGATTCGAGCATATTGTTATTGAATTAGCCCAGTTTCACTTTGATCTTGAAAGCATTCATCTTTTCATTGACGGTAAAAGGGTGGAATGGCTATTATTTCTTATCAGCTTAGAATTAATGAAATCCGGCTAGCCTCTCCTCGATTTTAAGACAAGAACCACATTACT
>JAAYKD010000022.1 GCA_012522585.1 Bacillota bacterium | reverse complement strand
CCTTCCCACAATCTTCAAGATGCGTTGGTGCAATATCTGCTCTCACAGGGGGAAGTTGAAGATAAGAACCCTCTCGCTACATCTTTCATTACCGGAAAGACTCATCGGAGATATGATCATGTGTATGCTCATAAGTCGTGGAGAGTGGTAGACATAGAATACCGGTATGATGATGCGATCCGCCATACGAGTGATCATGCGGTGGTGGTTGGACTGTTTACCAAATTGTAGATAGAAGAATCCTAATCTTTAGAGCAATTTCGTCTCAGCGTGTGGGGTTAAATACTAAAACCTGAGGGAAAATATCACAGCTCAAGATATCAACGGCTCTCTAAATCGATTCGCTTCTTAATATAATCCAACATCGCAGTTTTATCCATTTCAATCCAAACTCCAGGCAGCTCTGGGAATTGAAAATTTGGAAACTCCAAATCGTTCGCAACAATAATCATTTTCCCCCGAAAGGAAGTTTCTCCATTTGCTAGTTTCTTGAGATACGCACGAACTAGTGGTGGCATAATAGATGTCTCGAAGGCATCTCCCCAAAGATGAACAGCAGTTGGGAATTCCAACAATTGCTTTTCAATCAATGTCTCATCATCCAGTCCTGGAAAATTTAGAAACACTTTTGGCGTGATGTTTTTCTCTGCAAATAGCCTTGAAAGAGCTGTTCTTTTACCAATGCCATACCGCCCTGTAACAAAAATCACTCGTCGATCAGGATCATCCAAAAATTGAGCGACAAGCTCCATGGCTTCATCTATTGCGTTTGATCCAGTCAATTTCTGTAGTTCCATTGGGATTCCTCCTATATAAACGTTATTCAGGGCTAGTGCACAGCACTGTTGTCGGCCTACATCAATCAACTATAATCGTGGGACGGTTGGCCCTCTCGACCGGCTTGCCGTCACTGATACGACTGATCCCTCCAAACCACGCTTCTGTGCACGCCATGATGAAGTCATGGTCAGTCACGGGAAATCCAGAAGCATCCCCAATAACACAATCGATAAGACACATGGGACAAACGATGGTCTTCCCCTTGGGACTTTCTTCATCCCACCACTCGATTTCCTCCTTCTCATTATGTGGATCGAACTGATAGCCACAATAGAAGCAGGTGCAAACCGAGCTGTTGAGAATATCCTTCTCATGGTAGATGGTCGCTTTATGTGCCTCTTTTATGTCTTCAGGTGAATATGTCTTTCCCATGTTTTGACTCCTTATCATGTAAATATTCAACTCCCATCACCCTATACAATGCATGTTGAATAGCCAAACCATGGTTCTCAAATGAGAAAAAGTTGAAAATCTCGAGCAATAGTTTCTCGTAATACCTTATATGACCAAACAACTTCTTGAATTGGTAAATTATTATTGCCGTATAGACTAATTTGCTTGTTGTTCAATTTTCTCGATCAAACCTTTTATGTTGCCTTTTCTAATTTTTGAAGAAGTTTGAACCGGAGTTGCAATTTCAAATTTTTCTCTCAACTCTTTTGCTGTAATTGCTTTATTCTCAGGTAAGAACGCTTTCCATTCGATAGGCAGTCTATGTAGATGTAGTCCCGATGGGTCAAAGACATCCCCATCAGACCCTTGTTTAATCAGCTTGTATTTTCCATTTCCCTTGATTTTCCCATAGCCAAGGCAACCTATGCCAGAAACATACGCAAAAACTACATCCCCTGAAATATAATTTTTCAGAATCACTTCGCCCCTATCACCTTCTTGATTATTAAAACTCGCTGAAATCTGGCCAGAGTCATATAGATAAGCAAGCCAATTTGAATCATCGGATCCAAGATTGTGCCAAAAATAATCGCTCTTCCGAGTTTTTCGTTTTTTGAAATTCACTCGGTATTGGTTATGGTCAGAGCTCTGATCGAAGCTAACAGAAAAACTTAAATACTGATTTCCTTCAATAGTATGTGGTGCATACTTGATACATTTGAAAGAAATTCCTTGATTGGCTAGCCATTGTCCCATGGAATAGAGTGATTCGTCAAATTCCCGAGCTATAAGAATAATTCTACTTCGTTGGTTTATATCCTTGACTGTAATACCTTCATAAAAGAAAGCCTCTAAGGTACCTTCCTTATCTCCCAGCTTAAACTCCTTGATAAAATCATCTCCTGTATACTGGGCGGTATCGCTGAGGTATTGTAACGCTTGTGTTTCAACGCCCAGCGAGCCTTTATCCTTTTTAAGTTCAATAATTACCCCCTGGGCATGTTCATCAAGTGCAATAATATCAAGAATCTTTTTATTGCTCCCCCTTTTTTGATTATCTACGAAAAAGAGATATTCGCCGAAAATATTGTAATCCAAATTGAGTTCTGCCTTTGAAGTAGAAATTATTAGATTTTCGAGATCCTTTTCTGATGGCTCCCAGCCTATTTGTTTGGGAATCAATTGCTTACCGTTTACTTCAAATAACATTTACTACTCCTCCTTTTTATTAATCCACTTATTACCACCATACATGCGCTAATAATCTTGCGTGTGCAATTAAGAAATATTTGTCACGTATAGCCAATTAGATTTCTCACCTGCGTTCTCACAAACCATTCGCATGCCTCAGGCAAGGCCTTTACGGAAAACCACTTCACCTCAGAAAATTCATAGTTATGGACAAAAGTTCTCTGTGTAGAAACTTGGTAGGAATACACGATGTAATGGAAAAATGGTATATGACTCGTCCAGATTTTAAGAAAATCCTCATTTTCACTGATT
>JAAYKD010000156.1 GCA_012522585.1 Bacillota bacterium | reverse complement strand
ACCGTGCTGCGTGTAGCTGAATCGCTGTTTAAAACTTTCAAAAAATCTCCTTGAGCAATCATCACAATCTGGCTGAACTGGTCTCTGTTTAAGCCTAATATTTCTTCAATAGCCTCTGTCACCGCTTTTGCCCCTTGCAAGACTTTGCCATCAGGGTAAAAAAGAGATGCATCAGCACTTTCTTTGACTAAGCCACTTCCTCTTTTAGCCGGCCGTTCATACTCGGGGCTGCGACACACTCTGTATTCTTGGCCATGGGAAAGAAACAACAAATCGACTTGGGTCTTTGTCTCAGGGTCGGCAAAGTCACTTCTGAGCATCTTGGCATCTCTTAGAGTTCCGCTGGGTTCCCCGAAAAGAGCATAAGCAAGGGCATCAAAAATCATGGTTTTGCCCGAGCCTGTATCGCCGCTAATCAAAAGCAAACCATCTTGAAAATTCTGAAAATCTATTTCTGTTTCTTTAGCATAGGGGCCAAAAGCTTGTAACTTCAAAATCAAAGGTTTCATTTTTGCTCCTCCCCTATGATAAATTTTGTGATTAACTCTTTACTCTCTGGGCTCATCTCCTTATCCCATTGCCTAAAATACAATTGTTCAAACAATTGTAAAGGTGATTCCATCAGTTGGGGATCAAAGCTTCTGCTCATCGAAGCCCCACCTGTTTTCTGGCTGATAAATTCTAAGCTCATAACATTTGGATAAACCCCTCTGAGCTTGGCCATGGCATCGACTACTTGTTCATCCTTGATACCAACAAAGAGATAATCATCTGTCTTCTGTTCTTTTATGAAATCAGGATCGAGCAATTCATCCATAAAGCCTTCAATATAGCGTAAATCATGCTTAGCATGTAGAGGCAATAGCTCAATCTTCAAATTCCCTTTTTCTTTTAACTCGACTAAGACCGCCGATTTTTCATGGTCTATTTCCGAAAGGGAATATTTCAACGGGGAGCCGCTGTAGCGCAAATAATCTGCTCCTGCTTCTTGAGCTTTGTGTAAATGCCCTAAAGCTACATAATCGAAGGATGAAAAAAGAGAAGCCTTAACAGAATCGAGGCCTCCAACCTGTGTCTCAGACTCACTGCGCTCTGGATTTTTCCCTTCGGCTACAACAAATTGATGAGCCAGCAACACATGACGGTCAGCTTCTTTTAAGTCTAAATTACTTAAAACAGCCTCAATAGCACCGCTATAATCACCTGCTTGAATACCCTCAAAAAATCTGCGCACATGCAAAGGCTTTAAAAATGGCAAAAGATGAACCCATAAAGTTCCATATTCATCCTGAAAGGGAATGGACTTAATGCTGCCATCGAAAGTGTGAGAAAAATGAACATTGGATTCGCTTAAAATTTTATTCCCGTAGCTGATTCTTTCTTGAGCATCATGATTGCCACTGATGGCAAGAACTGCAACATCGGCAGTGAAAAGCTCGGTCAAAAAGCTGTCGAACAATTCCACCGCTTCAGCCGGAGGTTGGGTTTTATCATATATATCACCACTGATTAAAACTGCATCTACCTTGTTTTCCTTAGCCAATTCTACAATGACTTGTAAGATATGGCTCTGCTCAGCCAGCATAGAAAACTCATGCACCCTCTTACCCAAATGCAAATCGCTGATATGTAAAAAGCGCAATTCACTTACCTCCTCTTTTTTCCTTCTAATAAAATTATAACAGCTAGAACCTTTTGATTCAATCAAATAGAGTGTTTATCAATTTTTTTAGACCATTTAGCGATATTCTATGTGTTTGGCAATAGAGAAAAATACAACTTTTGGCAATCAGAAGTGCAATTGTAGATATATCTTTTAAATTTATAGAATCAATTCGCTTCTATCACAATCTAGTATATGCTTTTAATATACACCTATGCCAAGCGAGCGCAAAATTAAATCCGCCCTCTAAAATTAGGGGGCGGATTTAAAATTTTCTTTAGAAATAGATACTAGAAACAAATTTCGGTATATTTTTCAATCAAGGAGTCGATTAAGATGCTTAAATTCCTAATGGAGAAAAATATAAAATAGAAAGTGCTTTGTGTTAATAACTATATCCCATGCATTTCAACGGGTGAAACGATTGTTATTTTAGATCAAATACATAGAGCAATATTTTATCATCATACATTTCCTCTGCGCCTAACGAGAAAATCCGTTCGTTTGCTAAATCTAGCACTCCGTTAAAATAATT
>JAAYKD010000004.1 GCA_012522585.1 Bacillota bacterium | reverse complement strand
GTTTATCGGCAGCCTTTCCCCGGCCCTGGTTTAGGTATCCGTGTCTTAGGTGAAATTACCAAAGAAAAGTTGGAAATTCTACGAGAAGCCGACTACATCATGCGTAGGGAACTGGCAAAAGCCGGCTTAGAAAGAGCAATTTGGCAGTCTTTCACTGTCTTGCCTGATATCCGTTCCGTTGGCCAACTCCATGGTAGGCGCACTTATTGCCAGACAATAGTGGTCAGAGCAGTAAACAGTGCCGATGGAATGACTGCGCAATGGGTGCAGATACCCTTTGAAGTCTTGGAAAAAATATCCAATGCTATCACAACTGAGCTTCCCATCGTCAACCGAGTCGTCTATGATATAACCTCAAAACCACCTGCCACTATCGAGTGGGAATAATAGACCTAAGTTTATATGAAGTCGCAAAGACCAACTAAACAGTGGGTCTTCGATTGTCTAAACTTTGTTTCTTCGATATATTTGTATTAGTAAAATTCTTTTGTGAGGGAGGATATAAAATGGATGGTGAAAGAGCGAAAAGAAACAGCTTGATAGAAGATCTTACTGCCTATCAATGGAATGGAACAGAAATAGATATGACTGGTCTACAAGCACCTGTGACAGAACGCTTTAAGGATAATATGGTCCTAGTTTTCCAGAAGAATGGTCAATGCACAATTACCATTGCTGATGAGATACTCAAGGGAAAGTGGTCATTAAAAGATAATAAACTCCACATTAAAGGTGATGGTTTTGAAACCCAGTATTCGCTTTCCCTGGGTTTTGGAGACTCCGAGAATCAGCATATTTATATGCGTAATATTAAAAACTATAGTGTATACTTCTATACAAGTAAACCTAAATCTCAGGAATATCTTGATCAGCAAGAAGCTATAAAAGCAGAGAGAAAGAGGAATGTAGAAGAGAGAAAGCAGGCCTGGATAGACGCTCTTGAGCTTGACTTAACAACCATTCAACCTGGTTTTTTGAGTTTACTAAGACGCTGTAAATTTGAAAATTTTCGTCACCTTGAAATAAAAGAGAAGGATAGGGAAGCTTTTATGGAAGAATTCTTCCAACCTATTTATACTAGAGGCCTTCACTATGCCAATTGGAATGGCTCTTACATAGGTGATGGGGAAATTTTCTTAGATGCCTATGAACTACATAAGTTAAACAAGGAAATGGACCCAGAAGAAAGGAAGACAAGAGCAGGAGAGACAATCAAGGTTCCCTATAAAGCGATTAAAGAATATATTGTCCCTCATATTCACATAGCTAATCTTCTTGGACTTCTTAGGTCTAATCGACCTCCTAAATCTGTAGATCCACTTTTTGAAATCATATCAAAATCAGATCGCTATGATTCTCTTGACAATTCTTTTAGATTGAAAATCTTGGAAAATCCTAATTATGAATTTAAAGCCCAATTGATAGAGGCTTGGGAAAGCGACTACTTAGGTGGCCTAATGCTTATTCACCTTCTTTATGGCCAGGGAAAGAGCCCTCAAGATCATGCCTGGTTTATGGCCAGAAGAACTGCCTCTGGTAATAATTGGTTTTTTTATGGCGGATCAACCTTTCAACCTAAAAACAATATTTAGGACTGGAAGGTTTAGATATGAAAAAGTTTTCCAGCGAACATTATGATTTTCATTTTTTAAAAGACTCGCTTGCAGAAAGAGATATTGAAGAAATTGCTGAAATTCAAGAAAACTGCTATTTAGATATATGTGATTTTTTGAATCTGAGGCCACCTTTTAGAATTCAATATTATCTAATGGATACTCCAGAACTAGTAGGTGAAGTGTATGGGGATAATGAGCCCTGTAATGCATTTGCTAGCCCTCCCAATAGTATTTATGCAGTATATAGTGAAAAGCTCAAATGTATTGGCCATCATGAAGATGCCCATATTATTTCCTATACCATAAATAGGCCAAAATCTGCTTTTATTCGCGAAGGATTGGCAATGTATTTCGATAAAGTCTGGTGGGGCCAGGCCAATGAACAATGGGTAAAATCTTTTTTACAAGATAATAAGTATATAAGTATCGAGCGGCTTCTACTTGATGATGTCTTCTACAGTAATCCTGATTCAATAACCTATCCGATCGCAGGAGCTTTTACAAAATATTTAATCCAAAACTATGGTAAAGAAAAATACCTCCTGTTATATGAATATACAGCGACTGATTTTAAAAAGAGGATCAAAGAAGTTTACAAAAAGCAAGTTGAAGAATTAGAAAAAGAGTTTCTTATCCTCAACTGAATC
>JAAYKD010000155.1 GCA_012522585.1 Bacillota bacterium | reverse complement strand
GGGAACACTTTCTACCTTTATTATATGTTAAATGATGTAACGGATCATCCCCGCTCATGCGGGGAACACTAAACACAGGCGTGCACATAGATACGGGCTGTGGGATCATCCCCGCTCATGCGGGGAACACTCCGCCGTTGTCTAGTGCATCATAAGCGACTCCGGATCATCCCCGCTCATGCGGGGAACACAAGTAACAACAGACGAAAATTGCTCTCAAGCTAGGATCATCCCCGCTCATGCGGGGAACACGAGCACTACCGGATCGACGGAAGGATAATCGCCGGATCATCCCCGCTCATGCGGGGAACACCTAAAACTTCTTGCCCTTGCGACCTGGCTGTTAGGATCATCCCCGCTCATGCGGGGAACACACTTGAATGTTTAAAAAATTAATTCAAGCTTAATTATTGTTTAATAGTCTAATCGTCTCCAAATAAACAGCCAATGTAGTGAAACAATCTTCTATGGCTCTGTGCGTAGGCTGTCTTTCTATTTCCATACCACGAGCAACATTTTTAAGAGAAAAATCCGCAAAAGGCAACCCAGTTCTTCTGACTAAATCCAATACATTTATTAGATTGTTAGTCATAGATTGTAGGTTCGATTTTTTGAAAGCTACTCTTGTAAAATTATAGTCGAAGCTAATATTATAACCGACTATGGGAAAATCTTGGCAAAATACTTGTAATTGCTCCAACGCTAACTTAAGATCTTGGCCCTCCTTTTCTAGAATTTCATCTGTAATTTTAGTAAGCTCAATGATTTTTTTAGGCAACCGACCTTCAATTTTTATAAGATTATTAATTTGATCTATCACAATTCCATTTTTAACTTTTAAAGCTGCTATCTCTATTATTTGGTGACTGACCGGATTCTTACCGGTAGTTTCCAAATCCAAAACTATAAAGGTTCTCGGAGCATATATCTCACTCTTTGTCTTAAATCTTTTTGCCTTCCTTATTGTTGAGATTTTACTACTAGTTGATTTTTTATTCTTGTCTATCCTTTGAGTTACTTTTCTTTTTTTAGGTTTCATAACTAAATTCAACCCGTCAAAATCAACAGGCACATAATCTGTATTGTATGTTTTGATTTCTAAACCCTGCTCATTATTGCTTCGATGTACCATTGTTGCCTTGCCATCACCAATATTTTGGGTAATTCTTAACCATAATTCTTCTCTAACCCTTGAGCTAACTTTTCCAACATAGACACCTGTATCAATTTCTAAAAGCCAAAGAGTTAAGTCTCCCTTTAGGGCTGGTGGGCAAACCGTTAGGGTTACGACTACCATGGCTATTCACCTTGTTCTATTTCAATATTTTCATTGCCGTCATCTTCACCAATATTAAACTTTCCATAAGAAATACCCCGAGCTACAGAACCGGTTTTATCGTCCCACAAATAGAGAACATCCGCCTCTATATCTAAACCTAATTCTTCTTTAGCATCGAGCAAGTTACAAATATCGGCGGTTACTTGTTTCAAAATTCTTCCTGTTTTGAAACTGTCTCTCATTGCTTTACGTACATCAGTTTCTAAATTACTGCTTTGATTAGATACGATTTCAAAAGACACCGGTATTGAGGTCTGGGCTTTGTATAAATCTGCAATATCATACACAAAAGAATTATCATGACCCGTATGAATAAAACCAAGACCCGAAGAACAACCAAGCGCCATTATTACACACTTAACAACCCCATACAAACAAGCATTAGCAACCGATAGTGCCTTGTTAATATCATCACCGGAAGCAAAGTCAGCAAAATCATAATTTCTTTTAGTCCACTCTACTTTGTATAATAAGGCCATTCTCCTATACAAATTTCTAACTCTTGCTCCTTCTTTTCCACGCAATTGTTGTAGAGTCAAACCATCAACTTGTTCGTTAGGAAATCTCATTTGGTACATCTTTTTCGCAACAGCAAGACGCTTTTCATCGTCTAAGACAAGACTCGCTTGTTGTAAGAGCAGCCTTGTGGAACTGGAAAGCGGTCGCCCGTAAGCATAAAGCCGAACTCCCCACTCTCCAGTCCAAAGAACGGCTGTTCCGGTGTTACTTATAAGCTGTATCGCTCTATGTGTTATATTTGTTCCAGGGCCAAGCATCAAAACGCTGATAGAAGCCGAAGGTACATATGCTGTTCCTCTGGCATCGCTTATTGTCAGTGCACCATCTTGACGATTGATAATACAGTGCTCAACATAAAGAAACGTAAGTCTGTCTCTTATAACTGGTAATGCTCTTAAAGATGCTTTATCTAAGCCCGGCTTTTTAACGGCGAATTTAGTCACCCGCCCTTCTCATTATTGTCATAAGGCCGCATCCGTAGGCTTTGCCTCTGCCCAAGCCCATCTGTAACATTTCAACAAATTTTTCCCTATCCGTTATAGTTAAAAATCCTTCAAATGTTACCGCTCGTATAGTAACATTTCGAACGGAAGCTTTATCAAACTTATGCCATTTGGAATTAACAACATCAAAATTATTTAAATCCACTTTGAATCCATAACTCTCCGCCCTATCAAGTAACCACTGCTTTTGTTGTAAGGGCGTTACATGTGCATGGATTTTTCCTCTTTTACCATCTGAAGACTTCACACTGCGAACCGGGTTACCTCTTAATCTAAACTGCCAAACTTGATCGTCTCTTAACCGATTTAAAAAAGGTTCATAGTCTTTGGTCTCTGCAGGTTCAACCAGATTCTCAAGACCAAATTGTGAAACCATAGAACTCAAATCAGGTTCTACACTGCTTACTAATAACAACCAATATTTACCCTGAAACTTATCGATTCGCCAAAGATTACGACCGGAATCTTTACTTGTTGCTGCCTCAATAGCAGCATGAAACATCTGAGGGTTTATCATAGCTCTTAATGTATCGCGTTTGGTTTCATCCAAAGCAAGTCTGGAAATATAACTCATTATTTATACCTCCAATTCTATAAAAGGATTGTGTTCGGTTTCCTTTTCCTTGATTTCAGCTATATTAACAAAAAATTCTTTTACCGATCTCAAAGCAAATTCTCTTTGATATATATCAAATTTTACTGGCCTGTCTTTTAACCAAAAGGTATCCCTTTCCTGGCTCTCCGCATCCAAAATAACTCTAACTTCATCTGCAGCATTTCGATCTTTATTTAATGAAGGGGTATTTACAAAGGCACTGTCTAGGGTCTCTTGCTCGTGCAATGCAATAACTATCTGCCCTTCTGGAGGACACGAGCGCCTTCCTAAAAACAATGGAAATACAGGTGATTCTAATGCTTCTTTTAATTTCTGTAAGAGCGCAAATTCACCTTGAAGGCCAACTAGAAAAATTGCATCTGCTAAATAAAACCTTTGCGTTACATAGGCGTGTTTCTTACTTTGAACCGTCTGATAATCGCGCAACAAAACCCCTTCTTTATCAACTCTGATACCAATGCGCAAATTATCGGTTAGTTTTTTAAATTCTGTAGTTTCATTTCTTTGTAGACCCAAGGCCGCCCCAAGAAGCCCTATTATTCCGCTTTTTGTTGGGGCGTTATAAGTATCACGTCGATCAAACTTTGAATTTATACCCCACGATTGTAATGGTGCCGCAAATCGCAATAGCAATGTTGCCATTTTATTCCACCAACTCTGCTAATTCATTTTCTAAGATTTCTCCAATTTTGACTATGTTGTCATTTAACGAGGCCATAATTCCTATATCAGCCAATAATTCACCGATAACAAATGAATAATCCGGTTTATTTAAAAAGTCTTGATAAACTTTTTGAGCATGCTCTTTTAATTTTGACGCAGAATTGGAAGTGTAACCGTCATTTCTACTATGAACAGGTTTTTCAAAAGCACCTACAAGATTTACCGGTTGATCTTTTCTAAGAGTAATATAGACAGCATCGGGTACTGTTCTATTTGCAAAAGTATTCTGCTTGCCTGTTGGCATACTTAACACAAAAGCTTTTATAAAAGCTTGGACTGCTTCGTTTGTATTTTTGCCTAGCTGTTTAAATAACTGATGAACAGCAACAGTACTATATCGATATAGCGTAGACGAATTGAATTCGACATTACCAATATGACCAGCACCGGCATGATCCTCAGCCGGCAAATCATCGGCAGCTGTAAAATAATCAAACTCTGTTACAACTTTATGCGTAGAAATTGCGTGAGCTACTTGACAGGAAGCATCGGTATTATACGAAGGATTATCTGCTACCATGCGACCAAACAATGCAATATCTATGCTAGGTGAAGAAGCCATTGCTTTCTGTACTTCTTTTTTATTAGTATCTTTTTGCTCAGCTACTAGCTTTGCTAAGGCTTTTGCTTGAGCTACGCTCATAAAGAACAGAGCATCTGTTCCATCATCCGCATTTTTAATTTTCAAGCCTGCTAGCTTCAATATATCTATTGCTTTCTTCTCAGCATCTAAGATATCGCCACTTTTCTCTATTTCTTCTTGCACTAACCTTACAATTTTCTTAGTTCTTAATCCTAGTTCTTCTCTGGGAAACATGTCTTTGAACATATCGCGAACTGCTTTTTTCCAACTCTGAGATGAAACTCTTGCTCTTGTCACGCCTCCATAAATTGCTGTTTTAGGGCTTCCAGTATCGTCTCTATTAACACAACTCGGGGGGACTGTTTGCAAAAGATGAATATCTAAGTATAATTTTCTTGCCATTTTTATTCCTCCTTGTTTTCTTCGCCAATATTTCTATAATAATTTTGGCCCCAAATCAACCGTACTGAATCACGTGCATCCTCAAAAGAAAACCAAAATAGGTCTCTCGCCAACCTCACATAATCAAAGCCGATATTTTTAGCCCGCATCATTTGCACTATGCCTCTAAGATGCTGAGACATTTCTTCTAAATTGTTAGAAGTAACTATAGCATCGAATCTTCTTTTAATTCTTTGTTCTTCTTCGCCTACGACAAGCTGGCGTAAGGCTGTGCCTAAAGAAACATTTTGTTTGTGCATAAATTGTGATTTCAAATCTTTTCCTTGCTGATGAACTGCAAAAAGAGTCAACACTGTGTGCACTACCCATTCACAATTTGAAGGTTCACCGCTTTTACTATATAACTCTTCTGGTAAACCATCTAAGGTCAATTCCCATAACTCAGGTGTTGATGCTGGTGATTTTCCGACTCCTCTTCTCAAATTAGCTAAGATAGCTTTGGTAAAACTCAACTCGGCATTATTGTGTAAATACATTATCTTTTTAAACACGAACGACTCACAGGCTTTTGCTTTATCTCTCATCTACTTTCCCACCTTTAAGTTCTCTCTCGATGACGTTTTAAACAAGAAGTAGTTGTAATCCTTAGGAGCTGAATAGTATCTTTCAATCGGCCTATCTTCAGTACCCTCATTAATTTTTCTTCCAATCATACCTTGTTCACCTGCTTGATAAACCAACTCCCTTCCTTTCTTTCTTACCATTTTTTGAACGATGGTCCACCACTCTTCACAGGCCTCATCTATATCTGTTGTTTCCGGATCAATTTTTAAGAGCCATTGCCTAAATGGAAGGTCTAAATCAAAGTACATTTCTTCTCTGATGCTACTTCTAAATTTATTAGTTGTAGGCCGCCGCCTAGTTTTGCTCTCGGAAAAACCAGTTGCCTTAGCTAAGTTTTCAGCAAGACGAGCTAATTGAGTTACCATATCGTCAGCCATTGCAACTTCATCGGCAATACGATTGGCCCAAAATGGTAGAGCATTTAACAAATGTGAACTGAAAGAGATACCATCTTCCACTATGTCTTGAACTATACCTTGACTATCGTAATTCATACCACCCGTTACAAAAGTTATAGTGTCATGATCTAATAGTCCTTCACTTTTCAATCTAGCAAGCCAATTGATAATCCCGGGCCTTTTTATATCATCACTTTGAACTAATAAATTATTTAAATCTCGCCAAACTGTTCTTTCGACAAAATGTCTTTTGGGTTCAAACTGCCTTTTACTCCGTGAGGATTTCGCTGGCTTGCGCCAGCAGGTCATTTGTTCGTTAAACACCTCTTGCTGATCATCATAGAAATCGCCGCCAAGTGAAATAAAACCAACAATTGAATCATCTTCAACGTTTAAAAACAATCTTCGCGACTGAAGTGTTAGTAACTCAGCTTGATTATCGGGCACGCTTATCTGTGTTCTTTCTGCATCTTTCACTTCACCAATAGACCAGATTGGTTTTTCTTTGCCCCAAAGTTCATTTTCGCCATCTCTTAATAAAATAAAATTCAGCAAAAGCGTTTCAAAAAGATTATCACCAAAAGCCAAAATCATACCCAATTTGCCTAGCCAACCTGTACCGATTGCCGGTGCAGGCCTTTTTTTAGGTTTGCCCGATGAATCATCAAATGCGTTGATGTGTATCAGCCAACGTGCAGCTTCACTAAATGATAATGCACCTTTAACCTCTCCAGACCTTTGAGCGAATAATCTAATCTTGTTACTGCTTTCAGCAATTTCGCCATTCAATTTGGCGCTCCTATAGCTCGTTCCGATCTGCAAATTTGCTACCTGATAAAACGGAAACTCCGGATGGAAAAGATAAAACCTCTCTCGGTAGCTTTCTAAGTAAGTCTCTATGGTTTTTATATCAAATTCTTTACTATCCCAGAGAGCTTTCCACCGTCTCAACATTAAACCAGGGGTTGCGGGCAGTTCGGGGACCTTGGCAAGTGGAATATAGGAACCATCTTCTTGTTTTCCATAGATACTGTGTAAAATTGCTAGCATCATTCTTAGAATAGCTATATCTTGGTTCATCAATTCGCCAGAGAGTCTTTTTATTTTATGTGCATCTTTAAAAATCTCGATTAGAGAATAATCCTTTGCTGTACCATCCAACAATATCGTTTTAATCCATTTTTCATCTAAAAGGTTAAACTTTTTTTCCTCCATCTAAACCCTCCTCTTTATGATATCTAAGTCCTAAAAACATATCATAAGTAAGTGTATATTCCTCCAATCTTGTTTCTAATTCTTTGTTTAGCACTAGGTATAATTCACCTTTAAGCCACGGTGCATAGTCCCACGTTTTAAACTTCTTGTCCTTTTCTTGTTCGAGCCAATCAATTGTTTTTTCTATTCGCCAAGGCCTACACAGAACCGATGGTAGACGTATACTTTGTTTTGCAATTTCACGGGCAATTTTAGGTTCAGGAATGTCATTAATCCTTAATTTCTTTTCATTTATCCCTCCATATAGAAGTTTTACATGATCATCGTCGACTTCTTGCAACAAAACAACTTCTAGAGATTCATCCGTATCTCTAACTGCTGCCTCACCCAAGCTATCGCTAATGTAAGTTTGTAGCCAATTCGATATCCGCTGGTAGGAATCAGCTTGGTAAAGTTTTTCTAATCTGTAGTCTCGCGCTCTGGAAACTTGTTTTTTCATAAAACTGTTGTGCTTTTCTAGGGATTCCTTTAATTCTTCAGAACAATTCTCAACATCAACCTCCTTATAAAGAGTGTTTACAAGTAGTGGGATATCACTGGGAATGACTATTCTTTCCGGTAATATCTTTTCTGTTTTTAAAAGCAGATATTCACCATAAACGTTTATATTGTCTTCATTATCTTCTAGGTTAAAGACAAAACAATTTGCTTTTTCATATAGTTGAGGGCGCTGGCGTTTATGTCTATGCATTCTTCCTATACGTTGTATCAACAAATCAATAGGACACAAATCCGTATAAAGAATATCAAAATCAATGTCCAATGATTGTTCCAAAACTTGTGTTCCAACTACAATCAAATTATTAGGTCTTGCCCCTCCATTGCCTTTTCCCAATTTTTCCGTGATCATTTTCTCCAATGCAGCTCTTTGCTCAGGCAAATAACGTGAATGAACTAAAACCACTTCGCTATTTTGAATTTCGATTAGCTTTTCGGCCATTTCCTGAGCTTTTTTAACTGTGTTTCTAATTATTCCGATACAACCATTAGATTTATTCAAATCATCAGAGAGTTTGTCGTAAAACTCGTTTTCACTTAGTCGTTCGATTTTCACATCCACTTCTTCATCTAGCTCTGAGCTTTTGCTAATAGGGGATGAGTGATATTCACCTAAATCTGACCAGCTTATCAACGGATAGTTATGAGTCGAGCTTGTCGTCAAAATATCCGGGGCTTCTTCGTTTAGATATGCTTTCATCAAATCAAGACGCTTATCATCGGGTAATGTTGCACTTAAAACAATAACTGGAACTTTATACAAGCCAAGATAATTTAACACCCTATACAAATATTCGTTCATATATGCATCATAGGCGTGGCATTCATCAATGATTACAACTTTGTTAGCCAGGCCCAGATGCCTAAGCATAACGTGTTTTTGCTTTAAACCTGCCATTAACAATTGATCGATTGTTCCAACAACAAAATCGGCTAATAACGATTTTTTATTTCCTTCAAACCATTGGTGGATATAGGCTCCCTCTTCTATCGGTTCGTCTACATTGAGATTTGTGCTGCCCTCATATAGCGCTAAGTATTCATCATTGAACTGAGCTTTAGAATGAAATAATCTAATACTGTGTTTTTGTGAATCGTCAAAATTATTTATCCAGCTTTCAATTCTTTTGTACATACTGTTACTAGTAGCTTGAGTAGGTAGAGCGAAAAACACACCTGTTGACATGGCTGTTTGCGCAAATTGTTCTGCTACGGCTAAAGCTGCTTCAGTTTTTCCAACCCCCATAGGCGCTTCGATTATCATGATACCTGGTTCAATGATTTGATTTGCTATATCAAAAGCTGCTTTTTGTAAGGGGCGCGGATAAAAGTATCCACCTTGACCAAAACGTTTTTGATAATGCTCAATAGGTGTATTTTCCACAAATGGGTACCATTGATTTGGTAAATTAATGGTGCTCCAAGCGGTATTTTTCCTCTTTTGCAATTGCTCTAAGGAAATACCTTGGTACCAATTAAAAACATTTGCAAAGTAAGGGAAGTAATATTCATTACTCGCCAGCCAATCAGCCATAATTATTAAGCCGCTCAATAGTATTTGAGCTGCCATATTAGGTATGGGAAGATCATCGTAGGTTTTAAAACCACAGACATTTAGGCCGATTTTTACGAGTTCTTTTTGAGCTGATCTCCAATTTTCTTTTCCAACGTTTCCAAAATGATAGTCTTTAGGGTATGCCAGCAGAGATTTATCATGTAATTCTATTTCTGAAACCGGTTTGCCATGATGAGCCCCAACGATTGCAGAGATGTTTTTATGAAAACCATCTTCATGTAACAGCAAGTTTGAAGCTAGTGAGTGATAAATTTTTGCTGAAGACGCAAAAGATTTACTCCCTGCGTCTTCGTTTGATAAGCCCATCTGGATTTGACTTCTTAAAATCATTTTGTCAACTTCTATTGATGGGAAAGCCGCCTCTCTGACCTGAAAAACCGGAGTCGCTTTTCCTAGATCGTGGATAAATGATAAAAACACAAAGAGATTTTTAACTTCTTCTTCATCAGCCTCTTCATAATCGACATTAGTAACATTTTCAACGAGTGTGTTTTTTAAACGCTGGCTGATCCAATTGTCCCACAAAAATTCTGCAATCCCAGCTGCATCATACATATGCACAATTAAAGGGACCCATTTATTAAATTTGCTTTTTTTAGCCCATAAATATGCAAACTCTGGGCTTATTACATTCAAAAAAACATCCCCCTTTAAGCTTCCTTTAATTTACTCCCTCTCGTATCCTGTAATATAACAGTCATGGGCTAGTAGAGTTTTCTTGACGAATTCTTTGTCTTGCAGTTTTTCTGGGCTGCGCACTTGGTAGCCTCTGAGTGTTTCTAGCAGTCGCAGCATATGGCTTTGGCAGTTTAAGTCTAGAAAGGTGGAGCCGTCTTCAAGTGCTTTGAATGAATAGCTAACAAACTCTGGAATCTGCACTAGGTCGCCTGGTTCGGCTATGAAGGTTTCGTGACCGACTTCGAATTCGAAGCTGCCTTTGGTTATAGAAAAGAGGCCGATGCTGTATTCTGGTTCTTCTTTGTTGCTGAGCTTGACGCCCTTTTCGAAAATGACTTCCCAGATTTCTTTAAAGCCAAAGGTCTCCCAGCGGCCTACTTTCATACGCAATATCAGGCCGCCCATGACAAAAGTGTTGTGGGCAAACTCTGGGGTACGCACTTCGTACATGGTTTTTTTGTCTACGTCTTCGGCGATCGGCTCTTCTAGTTTTATGTCGCCGCAGATTGCGCTTATTTCTTTCATATATTCTGGGTCTTGTGCCTTCTCTGGATAATAGGTGCGCAGGTCACTTTTGGTTTTTATGCCTTTGTGCATTTCTAAATCGGTAAAGAGCTCACGCCAGATGGTGTTCTCTTCAGGGAACTTAAAGCTGTGGGGTGTAAAGGGGGCCAGTTGTAAAATGTCGCCAGGCTCAAGTACAAAGCGTTTGCCACGCACCACAACTTCTACCAAGCCTTGCACAAGATAAAATGTCTCGATGCCGGTTGCGTGCTCGTGATAGCCTACTTTGTCCCCTTTCTTCCAGAGTACGTCGGTCATCTCGTTGTTTAGGCGCGGGCCGACCGGGGGCAGGTAGGCATCGGGTTTGTCGCTGATCGTATCGAATCCCATTAAAATTCCGTCTTTCTTGATCAAGTATTTGCTCATTTAGGGGCCTCCTTTTTTTTTGGCATTACTGCCTTAGTTGACTATTCTTCTCTAAAAATTATGCGGTAAATAGATTAAAAGAGTTCTTTTAATTCAATTTATATTCTTTGTTTCCTTTCTGATAAGCCAAAGTCCTTTGCTTTATATCTAATTATTTGCTTATTATGCAGATTTAATCAGTTAAGCCATTTAAAGGATTCTGACAATCAAAAGGCAAAGGAATACTATAGCACTTAAGCGAGGAGGAAAAATCGTGCGTAGATTAAATTTTAGGAACATTGTCCTTTTCACTTTCGTTTTTATTTTTGTTCTTTCCCTGGGCAGTTTCTCTCAGGCTTTCGGCCTCGACGAGGATTCCGACCTGATTTATTTCCAAAGTGATACGGGTCTCGAAGTCATGTGGACTATTAGAGGCCTGCCTTCCGCTCCCATTCAAGACAAAAGCTCCCCATCTACTTTCGACGTAGCCTGCCCCCACGAAAACCAAAACGCAACCATAGTTTTGCAAGTTTTAGGCAGCAATTTTAACGCCTACGCAGAAGAGCCGGAACGCATGTATATTAACATTTCGCTAAGTACTGCCGGCAAGTTTTCATCAACTCACACCACTCTTTTGGATACGGTGCTCTACGGGTCGGCAGGTGATTACACTTACGAAGTAAATTTTTTAGCCTTAGCCAACAGTTGGCGCACCAATTTCGATTCCCTTTATCAGGAATCTTATTTGGATTTTACCCAGAATATCAGCGTTAACTTGGGCAAATCGGGAACGAGCAGTAGCAGCAACTTTCTCTGTACTTTAATTCCTCATTCTTCTCCCTGGACTTTGATGAGCTATTACGGGTCAGGGGCCCAGTCTTACCCCAATTTAAGAGAAATACCGGTGGATGAATTTATCGTTGCCGGCGGGCTCAACGCCATGGTGCCCGGTGAAGGCTACGATAATATCAGCTTAAAGACCGAAGACAAAAGCATTCCTTTCAGAAAAGTTATCGAAGGCAATATGTTGCGAATCATTCCGGATAGACGCTTAGATTATGATACTGCGTATGTTTTGTTCATGCCTGCCAACGCTTTTTCCGGATTGCAACACCATCAGATCTACAAAACTACAGCCAGCGGAGATATCGAGGACGAAAATATCAGATTTGTCACCGAGTCTTTGATTGAAGTCAGCTATCTTTTAGGCACGGATATTCCTTTTAGTGTCAGTGAGCGGGTGCCCTTGCGCTTGGATATTAAGGCAAGAACACCCGATGTTAGGCTGGTCAGCGCCGAAATTCACAGCGGCGATTTTGCTAATGCCCTCTTCTATTATGAAGAACATGGAAGGATCAGCGAGCTGATCAAGAAAAAAGCAACTTCACCTGCGCGAATCAGCGTAGATTTTAACGGAATCAATTTAAGAGCCTGGCCGATTATGAGTCAAGGCAGAGACCAGGCCTTCCGCTTGCCTTATCATCAATACATGACGGCGGCGGTTACCTTGACTTATCAGGGCATGGAAAAAACTGTTAAGGTGCCGGTCAATGTTAAGGCTGACTCCTTGTATTCTATTTTTGTGATCGAACGAGGCACCACACAGGCAGGGCCTAACACTGGTCGCCCCAAATTGGGGGATGACTATTTGCCTTTAAAAGAGCCCTTTAAAGTTTTAAATTGTGCCGAGCTCTTGCATTTGCCCTGGCGCAGCAAATTGGCTTTACGCTTTATTGATGGAACAGCTGGCCTTATTTACGCCGAAACGGCAGAGGCCATGGCCACAACTCCCATCTATTTAAACTCTTTAAAAATCGAACCTCTGGCTGCCAAAGCCGGCTTTAAATACAACAGTCAGTGGAGTGTGACGATCAGTCGAGCCAAAAAAGGAGCGACCGGAGTGGCTCAAGACACGGCCGTCGACAGCTCTTTAAATTTCATTTTGAAAAAATCACCCTTGACCGGGCCTATCGGCTTTATGGTCAGCTTATTGGGTGACCCCGACAAGGCAGGGGGCGAAGTGCTGAAAGCCCGCTTACGCTCGGAAATTGGTTTTACTTTCAACACCTTAACCGAAGAGCTTGACTTCGTGAACTTTAGCGGCCAGCCGGAGCTGGTCTTAGAAAACGACAGCACCGTGGCAGTTTCGGAAAAAAGCCTGGTTAAAATAAAGAATTACAACCAGGAGGCAGAAAGCCCAACCAAAGTTGAGGCCAACCATCTTTTGGGCCAATTGCAGACTGACTTGGGCAGTCATATTAAGGAGACAGCCGCTTCTTCCTTTATTTATAAGGCGCCTAATGGCCTAATTATCGAAAGCTTTTCTTCCTATTGGTGGAATCAGGAAAAATTGGAAGCTTTGTTCGAGGAGCTGATGAAAAATCGTCATGGCAGTGAAATGGACAGCTTGGCCAAAATAAAGATCTACCCCGACAAGGGCCCCTATGCCGAAGCGGGGCGGATCGGAGGATATTATTCCTTCAACGAAAAGACCATCTATTTGAATTTTGGCGATGATCAGAATACTGTAGAAAGCATGGCCGATACTTTGAGCCATGAATACGGACATCATTTTACCTTTAGTGTTTTGCCTAAAGCGGAAGGGTATTATATTAGCCAAAGCCCGATCAGTGCCAGCAGATACTATGGTATTAGGCAGCTTTACGACTATCCTTATGCGACCAACTCTTATGTTCACGGCCACGCTTGGCACGTCAGCGAATTATTGGCCGAAGATTATGTGCAGCTCTTAGGCTCACCGACGGCCTTGGCTATCCGCCAGGAATACAATCGTTTGCAGGAAAATAATTCCTTGCCTGAAGCTAAAAAAGTTAGTGGTTTGAGAGACTACTTCTTCAACCTGACGCCTTTAACTGTTCCCGTTTATATTCAAGACAAATTGCTCTTGGCCGATGTGGAGGCGCAAATAATCAATGGGCGCACCATGGTGCCCATGCGGGCAATTTTCGAGAGTTTAGGTGCTGAGATATCTTGGGATGGTGCTAGCAAAACCGTTACAGCTACTAAGGGGCAAGATGTTATTAAACTGACCATCGGGCAAAAAAGCTTGGAGAAAAATGGGCAAGTACAAGCATTGGATGTTCCGGCTCAGTTGCTCAGTGATCGCACCATGGTGCCCGTTCGCTTTGTGGCTACAGCCTTGGGTTATAAGGTGAGTTACGACGATGTCAACAGGATTGTCTATATCAAATAGGTTGAGGGTTAGCTAGATTAAATAAATTCAGATAAAAAAGAGAGAGCCGAACTCGTATAAGTTCGGCTCTCTTTATTTTTTTGCTGTTTAGTCTTTTTTCTCTTCTTTGCTCTTGCCGTTGCGACGCTCTAAGTATGCTTTTAGGTTTTTCTTGACGCCATCGGTCATTTCTCTTTCGACGGGGAAGAATTTAGCATTGACAACTGCGTCGGCGTATTTGTAAACAAAAGCAGCCATTTCTTCTAGGCGGGCGGGGCTGATGTATTGCAATACGTCGTGGCGGTTATGGATGGGAGCGCCAAAGCGGCAGAAGTTGATGCCGGGGATGCCTTTGTCGGCAAAGGGGATGCTGTCGCTGGAGTAAACGTCTAAGCGGGTGTCCATTTCTAAGCCTTCTTGGCGGGCCAGGGTTTCTACATGGCCTTTGACTCTTTCGTTAGCGGTGATTAAGGCAACGTTTTTGCCTAAGAAGCCTCCGGCTACGTCGACGTTGATCACATATTTTATTTCTTCTAATTCTTTTTCGTGCTTTTCTACATAGGCGAAGCTACCTAAGAGGCCTAATTCTTCGGCACCAAACCAAACAAAGCGCACAGTGCGTAGTGGAGGTTTGTCGGCGAACATGCGGGCTAATTCCATGATGATGACAGAGCCGGCACCGTTGTCGTTGGCTCCGGAGCTATAGGGCACGCTGTCGTAGTGAGCGCCAAACAAAATGACTTCGTTGGGGTATTTAGTTCCTTTTATTTCGGCGATGACGTTACGAGAATCGGCTTCGAATTCGTCTTGTTGTAAGACAATTCTGACTTTGCTGGCTTTTCTTTTGACCATTTTAAAGGCGTCGGCTGTCAGCATAGAAACTGCCGGTATTTTGCCATGTTTAAAATGGGTGTCTCTGATCGATCTTTGCGGTATGTCGCCTCTTTCCCAGACGGGGCCACCCATCATAATGAAGCCTGCAACTTTGGCTTTGATCAGTTTTTCGTATTTGTCGACTGTTAAGCCTTCGTTCATCAAGATGATTTTGCCGGCGGCGTTTTGTAAGTTGACATCACCTGCATCTTCCACGTAGAGCAGCTCTGCTTCTAAGCCTTGGGCTGCGGTGCTTCCGGTTAGGCCATAGCCTTTGACTTCGTAGGTTGCCTGGAAGGGTTCTAGCACTTCCAAGGTTGCTGTTTTGATTTTGTAGTCCCAAATTTTGAAAGTTTCGATTTCACTTTTCAAGCCAAATGTTTCCACTTCTTCGGCTAAGGTGTGGGCTGCTTTTGTTTCTTCAGGGCTGGCTGCCAATCTTTCATAAGCGATGCTTTGCAGAAGCCTATAGGCTCTTCTTCCGCTAATTCTTGCCATTTTGTGTCCTCCTGTTAATTAAAATTTCTATACTATATTTACCATTTTACTCGTTTTATCCTGCTTTTTAATTTTTATATTTGAAGTTTGGGCCAAATGGCTTGTATTTCCTGGGCTAATTTTATTTGATTTTTGCAACGAATCAAATTGTGCTGAGCGTAGGAAGTTTTATAATAGGGGTCGTTTTATCTTAATTTCAATCTTTATATTCGAAGTTTGGGCCAAATGGCTTGCATTTCCTGGGCTAATTTTATTTGATTTTTGCAGCGGATCAAATTGTGCTGAGCGTAGGAGGTTTGATAATAGGGGTCATTTTATCTTAATTTCAATCTTTATATTCGAAGTTTGGGCCAAATGACTTGCATTTCCTGAGCCAATTTTATTTGATTTTTGCAACGAACCAAATTGTGCTGAGCATAGGAGGTTTGATAATAGGGGTCGTTTTGCAGATAATCGGTCAAAAAGCGCATGGCCTGCTCCAGGGTGATAATCAAAGCGCCGTAGGGCAAAAGTTCTATTTCCTTTTGGCTCAAAGTATTGTTGCTGCCTGACAAAAAGCCTGCAGCAAAGCTTTTATAGTTTTCTAAATTGAAATTAACTTTGTTTAAATCTGCCTCGTCTTCTTTGGCGGTTGCGGCACCACTGCGTATGGCGTCGCCAAAGTCGTAAGGGGTATAGCCGGGGCCGATAGTGTCGAGGTCGATAACGCTCAAAGGTTTGCCGGTTTTTGTCGAGAGCAGCACATTGCTCATTTTTGCATCGTTGTGCACTACTTTAAAGGGCAGCTGACCACTTTGACCTGCCTCGATTATTTTCGGATAGAGATCTTGCAAACTTTGCAAATAGGCATATTCTGCCTTTGCATCTTTAGCTCTGTTATAGAAGTCTTGCTCGAAAGCTTGAACTAAATCTCGGTAGCGCTTAGGCGTATTGTGAAAATCTGGCAAAAGCTCTTCCAACTTTAAAGGGTCAAAGCCCTTCAGTAACTCATGAAAATTGCCAAAAGCCCGACCACTTTCATATATTTCGCTTAACTTTCCACTTTCTTTGGAGGTGTAGCAATCTTTCTCTTTGGTATGCCTTTCGTTACTTATTCCGTGACTCTTGCCTTCATTTGGTGTATAGCTATCCTCAATATAGTCATAAAGACGCCAACAATTGAAAGCTTCATCTTGAAAGTAAAGCTGATCATCTAATGTTTTAACAATATTTAAAGCCTTTTGCAATATCCCGTTTGGCCTTTGCTCTATTTCCCTTTTAAGGTGAGTAGTCACCAAATAGATATTGTTCATCAGCTTAGCTGGATCTTCAAAAATGCTCGTGTTCAGCTTCTGCAAGATATACCTTCTAACCTGAAGAGAACCGGTGTTTGCAGATGACTTATCACTAACAAATTCAACAATAAAAGTATTGTGAATATGCCCCTGCTTATTTTGCCTTATCGCCCTCAATTCACCCTCTGTTTTAAACTGCCTCAAAACCTCTTCCATCATCACCACCTCCAATGCAAAACCGGGACAGTCCCCGATTTGCATAGCTTCAACATATGATTCTCCAAACACCATGTATAATTCGCCAAATACCATTAAAACTACTTCTTAAATGAGATAATCGAGATATAGAGATTACTTAGATTCTCTGAAAACATTCTCGTAAAGTGCGACTTAGATGAAAAGATTATGCATCAATTATCAACATCGTCCCGTTGTCTCATTATCAATGCAAAACCGGGACTGTCTATAAGGAACTTAAGCAAACGAAGTTTGCCATTTCCGCTTTCCGATTTAATAATCATACTGGTGCAAACAAACAACAGCCTCAACATTTTTAGCATGTTGCCTACTCAAGAATTATGCGAAACAATGCAAAACCGGGACTGTCCCCGAATTGCAAAGCTTCTATAGAAGGAATGCGAAATGGGGACTGTC
>JAAYKD010000021.1 GCA_012522585.1 Bacillota bacterium | reverse complement strand
TCCCCGATTTGCATCCCCGATTTGCATCCGTGCGCCGATTTGCATAGAATCAAACCAAACTGGGTACACAAAAAAGAAGCCTCAAAATATTGAAGCTCCTTTGATTTCTTTCATGATTGGCA
Organism: Bacillota bacterium; assembly: GCA_012522585.1. GTDB lineage: Bacteria > Bacillota > JAAYKD01 > JAAYKD01 > JAAYKD01 > JAAYKD01. Next base: position 40,305 of record JAAYKD010000021.1, on the reverse strand, counting down.
TGTTGGCTATGGCTATTTCTTCAAAATAATCTCCCGTATCAAGATATGAAACATCGAATTCGATTTTCATGGGCGGACCATTGAATTTGATGATTCGATCTCCCACCACACAAGCCTCTTCATCGTCGTGGCAAACCCAAAGGACCAATCGCTTTTTACCTTCAGCAATCAACAAAGGCCAGAGCTCGCGCCTGTGTTCAGGGCTTAACCCTTTGAGAGGCTCGTCTAAAATAAGAACATCTCCGTCATAACAAAGAGCTCTTGCCAAAGCTACTCTTCTCTTCATGCCACCGGAGAGAGAATCTGGATAGGAGTCTGATTCATCGGCCAAGCCCAGCTGTTCTAACCTCAATTTAACTTCGTCAATTCCTCCTTGAGGCTGGACCAGGAGGATGTTTTCTTCTACAGTCAGCTGGGGCAAAAGCCGATCTTCCTGAAATAAGAAGGAAGGTTTTGTTTTATCACTCTCTATTTCGCCCCCTTGAAGTTCTTCCAAGCCGGCGATTAAACGAAGCAATGTAGTCTTGCCACAGCCTGAGGTACCCATGATGATGACAACACCTAAATCGGGTAATTCCAAATTGAAGTCCTTCATAATCTGCTTATTCTCATAAGCAAAATCGATGTTTTTCAATTTCATTTTTTCATTCTCCTCCTCTCTTGTCTCAAAAGATAAGACATGGCATTTTCTGCCAAAAGTGAAATGATGATGACAACAATGGTCCAGGCAAACAGTTCGGGAGTTTCTAAATATATCTTGGCCTCATAGAGTTTAGCACCAATACTTTTATCGGTTAAGCCAAGCACTTCTGCTGCGACTCCAGACTTCCAAGCATAGCCAAAGCCTAAAATAATTGCATTGGCAAAAAAGGGTCTGACTGCTGGTAAATAAATAGTTCTAATTGTTTTACCGGCAGAAAAGCGATAAGCTCTAGCCATTTCCAAGAGATCTTCATCTACCTGTAAAAGCCCCGCTTCGATATTCATCCAGACCAAAGGCAAGACCATTAAAAAGCAGATAAAAATGCTCAAGCTTTGAGAAGAAAGCCAGACCAAAGCCAATATAACAAAGGAAGCAACTGGAGTCGCCTTGATGATATTCATAGGCAAAGCGACAAAAGGACGGAAAAACGGGAAGAAGGCGGTCAGGCTTCCCAAGAGAATGCCTAAAACAACCGCCAAGGTAAACCCAGAAATTATACGCATCATACTGGCTAAAACTACCAACCAAAACTGGCTGGTAGTAGCCAATCTAAACAGTGTTTTCAGAGCTTCTTGAGGATACGGAAGGAGCAAAGACAGATCTATTTTCTTAGCTAAAAAGAGCCAAAAGAGCAGCCAAAATAGAAGAGCAGCTACAGATAAAACATTTGTTGCTCTTTTATTCAATCGACCGGGCCTGCTTTGCCATCTTCTCATAAGGTCCTCCTGTAAGAGTTATCTAATATATATTTCTAAATCTGGTAATTCTCCGCCAATGGATTTGGGGTCTGCTTCATAGAGCACTTGGAAGAAAGGCTCTAACATCTCCATCATTTCTTCGCCATCATAATAAACGATGTTGCAAGCAGGAATAGCTTTTTGAGCCACCGGCTCAGCTATAACATCGAAGGCTCCGCTTAAAGCAGCTGCCTCATCAACATTTTCATTGGTAAATTTAACTGAAGCAGCATATTCTGTCAAGAAATCATTGACTGCGTCCTGATTTTCCTGATAAAACTCATCGTTGATGGCCAAGGCTCCCATGACCAAATTGCTGCCTTCAGGTGCGATTTTTTGCCATTCTTCTGTCATATCCAAGGCAACTCTGGCAATATCCTTATTTAAAACAGTTGTTACAAAGGGCTGGGGCAATAAAGCTATATCGACTTTGCCTTCGGCCATTAAAGCAGCCACTTCAGCATGTTCGTTCTTATAGACAATTTCTACATCCTGATTGGGCTCCAAGCCGTTTTCTCTCAAGATATAGTTTAAAGCAAATTCAGGAGTTGAGCCCATGCCAGTTGCATAAATAGTTTTACCGGCCAAATCAGCTACAGTTTCAATTTCTTCGCCGGTTTCTAAAACATATAAAACCCCTAGGGTGTTAATTGCCAACAAACGTATTTGGCCCTTAGTCTTGTGGAAAAGGACGGAAGCCAAATTAGCAGGGACAGCCGCCATATTTAACTCACCTGAAATGAGTTTAGCGCTAATTTCATCGGGAGCTCCAGCTAAAGTGAAATTATATTCCCCTTTAGTTTCGCCATCCTGGGCATCTTGCATTAATTTAAGCATGCCTAAGGCTGTTGGCCCTTTTAAAGCCCCAATATTGATAGTCACCTTTGGCTCACCAACAGGATCCTCTTCGCCTTTGGGCGCAGTAGGCGTGCAACCTGCAAAAATGAGACTTAAGCCTAGGAAAAGAATTAGTAGTTTAGAGATTTTGCCATTCAATTTGAAAGACCTCCTAAAATTTTGCTTTATTAGTGATCCGCTACCAGGCGGGGGAAAACACTGAGAGAAGTATCGCTGTTTTCTTTGATTGAGCCTTCTTTAATCAAGATATTCCAGGCTCGATACAAAGTTGTGCGGCTTATATTGAGTTGACGACAGATTTCTTGTTTGGAAATTTTTAAATGAAAGGAGTTTTCTTCTCTTTCTGCTGCCTGTCTTGCTAGAAAAGCATAGAGGGCGTCAGCGGGGGTGTCAGCCACAAAACTGCTGATCCGTTGATTGAGAAAAACAATCCGCTTACTCAAAAAAACCAAATACTTGTGGCAGATTTTAAAATCTTCTTTAAACAAAGCTTCCAGTTCACTGTCGGTCAAAAAATAAATTCGCACATCCTTGACACTTGTAATGGTAGTTACAAATGTTTCTTCTTGAGAAAAGAGACCGGCTACACCAAAAAGGGAACCAGGTTGCAGAATATTCAGCAAGATTCCGTTTTCGGTGCAAATTTTTAGCCTGCCGGTTAAAAGACAACCAGCTGCCTTATAATATTTGCTGCAATCGTAGATTACTTCGTCATCTCGATAGGCTAGGATACGTCCGCGATTTGCCAATAAGCTGGCCAGCTCGTCGGAACTATAGCCCGAGAACAAAGGAGTTTTACTCAACAACTCTAAATCCTGCTTTTTTAAGAAATCCGCCAAGCTCAACCCTCCTTTTGTTTCAAAAAGAACAATCGTTCTTTTTTTCACTTATATTATAAGAGAAATATTTCACAACGTCAAGAGGTAATTCAATACGGATAGCGTAGTATATTGAATATGGACCTCTTGTACAGACAACAAAGCCCCGATTATTCAATAAAATCGGGGCTTTGTTTGATAGAATTAATGTTTTTGTTAAACTAAGTTCAAAAAATAAACTTTTAAGTTAGCTAGCCACGGACCCAAAACGACTGGTCAACTTTAAAAATATCCCCTGACAAATGCCTTTGCCTATGCTTTTTATAACTTTTATGCCTTTTTAGTTGCTATATTTTTTCGTCCAGTTAGCCTGTCCAAGCCGAAATAAAAAAAGGCAGGTGAATCTCATAGCATATTGCAGTTTCTCAAATTTCAAATTTAAACTAGTAGCAAGAGGATTCAAAAATAGCCGAAGCCAAGATTTCTCGGACCAAGTCAGTAATTTTTAATAACATTGAAATCACTAACTTAGCTTGAAAGAATTAAAAACCACAAAAATTGTCTAAGAAGTAAACGAAGGCCAAGCAATCGGCACTGCCTCCGGGGCTTAAGTTCTGTTGGATGAGCTCTTCGTCAAATTCTTCCAGAGCAGCTATGGAAAACTCTGCTAAGACCTCAGCTGCTCTGGTTTGCAATTTCTTCAAGGCTGCTAAACCGCCTCTTTTTATAATATTGGTGTCAGGCAAATAGGCCATGAGCAAAAGCAAAGTCTTTAAAGAGGCCTCTTGCTGACTACTACCTTGCTGCAATAACTCGTTGTAAAAGGGCAAGGCCAACTCTCTAACATAAAAATATCCTTGAAGGGCTAAGCCACGAGCTCCCATGGCTTCTGCTGAAATTGTTGAAGGGTCATGTTTTCTGCCTCGCTCTGCTAAAAAAACTAATAGACGCTGCAATCTTTGCTGATTGTATTCCGACAAGCTTAAACGTTCATGATCATTTAAATGCATTAGGTTGGCGCTTTCCTCTTCAGCAATGCCTTGGGCCAATTGAGCAGATAAAAAGCAGATATTGTCGACACTGGTCTCGTTCTTTAAAGCAGCAGCACAACTGATCATCAGGCCTAAACCAAAAAAGGCCCCCTTGTGAGTGTTTACGCCTTGAGTTGCCTCCAGCATGGCGGCTTCTGCATCAACACCGATGGGCCGCAGCATAGCAAAAAAGTCTTTAGCTGAAAGTTCTTCCTCAAAATTATCTTCGCTATAGTCTATAGAAAGGCTGAGATTAGGGTCGAGACCAAAAGCTTTAGCTGGATAAATAGGAATATTTGTTGCTCGAAGTGTAAGAAAAGACTTGTTCTTAACAAAAAGCTGCCTTGCCTCATCATAAGTGTACTTAGCCGCTTGTTCAGCTAAATTTAAAAATCCGGCGAACAGAGCTTTCGCACTTTTGACCAGCAGCTCATAATCCATGTCTTTATGGGCACCTGGATTGTTTTTATCCACCAAGCCTGGCTTTGGTGTTAGTGCAGCTTCTTTTTGCAAAGCTCTCGAGGCAAAATTTGCTAAGGTGATCGAGCCATAGATAGCCATTAGCAAGCACCTCCATGTTTTTCTTGTAAAAACTTAAAAGTGGAAGGCGGAACCAAATTTTCAAGCTGGAGAAAATTTCCTTCTTTGTATAAAGCCCTGACTCTTGAGGCGGAAATAATCTGGTCTCGGTAGGCAAGGCGTGGAATAATTCTGACCTCAATATCATATTGGGGCAAAATGTTTTGAGCAGCTTGCACATATTGAGCAGTCGTGACATCTAAAGGCTCTTGACCAAACAGACGAATGCTGCAATTTAGAGCAGGTCCTAAATAGCGCCCAAAGAGGTGACAGTCTAACTCTGCTTGCAATTTGGTTTGTTCACCTGATTGTTTTAAAAAATAATCAGGAAAAACACCAGCAGCCAAAGTGTAAGGGCCCCCGGCAAAAACAGAAACGCCTTTCAAGTGTTTGACACCTTCTTTGAGCATCTGCAGCCTTTCTGAAAAGGGAAAATAAGATTTGTCTGTTTCTACCAATAAAATTCTGACTCTATCTTTTATTTTTAAAGCTTGCTCAACTAAATGCAAGTGGCCGTAGGTAAAAGGATTAGCATTGACAACTAAAGCCACACCTTCAGCCTCAGCCGTCTGTTGTGCTAAATTACGACCAAAGGAAGAGATGCCCCAGAAACGATTTTCAGCAAATATATATTGCCGGTTGCCATAGAGTAGGTGGAAGCCTAAACTCTTGATTATCTTTTCATTTTCAGGGGTTGTGTAGATAAAAAGATGAGCAAAGCCTCGAATTTTGAGCTCTGCTTGCAAATGCTCCAGAAGAAATTGCATTAAACCCTTGCCGCGAGCACTTTTGGCTACTGCTAAATTCATTATTGTGTTGTCTAAAAAACCACCTATGGCTAGCAGTTCTTCATCGATAAACAAACCGGCACAATAATCTAGAGCCGTCAATTTCAAATTGGTATGCTCGAGCAAAAATTCTTCTACTTGTTTATATACGGTTTCCGAACTAAGAGGGAGGGTTTTGATCTGCCATTTTTGCCTATTTTGCCACGGATCCGGATATTCCATATTTAACCCCCTTATCTAAACTTATGCACCACTTCCATCAGGGTGTTTGAAGGTTTTGCTAATCAAATTTTTAAGAATTGAAGAGCTAAAGCTAGATTTTTTCATTCAACCTAAAATAGCTTGTCCTTTAAGTTTTAATTTTATTAGAACCAGCAAATTTATTTTCACAAAACTTTCACGGGCAAAGAGCAATACAAAGGGCTGCTTGTCTTCAGCTAGGTTGAAACTAACGTGTATTAGCTTGGTTTTTCATGAATTGCCTCTATAGCAGCGAGCAATTCTTTTGTACTATGCCTATTCTCCTTACGACAGACCACCCAGTCTCCATTGCAAATCAGACATTTTCTTGGCGGCAAGCTCAAATCTCTGCGACTGATCAAACTTCCGTCGGGTTTAAATAGATCAAAATCATAGAGCCGACCGTAAGCGCAACTCTCTTCCAAGGCTATGAGTTTTTGCTTCAACTGAAGAGGCTCAGCATCGACAATAAAATATGCCCCGGGGCCAGCAGGCGAAAATCTGATTTCTCTGTAAACATAGATGATTCCAGCTTTTTCAAAGTCAGCTAAACCAGAAGAAAATATAAAATGAGCTAATTCTGTGTTTTTATTGCTGCCAGGAAAATTGACGCTGTATGTTATGAGGCTTAATTTAAACGTTTTAAGCAAAGACCTTTGCCGAAAATAACGCTCTTCTCTAGCTAGCATTATGCTTTCTATTACCAATAAATCTTGCTCATTCATAATCAATTTCAAAAATATCGTCTAAAAGATTGCCATCGGGAGCCATGACTTGAGCGATAACTCTAGGCCCAAAGGGCAGAGGCTCAGGCTCACCGGCTATTTTCTCGGCTAGGTGACGCAAGTATTGCAGTGGAACAGCCTCTATACCTACCCGCTCTAAACGCGCTGCCAGTTCAGGTCGCCTGGGGTTAACAGCAATACCCCGATCGGTCACGACTATATCAACATAATCGCCCAAGGTGCACAGAGTAGTGACTCGCTCCACCACTGCCGGTATACGTCCCCGTAAAAGAGGCGTGACCACGACGGTCAGAGCTGCACCTGCCGCAGTATCTGGGTGACCGCCAATGGCTCCGCGAATAATGCCGTCTGAGCCGGTTAAAACATTGACATTGAACTCCTCGTCGACTTCTAAAGCCGATAAGACTACCACATCTAACTGATGAATTAAAGCACCGCTATCAAAAGGATTAGCGTATTGGTTGGCATCAATCTCGAAATGATTGCTGTTTTTGGCTAAAGAAGCAATGGCAGTGGTATCAAAATCTTGGACATCCATCAGTTTTTCTATATAACCCTCTTCGTGCAATTGCACCATAGCAGCAGTTATTCCACCTAAGGCAAAGCGAGCTTTGACTTCCCCTGCCTTCATCATGTCCCTTAAAAACCTGGTTACAGCTAAGGCGGCGCCTCCTGTTCCTGTTTGTAAAGAAAATCCGTTGTAGAAAAAGCCGGAATGAGCAATCACCGCTGCAGCCTTTTTGGCTATAAACAAATCTTTGGGGTTTTGGGTGGTTCTGGTGGCTCCGGCGGAAATTTTATCCGGATTCCCTACCTGATCGACCAAGACCACATAGTCTACATCGTTTTCTGCTATACCCAAGCCCACATTGGGGTAAGGCACAATTGTATTGGTCAAAACGATTGTTTTTTTAGCATAACGGGCATCTACCTTAGCATAACCTAAACTACCACAATAGGAAGGAGAAACTCCTTGAGGCAATTGCCCCTGATAAACACCAGCTGCATTGCCAAAGCTATCGGAAACCGAAGCCGCAATAAAAGCCAAATCTATTTTTAAAGTGCCCTCAGCTAAAGCAGCGGCTCTGCCACCATGACTGCGAAAGATCATGGGCTTGGCCAAAAGCCCCGCTGAGATGCCCTTGGCTAATTCCCCTCGGCAGCCCGAGCCTTCTAGCCCTGTTATAACTCCACTCTTGATATGTTTGAGCAAAGGAGCATTGATTTCACTAAAAGAAGAAGAGGCTACGGTTAAACCCTTATAACCCATAGCCGCCAAGACATCCATGACTGCATTTATAATCAGATCACCCTCACGAAAATGGTGATGAAAGGAGATGGTGGCTCCATCTTTTAAATTGCATTTAGCTATTGCTTCTTCCAAGCTCTTTAATAGTTTAGGGGAAGAGCTCTCTTTATTTTTAAATGTCGCTATTTCTTTCATTTCAAGCTTCCCCTTTCAAGATATTTAAACTTTTCGCCATATGAATTATCCTCTCGGCTCTCAAGATGACCGGTCGGTCTACCATAGCCCCATCTAGAGAAATAACACCACTGCCTCTTACTTTTGCTTCTTCTACAGCCGCCAAAAGTCGCTGAGCCTGTGCTATTTCCTCTTGACTAGGGGCAAAGACCTGGTGAACAACTTCAATTTGGTTGGGATGTAAAACGGATTTTCCTCTAAATCCTAGGGCTTTTGCTCTTTTAGTCTCTTCAGCTAAACCTTCTAAATCGTCGATTTGACTGTAAACTGTATCGTAGGCATCTATTCCCTGAGCTTTAGCTGCCAAAACTATCATTTGCCTGGCCAAAAGCAATTCTTCACCGCTCTTACTTCGACTTACACCTAAATCAGCGGTAAAGTCCTCTGCTCCCAAGGCTAAGCCCATCAAGCGAGGGCTGGCTGCAGCGATTTCTTTGGCGTTTAAAACGCCCTGGGCGCTCTCAATGGCCGCCAGCATCTCAATGCTATTTATAGGCAGATTTAACTCGGCTTCAATCTTACCGATGATTTGATCATAGTTTTTTACCTGCTCAGCATTATCTGCTTTAGGCAGGCGGATAATTTTAGCCCCGGCTTTTATAACAGCTTCTAAATCTTCTAAGCCAAAGGGGCCATCAAGATCGTTGACTCTGACCATCAGCTCAGCCTGGCCCCAATCTAACTTAGGCAAAGCATAAGCTAGCAGGGTTCTGGCAGCGTCCTTTTCTGTTAAAGCTACCGAGTCTTCTAAATCAAAAATCAAAACATCAGCCCCATATAAAGAAGCGTCGTTTAAGAGCCCCGGCTGATTGCCCGGTACAAACATCATAGTGCGCCTTAAGTGCATAATATCACCCGCTTTTCTAGATTCAAATTGCCTTACAAAATTGAAATTGAATTTATCTATATGAGGAAACTAAGTATTCTTAGCAAAAAAATACAAACTTATAAACTATTTCTATTTGGGCTATCCAGGAAAAAGGAACTTTACAATAGATTAAATCCGGCCCTCTTTAAAGCCGTAACAAGCCTGGCTTCAATGACAAAATCAAAAGCACCCCTGTCTTGCACATAAACAGCCACATCTTCAACCTGATGTTTAAGCAAAAGAGATTTAACCACTTTCTCTATCTGCTTGCCATAGAGGGCCAAAACGGTGCTATCTATCACGATTTGGAGATCACCGGGCAAAGGCACTATTTCAACCAAAACATCACCCGACTCCAAAGAACCGGCTCTAGCCTCTTTTAACTCCTTCATAATTCCACCCTATTTCTTAAAGATAAAAAAGGCTAAGACAATTAGCCCGAGAACAATCCGATAATAACCGAAAATTTTGAAGCTGTTTTTCTTGATAAAGTCCAGCAAAGATTTAATAGTAAGCAGGGAAGCTATGAAAGCTACAACCATGCCGGTAATCAGAATGAGCCATTCGTTTAAGGAAAACTTGAGCCCAAATTTTAGAAGCTTTAAAAATGATGCGCCAAACAAAACAGGTATGGCCATCAGAAAAGAAAACTCAGCTGCCACTGCCCTGGAACAGCCCAAAATCATACCACCCAAAATAGTAGAACCGGAGCGAGACGTCCCGGGGATCAAAGCCAGAACCTGAAAGGCCCCCATCAAAGCCGCAGTTTTATAGCTAATGGCCTCGGTGCTGTTTGTGCTCGGTCTCCTGTTCTTGTTTAAGTTTTCCACGATGATAAAGAATATGCCATAAAGAATCAGCATGACGGCAATGACGACAAAGCCGCCAAGGTATGCTTCAATGGTGTCGTTGAGCAACAAGCCGATTATACCAGCTGGAAAAGAAGCGATTATTATTTTAAACCAGAGTTCTATAGTCTGTCTTTTTTCTCTCACGCTTTTTAAAGGAACGAAAGGGTTTAACATCCTGAAAAAATAAAGTAGCAAAGCCAAGGCAGAACCCAGCTGGATAACCACCACAAACATAGCCATAAAGGCATCGCTGACCTGGAGCATTAAAAACTCATCCAGCAAAAGCATATGCCCGGTCGAGCTAATTGGCAGCCATTCTGTTATACCCTGGACCAAGCCAAGTAAGGCTGCTTTTAAAATTTCTATTATATCTATAATCATCTCTGCCACCGCCTGTTGTTTTTTTCTTTATTCTATAAAGAAGGTAAATTATCCTATAAGCAAAATTATTTGCACAAAAAAGAGCTATCTTTAACAATCATAAACTGTTAAGAAAAGCTCTTTTAGTTTTTGTTATTTTAAATTTTGGCAGTCCATTTACCTAAGATTCCAAATTAAAGTCTAAAGTTTCTTCAATTGCTCGGCTGCAAATTCCATATCCCTGGCAAAGGTAATTTTTATATTCTCTTCACTGCCAGAGAAAATACCAATCGCGACCTCCGGCAAAAAGGCTTTGATCACACCACAATCGTCGGTGGCAACAAAATCTTTATCCTGAAAAGACAGCTCGTAGGCCCTGGCGATAATTTCCTGCTTGAAGGCTTGTGGGGTCTGGCAGCGCCACATCAAGTTTCTATCAGGAATGGCCTCCACAGTTTTACCATCTAAATCACTGAATAGAATGGTGTCAGAGCTGACTATTGCGGCTGTGGCGGCTTTATAGCTAGCTGCTGCATCAATAGCACCACTTATGATCTGAGGGCTGACTAAAGGCCTTGCTGCGTCGTGAAAGATCAACCATGCTTCTGGGCTATCTGCGTATGCTTTGACTGCATTATAACTGGATTGGCTACGATTAGCACCTCCGGGTAAAATCTTCTTAACCTTCGGCTCGTGAGCAAACAGTCTCTTCACCCACGCCAAATTAGCTTGAGGCACGACTAAAGCGACCTCAAAGATACCTGGGTGACTGGTAAAGGCTTCAGCAGTGTGTTGTAAAATCGTTTTCCCTTCCACAGGCCAAAATTGTTTGGGCATGCTTCCACCCATACGCGTGCCGGCACCTGCCGCCAAAATTACTGCTACAGCCATATAACCACCCCTTAAAACAATCAACTTTAAAATATTATAACACCTAGAAAAGCTTCTGTCCACGAACTTAAGGTAAGCCTGTACACTAAAAAACCCGAGTGCCTTAAAGGCACCCGGGTAATGAAGGAAAAACCTTGAATTATTGAGGAATAATGATGGTTACTGTGCGAGTTACATCGTTCCAATCCAGTTGGATTCCGATGGCTTCCATGATTTCACGGAGGGGAACTAAGGTGCGACCGGTGGCAGGCTCAATATAAGGAGCTTCCAACAGAGCAACTTCGTCGCCATTTACGAATGCAACTTTAGAACCGATTACCATTTTAATGGTATTGCCGTTAACTACAGAAGTAACTGTTTGAGTTTCTGCATCCCATTCCATGGAGCCGCCCATCAAGTTTTGTAATACAAAGCGGACAGGCAAGAAGGTGCGACCATTTTTGATAACAGGAGCTTGATCCATCCCATCGATAGGTGCGCCGTCTTTGGTAGCTTCGGTTGAACCGATTGTCAATTCAACTTTGGAAGGTTTGAGATATTCGATAACTAACGTTGCTATTGTACCATTACCTTCAACGTCATATGCTAATACTTCAAACTCATTAATTCCAGTAGCTAAACCGGTTATTGCAAAGCGAACTGTATTATCAGGACGAACTAAGGCTTTCTCATCGTTAACCCACACTTCAGCAATTTTGCTGGTATCGGTAACTTGGAAAGAAACGGTATAAGAGGAACTGCTTGTTGTATAGACATCTTCAAGATGGATAACAGGCCCTGTAACATCGCGACCGACGGGTAAAGATACTACAACATCGCTGAACCAAGTGACATTGTTTTTATCTACATAGTATTCAACGTCATAGGTGTTTGTGCCGTCGCCAACTGCCAAAGTAACAGTACCAACAGAAACAGGTTTTACATTAAGAACCGCTTTACCATCTTCGTCTGTTACTGCAGTATTGTTACCTGCTAAGTTGCCTGCAGTTGTAGCACTAGAGACAGTTAAGCCTTCAAGGGCATTACCACGAGCATCAGTAACGGTCAAGTAAAGATCAACATTCGCATCAACTACTAAACCTTCGACATCATCGGTATCAACAACGATGGGAACAACTTTTAAAGTAGTCACTGTAACTGCATTAGCTGCCGCAAGGTCAGCTTTAGCTCTAACAGCAATTTTGCTCTCTTCTCCACGTTTAGCAATAGCATCAACATAGAAAGTAGCTACTTTATTTGCAATTGCGATGGTTCCACCAGGTGCAATGGGAGTTGTTGCATTTGCAGAGGTATAAATACCAATATCGTTTACAACATAGTTAGCATCATAAATATTTGTATTGGTAAAGGTTAAAGTACCTGCAGTGATGTTTTCAAAAGTAACAACAACTTTTTCGCGCAAACCTGCGGTTACAGTCGAGGACTCTTCATCGTTAATTGTTACACTAGCTAATTCGGGAGCTACAACCGTAACAGGGACGACAACCATCTTATTACCACTATCGGTACCTAACATTAAGTTAAAAGTTCCTGTGGTTAACGGATTGAAGGTGATTTTGCTGTCAGAAATGGTTAAATCGGTGAAGGAAGCTTCATTTACAATGTTTTTTCCAAGCTCATCGATTTGAATTTTGTTTGGGGTGATTTTTGTGCCGTTAGCATTATACATAGCAACTGTCAGTTTTTGGGCAGCAACAGTAGCTACCAATTGACCTGTAACTTCAGCTGTATAAACATCATCACCGTAAATTACCGCTTCAGCTTCAGCATATACTAGGCCGCCATTCATAGCTCTCATAGTAACGGTAGCAAATGCACCTAATTTAACTTTAAGACTGTAGGTTCCGTCTTGAATGTTAGTTGCTGTTCCGCTGACTTTAGTATTACCAAGAGTAGTTAGAGAGGTAGAATAAACTTTATCAGAAGAATTATAAGAATAGAAAGCAGGAGTTGAAGGTTCCCAAATTACTTCTTTATTATTTACAGGAACGCCGGCAGTTGTTTTAATAACAGCTTTCAACTCAATTTCGTCACCGACTTTACCCAATTCATATTCGTTAAACTCAACAACATAACCATTAGCTTTAATTGTTTTTTCAAATACTTCGGTTGATTTATCAGTATACGTTACAGTTCCGGCAATATCAATAGTACCGCCATGAGTAATGTCAAAAGTCTCTACTCTGGTGTAGGTATTGCCAAGGCCTGCTGTTAAATTAGCTGCGGCTGAAGTACGATTAATCGAAGATTTGATTGGACCTTTAACTGTATAGACAACTTTAGCAATCTCTTTAGTTGCAGGAGCAGATACAACTACCTCAACACCTTGAGAGTTTGCAACGGCTGTTGGGACGACTTGCTCAAAAGCACCATTTGTTACACCTTGACCTGCTATAAATGCACCAGCTGGTTTTTCACCAGGTCTAACTGTTACTACCATGCTATTAGCATTATCAGCAACAGTAAAACTGCCTTCTGCTTTGCGAAGTGTTACAAAATCATCAACACGTTTAATGTCAGCAAGTTTTGCTTTTCCGCTTACGGCTGCATTATATGTTACAGCAGTAATGTTATAAGTACCTGCTTTTAATGTGCCTTGAGCAAAAGTATAGGCATACTTATGATCTTCAGCGCCGATATTAGCAATATTCATTTTTACTTTATCGCCGTTGGGAAGGATCATTTCTACGAATGTGTTAGCATCCGCAGGCAAAGCTGCTCCATTAGCGACAGGGGCAACTGTTACTACTGCTGTAAAGCTAGCATTTTCAGCATCGCGCGTTGCTGTCGGAACAGTTGTGTTATTTATCTTAGTATCAGATTTAGGGGTGAAATCAATGTTTAAATAATTAGTGAATGGGCCTGTAGCGCCTTTTCTTACACCGATAGAATAAAGATCAGCATCAGTAAAAGTTCTGTTGAGAACGAATTCACCATTTGCGTTGGCTTGCATGGAAGCCACAACATTGGTTCCTTGCAACAAGGCTACATACAAATCTTTACCGTTGGTAATCACGCCTTCAAAAGCAACGGCTTCATTAAGGTTTACTACAGGTACAGCAGTACTACCATTAACAGTCATAGCGTGGCGAACGGTAATCAATGCCTTTATAGAAGTTGCAACTACACCTGTGTTATCATCTTCTACAAAAACACTGTAAACTTGTTGTACTTCACCCGTACCGGCGGTCAAGCGGGATACGTTTAAGTAAAACTCATTGTTGACTAAACCGGCAGTGCCAGATTCTAAAATATTATTAGCATCATAGGTATCACCTTTAATTATGGCCCAATAAACGGAAGATGGAGTACCGGTAGTGGTAACAGTTACTTTAATTTCTGTATCGACCGCTTCAACAATAGTCGATTTAGATAATGTTACAGTTTGTAAGGTTGGCGCAGCCAAGACTGTTCCGGTGAACAGGGTCATGACTATTGCCATGGTTAATAAAACGGATAAAAACTTTTTCAAGGTTTTTTCCTCCTTCATAATTTCTTGTGTGTCTTCTTACACTTATGTGCAAGAACTTCATCGGGGAATTTCTTCGTCTTTAGACTCGACCTTTGATTGCACTTTTATAAATGTTTTATAGAGTCTGCAATCGCCTCAAGCTACAAAGCCTCCTACTCCGATATCAATGCTAGTATAACAAAGGCCTATTTTATTGACAAGGGTTTTGGCCTAAGTGTAACTAAAGTGTAAAACAATTAGCTTGATTGGCCCTATTGTTACACTTCTGTAACATAAAAGAAGACTCTTCAGACCATTATTACAACTTATATTGCTTTTCTTGAGTTTTGTTTTTTAACAAGGTCTTTTGGCACTTTCTTATCTTTGCATGACATTTAAGTGTCCTTATGTTATAATTCGAACCGAGATTATTGAAAAAATCAATTTTATTTAGGGTGGTATGAGATGAATATTACAGATTTAAAAACCCTGACTGCCAAAGCTTTAAAAAATGCTTTCGATTTAGATTATGACATAGATGAAATCAGCTGGGAGCTTCCCCCCAATAAGGACTTCGGAGATTTATCCAGCCCTTTATCTTTAAAACTGGCTCGAGTTTTGCGCCGCCGACCTTTAGATATTGCTAACGATCTAGGCGAAGCCCTCAAACCTTTGCTGCCTGAAACAATTGAAAGCATAAATATAACAGCTCCAGGCTATATCAATTTACACTACAACTACCTTCATATTATAGAAGGCCTTTTAGCAGCGCCTTATTCTATCGATGCTGAAAAAGACTCCAAAGGCAAAATCGTCATCGAGCATACGAATATCAACCCCAATAAAGCAGCTCACATCGGCCATTTGCGCAATGCCTGCTTGGGCGATACCCTAGCTCGCCTTTTAAGAAGCACAGGCTACCGACTAGAAGTGCAAAATTATATTGACGACACCGGCACAGCCGTCGCAGATATAGTTGTAGGCATGGAACTTTTAAACCCCGTTTGGGATCAAGAGAAAGAAACCTACGATTATTTCTGCTGGGATTTGTACACTGAGATCAACGACCGCTATTTAGTGGAACCTGAACTAAAGGAAAAACAAAGAGAAGTCCTCCATGATATTGAAAGGGGCGGCAACCCTCGAGCAACCTTGGCCAAGGAAATTTCCACCAAGATAGTCAATTGTCATTTAGCTACCATGGCTCGCTTTGGCATCTTCTACGATTTGCTCACTTGGGAAAGCGACATACTCCATCTAGGTTTCTGGACTCACGCTTTCAACCACCTCAAAGACAACGACGGTATGGCCTTTGAAACCGAAGGCCCTAACGCCGGTTGCTGGGTGATCAAATTAGATGATGTGGAAGGCTTTAGCCATCTGGAAAACCCCGATAAAGTTTTAGTCCGCTCCAATGGCACAGCTACCTACGTGGCCAAAGACATCGCTTACCAGATGTGGAAGTTTGGCATTTTAGGTCTGGATTTCCAATACAGGCCCTATATCACTCAAGAAAACGGGCAAGTCTTAGAGACAACCGACACCTATAATGGTGAAGAAAGCGATTTATATGGCCAAGCAGACAAAGTGATCAATGTCATCGACATCAGACAAAAATACTTACAAGATGTTCTGCGCCTTTCCTTAGATAAATTAGGCTACAGCCAAGAAGCGAAAAACTCCATCCACTTCGACTACGAAGTCGTCGCCTTATCGGCAACTGCTGCCAAGGAACTGGGAGTCAGTGTAGACGAAGAGGACGAAAAAGGTATCTACGCCATGGCTGGCAGGCGCGGCATCGGTGTCAAAGCCGATGACTTAGTCAACATGGCCATAGAAAGAGCTACTTTAGAAGTGGCCAAGCGTCATCCCGAACATTCTAACGAAGAGAATGTAAAGCTAGGCACCCAAATTGCCATCGGGGCCATTCGCTATTACATGATTCGCTATAATATGAATTCTCTCATCGTCTTCGACTTTAACGATGCCCTCAACATGCAGGGCAATACAGGGCCCTATTTACAATATGCCCACGCCAGAGCCAACAATATCTTGCAAAGAGCCAAAGATCAAAATATCAAGGCCAATCCTAGCCTACCGGCCGATTTAGAATTAACAGGGCCAGAAAAAGATTTGATTCGCCGCATCTACGAGTTGCCTGAAGCAGTAGCCAAGGCAGCCGAAGCCCTAGCGCCTTCACAACTGACCGATTATGTCTATCAGTTAGCTGCTTCTTTTATGAGCTTCTACGAAACAACTCAAGTCTTAAATGCCCCACGAGAAGATATTCGCGCCTTCCGTTTGAGCCTAGTCGAATTATATAAGACAGCTTTAAAAGACGCCTTAACAGTGCTGGGCATACCCGCACCTAACCGCATGTAGTTTTATGTGATTGATTAAAAAACACAAACTAAGTAGTAGCGTTTGGAACATTTTGTAATCAGTTTAGCTACAACAGATAGATATAAAAGACGGTCCCATTCATAACCTCTTGAATATTAGAGCTAGTTTCAATTTTAATAGTAGAGGTTAACCCAAATTCAAAATGAATACGCTATGATGAGTTTGTTCAAACTTTAGATTTGCCGTCTAACAAAATTTAAAAGCCACAGGCTTAAAAATAAATAAAACCACTTTTAAAAGATGAAAGGGGAAAATTTACATGGCAGACAGAGTCCTAGTCACCGGTTCTTTAGGCCAAATAGGAACAGAGCTAGTTTTAGCCCTGCGCAAACACTACGGAACCCAAAACGTTATAGCAAGCGATCTACATGATTGCTGTCCGGAGGTTTTAGGCGACGGTCCATACGAAAGAATAGATGTCATGGACACAGCTAAACTGGCCGAAACGGTAAAAAAATATTCCGTCAACAAAATAGTGAATTTAGCTGCTTTGCTCTCGGCAGTAGCTGAAGACAAACCGGCTTTAGCCTATCAGGTCAACCTAGGAGGCTTATTCAACATTTTAGAATTGGCCCGAGAAACTGGGTGCTCTGTGTTTACACCCTCATCCATAGCAGCTTTCGGCCCCAGCACACCGGCTGATCAAACTCCCCAGACTACCATCCAACGCCCCAATACCATGTATGGGGTGACCAAAGTAGCCGGTGAGATTTTAGCCGATTATTACCATTACAAATTCAACGTGGATACTCGCGGAGTGCGCTTCCCAGGTTTGATATCCTACGCCGCTCTGCCCGGTGGTGGCACCACCGACTATGCGGTCCACATATATTATGAAGCTTTAAAACAAAAAGCCTATACCAGCTATATTGCTGCCGGCACCTATATGGACATGATGTATATGCCCGATGCCCTAGACGCAATCATAAATCTAATGGAAGCTGACCCCAGCCGTTTAAATCACCGCAACGCTTACAACGTCACAGCCATGTCCTTTGAGCCGGAAATGTTGGCGGCCGAAATCAGAAAACATATTCCAGATTTTAAACTCGATTACGACGTCGATCCGGTGCGTCAGGCCATCGCCGATTCTTGGCCCAACAGCTTAGACGATCAAGCTGCTCGAGATGATTGGGATTGGAACCCCAAATACGATTTAAGCGCCATGACCACAGACATGTTAGCCAAGCTCAAGGAGAAGGGCATCTAAGTCAAAGTTCGTCACGGCTAGAAAGCCAGGCTACAAAGGCTATTACAAAATTTCAAATTAAAGAACACAGACAGTTGGTTATAGAAACGTAATCTCTATAGATACTGTCTGTTTTATTTTTTGAACTGGCATAAAGAGAAAACAAAACTAAGCTGTTAGTGACCATCTATAAATATATTTTGCTTTATTTGAAAAGGCTTGTACAAATAGACAAAATCACGCGATTTATTGAATTTTAGGAAAAAACAAAGACAGGCAGTTGACTATAGAAACGCGACATCTATAGAAACTGCCTGTTTTATTTAAGAACCTACAAAAAGATTTCGGCTTTGTTAGCAAAAGGCCTTGCCACTTAAGCCTAAATCTTGTATATTGTTCTAGCCACAGTTATTAATTTTTTAGATTACTGCAATTTGAGATAGAGGTGATCTGATGGCCGAAAAAATAAAAGCCAAGAATTTAAAAGAAACAGAAATTGCATATCAACTGCTCTTAGTCAATCAAAAGATGACAATTAAGGAACTAGCAGGGGAAATTATCGCGACCAAAGCCTTATCCATGGGTGATTTACCCAAAATCATGGCGCGAGTTCACACTGCCCTGACTAAAGATACCCGCTTTGCCTTCAAAGGCGAAGGGCAATGGGGTTTAAGAGATTGGAAAGGCGAAATGCCCGTCCAAAATGAATTCAGTCTGCTTCCATCGGAAAGACATTATCAGCCCAAAGCTCAAGATTATATCTGGGACGAGGATGAAGAAGACGAAGATGAGGAAGAAGAACTGACTACAGAAGAAATCATCGAGCCGCCGGAGTTTGAATAGGCTCAGTCGCTTTGAATATTTTTCTAATTTCAATTGAGAGTATTTTCTGCTCGCAAAAATTTATTTACTCTTAAAACATCTTTTAAACGAAAATTCCAAAGAATAAAAAATCAGCCCTTTAAATTAAAAGGGCTGATTTTTATTTTAGTGTTTTATTACATTTCTTCTTTGGTAGCCAACAATCTTTCTTCCAGAGTCATTTCTGCCAGCTTTTTGACTTGGTCAAAATCCAGTTCCAAAGCTTTGGCTATCCGCTCTCCGTAATTGGCATCTGCTTTGTAGCAATGAGCGGCATGTCTGTACTTGATATTCTTAGTTGTCGGGCCAATATCTCTGGCTGTGTTTTCAATCAGCAAGACTTTTTTATCTTCTTCCAACAAGCGATACAAATCACCGGCCTGATAATAGCAATCATCCGTTGGGTCAGCGTAAGGGTCGTGTCTGTCCATGACTCCCTCTAAAGGCAGAGCCGGTTCATTAGTCCCTCGGTCGTCTAACCAGGTGTCGTAACTGTTGGGGAAATAGCCTTTGGTGCCACCATAGTTACCATCAACTCTCATCATGCCGTCTCTGTGATAGGCATGGTAACCAAATTTAGGTTGGTTGACAGGAATCTGATGGTGATTGACACCCAAGCGATAACGCTGAGCGTCGCCGTAGGAGAATAGACGCCCTTGTAGCATTTTATCCGGCGAGAGAGCAATGCCCGGAACTAAAGAAGCCGGGTTAAAGGCTGCTTGCTCAACATCGGCAAAATAGTTTTCGGGGTTTCTATTCAGCTCCATCACGCCAACAGGAATCAATGGATATTCTTTTTTGCTCCAAACCTTGGTCAAATCGAAGGGGTTATCCTTATGCTTTTGAGCCTGTTCTTCAGTCATAATCTGAATGTGCAAATTCCACTTGGGATAATCGCCGGCCTCAATCGAATCGAACAGATCTCTTTGGTGACTCTCTCGGTCATTGGCAACGACTGCCCCAGCTTCTTGGTCACTTAAGTTTTTAATACCCTGTTGGGTGACCCAATGGAATTTTACCCAAACTCTTTCGTTTTCTTCGTTGATCAAGCTAAAGGTATGGCTGCCAAAGCCGTGCATATGCCTATAAGTTGCAGGTATGCCTCGGTCGCTCATGACAATAGTCACCTGATGTAAAGCCTCGGGCAAGGAAGACCAGAAGTCCCAGTTGTTTTGAGGTGAACGCAAGTTGGTTTTGGGGTCGCGTTTGACAGCATGATTCAAATCGGGGAAGCGCAAAGGGTCTCTTAGGAAGAAGACGGGGGTGTTGTTACCAACTAAATCCCAATTGCCCTCTTCAGTATAGAATTTGACGGCGAATCCGCGAATATCCCTTTCGGCATCGGCGGCGCCTCGCTCACCGGCTACAGTCGAGAAGCGAACGAAGACTTCCGTCTCTTTGCCTAGCTCGGCAAAAACCTTAGCTTTAGTATACTTTGTAATATCGTGGGTAACTGTAAATTTACCAAAAGCGCCGCTGCCTTTAGCATGCATGCGTCTTTCCGGTATGACCTCTCGATCAAAATGGGCTAATTTTTCTAAGAACCAGAGATCTTGCAACATCATCGGGCCCCTGGGGCCTGCTGTTAGAGAATTCGTGTTATCACTTACCGGCGCACCGGCTGCCGTGGTCAGTTTCTTCTTATCATGTTCCATCAACATTTGCTCCTTTTCATATAATTTGAAACTCTTTATTCTAAAAGAGTCGATTACAGAGTTAGCTTTTTAATAAGCTATATTGGTTATTGGTTATTCTCCTTAACTAAGAATAATTCCTGCTAAGTGAAATAAATATTTATATTTCCCAATCATCCTTATTGCAACAACAACCTATCCACTCTGTAAAGAACGGTCATCAACTGAGCTCTGGTCAAAACTTCTTCAGGTCTTAAAGTAAAGTCTTCAAAACCGTTGAGCAAGCCTGCTTCGACAACTCGTGCCAAGGAAGCTTCGGCCCAGTGGCCTTTGTATTCCACAGCCATGTCGCTAAAGCGAGCCAGCAGCTCTTCGTCATATAAGCCACTGCCATCATCAAAGAAGATGCGGTCCAGTATTGTGGCAATTTGGGCTCTGGTCAAGTAATCGTAAGGACCAAAACGATAAGGGGCAGTGACATTGACCCCCTTCATCAAGTCATAGTAGGCCAGAGTCTGGACATCTGTGTAAGCCCAGTGGGTATTGGGGACATCGATGAACTCCTTGATTTCTTCCTTGTCAATCAAGGTTAAATTGAGGGTTCTGCGCAAAGTTGCGGCGGTTTCGGCTCTGTTGACCCCGTTATTAGGGTAGAATCTGGTGGCTTTGGTCCAGGAGAGCCAGCTTCTGGCAGCACCGTAGAGAATCTGATTTTCGGCCCAATGGCCTTTTATATCGGCAAAATTACGTTCGATTAAGTGAATTTCCGGAGGAGCGCCTCCACCTCCCAGGGCTACCCAAAACTCAGGGTTTTCTTGACCGACAGCCCAAGCTGCGTAACCGGCTAAATTGAAGCGACGCATCAAAGCCATTTTATGAGTGTAAGACTCTTGACTCTCATGATAAACGGAATAATGGCCCGGCTCCAAACGCATAAAGGGTAAGAGGATGGTTTCATCGACTCGAAAGGTGCTCAAATCACTTTTGGTGGCAGGTTCCAATACATGTTGCAGATCCTTGATCTCCGGGTGCTTTAAAATTCGCTCAACCTGCAAATGGCCTAAGGCTTTGCCATCTTTGTGGGTCAAACTCTTTTGATAAGAGCTCAAAGTATCTCCTTTGACTAGAGGACGTTCAAACCACAATCGGGCATAAAAAGGAATACCCAGCAAGATTTTACGAGCTGGTATGCCTCGTTCCATCAGGTCTTCCACAGCTTCGATCATGGCATCTTCACCGGCTACAGCAGCACCATAATTGGATGTGGAGTTGCCGTTGTAGCGTGTGTAGTACATCAACTCGTAAGACATCAACACTATATGATCGCTATATTGGGCTAGTTTGGCGTAATCGTAACTATCATGCCAGCCCCCACGCCAATTGTGAGGATTGGCAGCCAAAGAGACACTGATATGCTTATTGGGCATCTTCTCTTTTAAGAGACGAACAAACTCTGTTTGTAAATCCCGCTCCGTAGCGTCAACATTCTCTAAATCATAATTGACCCCGTCTAAATTCAATCTCTCCACTGCCGCCACAATGTCATCGGTCAATTGATCGGAATTGTTCAAAGCAACAGAGGCTAAATTAGCATTAAAGCTGTTGGCCAAAAAGGGAACAACTTTAATGTCTCTTAAATGCATCTGGCGCACGAATTCTAAATCGGCTTGTTCATAGACGACCAGACGGCCGTTCCAGTCGAGGCCAAACCAATCGGGAGAAACATAGTTCAAAGCACCGTCGGCAGCTTCGATTTCTCCTAAAGGGTCTGAGACATTGAATAGAAAACCAAGGCGCAAATACTCATCTAAAAGAGTTGCTGCTTGGGCCTTCATGGGCAAACCTGTTAGAACGAGGCTGATTAGCAGGCTCCAGACTAAAAATGATTTAAACTTCGTTGATCTCATAATAGAACTCACTTTCTGCTTTAATTTTATTAGTACACTTTCTATTACGACACAAAGCAATTACAAAGTCAAATTACAAACAAATGACAAGAGAAATGACAAGAGAAAAATTTAAGAACAAAAAGCCCCTTTAAAGGGCTCTGATTTTAAAATCGGAGTCTTAAAGGGGCTTCGATTATTTAGTTTTCTTATTTCTCGACCGGAGTTACATCTACATGCTCGTTGAACCAGTTGATGATGTGGTTCAATCTGTCTAAACGTAAACTAGGTTTGCCGGTTCTGGAAAGATCGTGGGTAGCTCCGTCAAAGCGGCAGAAGCGCACTTTTTGGCCTAATTTTTTCAATTGAATGAAGAGCTGTTCAGCTTGCTCCATGGGGCAGCGATGATCCTGTTCGCTGTGAATGATGAGCAAAGGTGTTTTTACATTTTGCACATACTTCAAGGGGCTGAAGTCCCAGAGTTTGTCGTTGGCACCATCGTCGAAGGGGCTGACGTTCAGCTCGTTTTCGGTAAAGGTGTAGCCGATATCGGAAACACCGAAGAAGCTCATCCAGTTGGAGATGGAGCGCTGGGTAGCTGCTGCTTTAAAGCGGTTATTTTGACCGATAATCCAGTTGGTCATAAAGCCACCGTAGGAGCCGCCGGTTACTACCATGCGATCTTCGTCAATCCAATCCCATTTAGCTAAAGCTGCATCGACGCCAGACATGATATCGGTGAAGTCACCCTGGCCGTAATGGCCTATGCAAGCGTGAACGAATTCTTGGCTATAACCATGAGAACCTCGAGGGTTGACATATAAGATTGCATAGCCTTCTGCTGCCATAGCTTGGAACTCATGGAAGAAGCCATAGCCATACATGGTATGAGGCCCACCGTGAATCTGTAGAACTAGGGGATATTTATAGCCCTCTTTCCAGCCCAAGGGTTTGATCAACCAACCTTGCACATCCCAGCCGTCTTCGGCTTTATACCAGAATTCTTCGGGTAACACGATTTCAATTTCATCTAAAATTTCGCGATTGATGTCGGTCAATTTTACTTCTTCTTTGGTTTCTAAGTTGAGCACAGAAATTTCTGTAATATTAGGAGTATCGCCCCAGCCTAAAGCTACCATTTTGCGATCGTAGCTGAAGTCATAGGCAAAGACTTGACGATTGCCTTCTGTAACTTGGCTGACTTTTTTCTCTTCGATATCCAGATAATAGATATGAGTAGCACCATGATAATGAGCTTGGAAGTAAATTCCCAATTTGTCCTTATCAAAAACAAAAAGATTGCCACTGTTGCCAAAGCGGCTATCGCTGGCACCGGTATCGCCCACTGGTACATCAAAATCTTCAGGTAAGATGTTAACAGCTTCTTCGCTGCCATCAGCTTTAACGTGATAGATCTTCATGTGAGTAGCACCGGCAAATTTACGATCGCTTCCGGCAAAAATCAGATGAGTGCCACAGGGGCCCCAGACCGGATTCATAAAGGAACCTTCACCTTTGGTCAAAGCTACCGGTTCGCCGCCTTCAGCTGAAACGACGAAGATATCATTTTTCCAGCCGTCCATATCCGGGTCTTCCGAACGATTGCTGGCAAAAGCGATTTTGCTGCTGTCATTAGACCAGGCGATGCCCATGTTGTTGTAATTGCCTTCGGTTATTCTCTTGAGTTCGCCGCTTTCTAGATCGATGGTCCAAATATGAGCATATTTATCAGTATCCAAATAGCCCATGCCGTTCATCTTGTAGCGCATTCTCTCAATAACTCTGGCTTTATCTTTATACTGGTTGGCTAAAGCATCTTTTTCTTTTTTAGAAACTGGTGTGGTCATAATGTCGTCTTCATCTTTAATATCCATGCGAGCGATGAAGGCGATTTTTTTACCATCGGGTGACCAGACTGGGTTGTTGGCACCATAGCGCATTTTGGTCAACTGTTGAGCTTCACCGGCACCGGTTTTGAGCAACCAGATTTGAGGTGCTCCACTACGGTTGGAAACAAAGGCTAAGCTGTCGCCTACCGGAGACCAACGAGGATTTGAATCGTTCTTGCCATTGGTAAATGGTATTGGTTTGGTCTTGCCGCAGGTAGAAACTTGCCATAGTTTTGATTCATAGGCTTTGCTTTCAGGGTTGATTTCGGTTCCTACATAGATGATTTTTTTGCCGTCGGGAGAAATACGCGGACCACCGGCCCATTTCAGCCTCAGCAGATCATCTACTTTCATGCCTC
Organism: Bacillota bacterium; assembly: GCA_012522585.1. Lineage (GTDB taxonomy): Bacteria > Bacillota > JAAYKD01 > JAAYKD01 > JAAYKD01 > JAAYKD01. The sequence continues at coordinate 15,680 of JAAYKD010000021.1, read as the reverse complement.
TTTTTTCAGCCATATTCTTAAACTACCTCCTATTAAATTATTGTGATATGTATCCTTATAAGTATTCCCTTTTAAGAAGAAATATTCCTTCCCTACTCGAAGAATCTCTGCTTTATTCCTGCTTTTTCATTCTTTTTTATAGGGATAAAAGACGAATGATGGCGTGAGTGATGATTTCAGTGGCTCTTAGAATGTTTTCGATGTTTTGACGCTCGTCCACATTGTGGATATTGTTGTTCTCACCGACAAATGTCGCTCCAAAGGCTACGCAATTGTCGAAGTTTTTGGCATAGGTGCCTCCGCCCATGGTAGTGGGTTTGTTTTCTGTGTCACCGGTAATCTCTTCATAAACTGCAGAGAGAGTCTTGATCAAGGGGCTCTCAGGTGGCACAAACAAGGGTTTGCCCATGCGTACATTCTTTACCTCAAAACCACATTTTTCAAGATTGGCCAAGAGGGTATCCCTGTGAGGGCTAAAATCTTCAATGGTGACAGGATAGCGAATATCTATATTAGCGGTGATTAGATCTTCTTCTGTGTTGATAACACCAACGTTGAAGGTCAAGCGGCCGTATTCGTCGTGTAAATCGACGCCACAATTTTCTCCATTATAGGCCAAGCCGATACATTGGTTATAGCCTGCAACAAAGGGCACATGGGGCATAATCGTCTGCAAAAAGCCCATCATATGGGAGATAGCGTTGACTCCCTGCTCCGGCGTGGAAGCGTGAGCCGCTACCCCTTCCAATTGCAATTGGATTTCGTTTTCTTTGATTATTGATTGGCCTTTTAAATCATTGGCAGCCAAATAAGCGGTGAACTTTTCTAAAACCTCATCGTGTTCTTGCTGTTCAGCCTCTAAAACAACATCGACTTTAGGGCAAACAACGTTGCCGGCAGTACCACCTTTAATATGAATCAGCTTAACCGGGCCTGGGCCTACCTTGCTGGCAGAAAACCTAGCTGAGAAGCCGCCCTTTTCACCAAAGGTAACGGGAAAAGATGCGTCTGGCGAGAAAGCATAGTCGAAACCGCCTTCTTTTTCTCGGTAATATCTGACACATTGCATGCCACTCTCTTCGTTAGCGCCCATTAGAATCCTAACTTCTTTGTTCAACTCTATGCCCAGCTCTTTGATAATCTTCAAGGCATAAAGACTCATAATGCATGGTCCCTTATTGTCGCTAACTCCACGTCCGTAGATGAATTCCTCGTCGCGGTCGCCACCCAAAGGTTTTTTTGTCCAGCCTTCGCCTAAAGGCACAACGTCAACGTGACCCAAAACGCCAATTCTCTCTTTGCCTTGACCGCTGTGAGTATAGACCACATAATTGTCTAAATTTACGGCTTCAAAACCTAAGCGCTGGGCAATTTCCAAAGATTTGTCCAAAGCTAAAGCCGGACCTTCGCCGAAAGGCATGCCAGGTTTGGCTTCTGTTTGTACACTTTCAATGGCCACCAGTTCAAAGATGTCTTTGATCATATCTTCTTTATAAGACCAAACTTTTTCTTTGACTTTTTGTCTTAAATCTTCCATTTGACCACTCCTTTATAAAATTTAACTTATCTACAATTATAGACTATAACAGTCTTAAGTAGCAAATATTATTGAACAAAGCAAAGCAAACTCATTTGTGATAGGGCAATTTGTTGATAATACTAAAGGCTCGGTAAATTTGTTCGGCTAAGACAAGGCGGATCAGCTGATGAGGGAAGGTTAGTTTGGAGAAGCTCAAAGAGATCTGACAAGCATCTAGCACTTCCGAGCTCAAGCCTAAGCTACCACCAATAAAAAAGTTTGTCTTAGGTCTGCCTTGAATAGCCAGGTCCTCTAGTAAATGAGCTAGCTCAACCGAACTAAGAGCCTTGCCTTGAATATCCAAGGCAATATTATAGTCGCCTTTTCTCACTTGTTTGAGCAGGCGCTGGCCTTCTTTGGCTTTTATCTGCTCAATGCTTTTTAAAGACAGACCCTCCGGAGCTTTTTCTTCTGCCCCTTCGTAGATGCTAAAATCAGCCATGGACTTTAAGCGCTTAGAATATTCGGCCAAACCCTGCAGCAACCATTTTTCTTTAATTTTACCTACAGCTAAAATTTGTATCTTCATGATCCACCCCCAAATAATTCTATTAAAAAAGCCTTGTCAATAAGACAAAGCTTTCAGTTTTTAAGGCGCTGCCGCCTCTATTTCCAAACGATTCAAATCGAAGCCCTGGTTCAACAAGGCCGTGCTGACTGTTCTCAAAGCCAGCTGAGGAGTATTGTTGGTCTGGCTCAGATGACCTAAATATATCTTTTTAGTCTTAGGAGTTAAATATTTGCTCAAAATCTGAGCAGTCTGATCGTTGGAGAGATGGCCATAAGGGCTGGCCACTCGCCGCTTTAAATGGCTGGGATAGGGTCCTGTGATCAGCATTTGTCTATCGTGGTTAGCCTCGATAAAAACATAATCGGCCAGTTTTAAAGCATGAGGAAACCATTTTGGCATGATCCCAAAATCGGTGGCATAGAGAAAGCTTTTACCCGACTTAGCGTGAACTAAATAGGCTACCGGATTAACTCCGTCATGGCTAATCGGCAGACTCTGGACGGATAAATCACCTAGGTTGATCAAATTGCCTACGGGCAATTCATAAAAATCATAGACAGAAGTATCCAGCTGCTGCTCTACTGCCAACCAAGTCTCGGCGTTTGCCACCATTTTTATAGATTTAGGGAAAGTAACCCGAGCCAAGGCTTGAGTATGATCGCTATGTTCGTGAGTCAGTAGACAAGCTCTGATATCGTTTAAAGCGACACCGCTGCTGGCCAATCTCTGCTTCAAAATTCTGGGGCCAATGCCTGCATCTATTAAAATGGACGTGTCATTTTCTTGGACCAAGAGGGCGTTGCCAGTACTACCGGAAGCCAGAGGCAGAATTTTCATAACACATCCTTCTTTCTTTTATATAATGATAAAACCTAAAGTGATTAGAGTAATAATAATCCCAGCTAGAAAATTACCCAAAATTATAGCGGCAACTGAAGGCCAAAACTTCAACTTCAAAAACGCAGCCAAAGCCGAGCCTGTCCAAACTCCTGTTCCGGGCAAGGGGATGGCGACAAAGAAAAAAAGCCCAAACAAGCCGTATTTATCGATGTTTTGACGATTGTTACTTATTTTTCTTTCAACTCTGATACCAAGAGGCTGTAAAAATGTTTTACGCTTTAAATAACTGAGAACAGGTCGCAAAAGTAAGAATATCGGAACTGCAGGTAAAGACGAGCCAAAAAAAGAAAGCCAAAAAGATGGCCATATACCATAGCCTTTTGCCATGGCTATGGGTATGGCCCCTTTTAACTCTATAATAGGCATCGCTGCCAAAACTATAACAGCCAATTCTCGGTAAATTTCAGCCCAGATTGCGGCCATGAAGCACCTCTTTAGACGATTTTAGGCCAATTAGGACGACTTTCTCGCCTAATTTTTGCCCCTAAGCTCTGTAAACGATCGACTATGCGGTCATAGCCTCGATCTATATGTTCTACCCCTGCTACATAGGTGGTTCCTTGAGCAGCCAAGCCTGCTATGACCAAAGAAGCTCCGGCTCTCAGGTTTGTTGCCGTGACTTCAGCACCAACATAGCCTTCGACTCCTTGAGCTACAGCCCGTTGACCATTGACTGTAATATTTGCTCCCATACGATTCAATTCTTCAGCATGGCCAAAGCGAGATTCATAAATTGTTTCGTGAAATTGACTTTCCCCTTGCGCCAAAGCTAAAAACGCCATAGCCGGAGCTTGTAAATCAGTAGGAAAGCCAGGATGGGGCAGGGTTTTTATATTAACAGCCTGAGGGTTAGGGTTAGCTTTCACCCGAATTGTATCTAAGGTAACGTCTATTTCCTGACCCGATTCCCGTAATTTAGCAACTACCGCATCCAAATGTTCGGGGATGACATTGCTCAAAGTAACGTCGCCACCGCTGGCAGCGGCAGCAAACATGAAGGTACCCGCTTCGATTCGATCAGGGATACAAGAATAGACACAGCTGCCAAAGCGCTTGACCCCGGTAACTCTAATCGTCTCGGTTCCGGCACCTCTGACGCTTCCGCCCATGGCGTTGATGAAGTTAGCTACATCAATGACCTCAGGCTCGAGGGCTGCGTTTTCCATGATAGTAGTGCCTTCCGCCATGCTGGCAGCCAGCATGACATTGATGGTGGCACCGACGGTTGACATATCGAAAAAGACATGACCACCTTTTAAATGTTCTGTATTCAATTTGACCTGATCATCTTCCAATAAATGAGTTGCATTTAAAGCGGTAAAGCCCTTCAAATGCTGATCGATCGGCCTTGCTCCGATTTGGCAACCTCCCGGCAAAGCAACATTAACCTTACCCTTTTTTGCCAAAAGTGAGCCCAGAAAATAATAGGAGGCCCTCAATTTAACAGCAATGTCCGACGGTGTTTGATAATTCAAATGATCGCCGGCGGCTATATGCCATTCAAATTTCCCTCTTCTGGTCACCTTCATGCCGATCGCTTTAAGAATATCGATCATCACAAAGACATCGACTATTTCCGGCAGATTATCCAGCACAACTTCCTCGTCGGTGAGAGCGGCTGCAGCCAAAAGCGCTACTGCCGAGTTTTTTGCACCGTTTACTCTGAGGGTGCCTTTTAAAGGGATTCCCCCTTCGATAATGATTCTTTCCATGAAAGATATTCACATCCTAATCTTTTCTTATTACTTTTATTCAATGATGAAAAAGCCTCTTGGCTGTAAAAGCATCGTAATAAACAACTTGACCACCATCTAAGTCTACTCGCCAAACCGGCTGGGCTTGAATTTCTTGCCCGGTTTGATAAAAACTAAAATATCCAAAGCGCAAATCGGTTATAACCAACCAGTTTTCATCCTGTTCTAAAGCCTGATCCCGTAATTGCACGATCAAATCATCTTGGGGCAAACGCAACAATATGTCAATCGCTGGAGTCACCCATTCAACTCGGTCGACGGAGCTGATCTGCTTGTAAATATTAAAATTACCTATTAAAACTTCGTCATTCTGGATGACCAGATCTATGCCTAGATCAAATATGGGAGCGCCTTTGTAGGTAGGGCAATAGATAACATTCTGTTGAGCTGCTATATTTTCGACTCCGCTAAAGGGTTCAAATTTATAGTTAAAACTGCTAAAGCCTAAACGATTTTTAATAAAATCTTCAGCTGCACTCTTGGCAAAGTCGTAGGATATTAAAGCTTCCTCGTCATCCTCTTCCCTTCTATTGTAATAGGTCATGAACTCATCTGAGGAGATAATCAACTCCTCCTGATCGCTTCTAAAAATAAAGTTCTGCTCATGATCATGAGAGATCCTGATCTCTTTTTCCACATCCTTTTGGGCAAAGAGATGATCAGCTAAAAGAAGGGATGAATCGTCTCTTTTTAAACTCAAAAGAGAAGCTTGAGGAACTTTCTTTGGTATGGACTGTAAAATAGCGATTTTTTCGTCCAGAAGCTGATTTCTGATTGTAACATAAATATCATCGCCACTCAATGGGCTATCCCAAACTTGCCCAGGCTGCCAAAAGTTGAAATAAGCCAGCACTAAATTGAGGAGGACAAAAATCAGCAAAAGTATGCTCTTGGCTCTGCTCCAATTCAAACCGGCTCACTCCTTTAAATAATGATTTTGATCAGCGATCGAGCAAGGGAGCGAGTCTGCCTAAATATTCTGCATTGACCATATTATAGAACACTTTGGCTCCGTTGTAAAACTCGATAATCCAGACCAAATCGACACTCTTCTGGTCTTGACTGAACAAATAGCCTTCGTAAACATCTCTGAGAACAATTTCTTCGGCTTTCAGCTCCGGCCAAACCCATTCCAGCTGGTTCCAAAAACTCCAGAGAATGTATTCGGCACTGAAGGCTAAATGCTGTTTGCCACTGGTTCCTACCACCGGTTCAACCAGCCAGAGGGAAGTCAAACTATCATCTTGATTGGCAGCTTTCAAAGTGTTGGTCACTTGAAAATCTCCTTGAGAGATAAAAATGGGTCGACCATTATTGACTAAATTATAATAGCCTTGGGTGACTTTACCACAATTTAAACCATCTAAAATATATTCCGTTCTTTGTGGCCAGAGCTGTAGTTTGGTCAATTCTTTGACCAAAGCCTGGAGGGGTCGATCGCCGATTAAACTTTGATCAGCACTTCTTTTTAATTCCAAAATTGGAAAGCGAGTAACATTTTCCAGCTGCCGCAGAGTTTTGATACCATCGTAATAGACTAAAGAATCATTGGCGCCTCGAAAAGTTCGGATCATGGTTATGTCATCAAAATAACGGGAAGCTATGACTTCGATATTCTGCTCGTGAGCTCGACCTACACTGCGGCTGGAAACATAAGGAGTTTGCTGATAAGTATAAATTTCGTTGGCAGCAGAGAAATCATAGGGAGCTAAATCAATTGGCCTGAGTCCATAATAAACTCCGTTTTGAGTTATTTCCAACAGATTGAAAAAGACCTCTGCTTTGCTGGTTATAGGCAATTTGTAAAAATTATCGCTGGCCTCATCTTCGATTAAAACCCGATCGTTTTTTTCCGCACTGACGAAGATTCTATTGATCACAGGCAGCACCTGATGATCGAAAGAAGCAAACTCGATATTTAAAGCCGTACAGAACTGATCCAAAGGAAGAGGAGAGGGCAACATCAAGAAGATTCCCACTTCTTCATCCAAGACTGTATCTTCATCAACGAGCTGGAGGAGGTCGGGGCGTAAAAATCTCAGCTGATTTAAACTGCCTTTTAAAACTGTGTTCCAGATGGTCAGATAGTGAGCTGAGCTAGAACGCAGCAAAGCCGTATCCCCATTGGGCAGGAGAGCGTAAATCCTGGGCGGTGCGACTAAATGGGTAGTGTTAAAGGTGGATTCTGCCGGAGGTTCCAAAACTTCTTGGCGAACCACCCGGGAAACCTCCTGGCTATGACTGATCATGATGGCAAATTGAGTCAAACTGAGCAAGACCAAGAAGACGAGCAAAGGGGTCTGTAAACGCTTGAACAGAGGCTTCATTATTCTGCCCCCTGTTCCATCTGGTCGATCTCAACCAGAGGTAAATCTATAATTACTTTAGTGCCCACTCCAACTTCGCTGCTCAAGGAAATTCTTCCACCATGGCTCTCGACAATTTGACGAGCAATGGCCAGGCCTAAGCCATTGCCGCCTTTATCGCGACTTCTGGCTTTATCAACTCGATAAAAACGTTCAAATATTCTATCCATGGATTCCTCAGGAATGCCAATACCAGTGTCTTCCACTGTGATCCGACTACCACTTTCTAGAGCAGAAAGGGAAAAAGTAATGCTGCCCCCTTGGGGAGTATAGGTATAGGCATTGGCTAAAATATTCAATAAAACCTGTTGAATCTTATCTTCGTCAGCATAAATTTCCAATCTTTCTTGAGGCAAGATGACTTTGAAATTTTGAGCTTTTTGTTCAAATTGAGGGGTCATCAATTCTCCGACTGTTCTGACCAAATCGTTTAAGCAATGTATATAATAGCTTTCCCCGCGAGCGGTGCTGTCCAATCTGGTTAAGAAGAGTAAATCATTGACCAAACGAGTCATGCGGTCGGTCTCGTCGATGATTACGCTTAAAAAACGAACGGCTGTGTTTTTCTCTTCAATTGCTCCGTCCTTGAGAGTTTCAACATAAGTCCGCACCGTGGTCAAAGGTGTGCGCAACTCATGGGAAACATTAGCCACAAAGTCTCGGCGCATTTCTTCTAGCTTGCTCTCTTCGGTCATATCCATCAAAACTATGACCACACCGGCACATTCTTCTCCGCTGGTTGCAAAAGGCGCAGCGTGAGAACGTAAAACCAACTGATTTCCTCGCTGAGAATAGGAGATTATTTCTTTAGTAACAGTTTCATTTTCTTCAAGTGCCTGACGCCAGGCAAAATCATAGGCTTCAGGGGGTAAAACATCATCCAAAAGTTTTTCATTGCTTTCTTCCGTCAAGGAGAACATTTTAGCAGCCGATGGATTTATATGAATTATCTGTCCGAAGTTGTCGATGGCGATCACACCTTCAGTCATATAATTGAGCATGGCTTCCATCTTGCTCTTTTCGTCGGCAATTTGAGCCAGGGTCTGACGCAAACGCAAGGTCAAAGTGTTAAAAGTTCTGCCCAATTCACCAATCTCATCTTCAGACTGAACGTCGATTTGGCTGCTGTAATCACCCATGGCCAATTCGCGAGCTCGAGCATTGAGAACACTGATCGGCCCGGTTATGGTGCCTGCTAAGACATAGGCAATTACCGCTATTATAGCCATGGAACCAAAGGTAGCCATGGCGACCAGAAAACGCACATGATTCAGGTTGCCCTCAATGGTGCTGATCCCACTTTCTACATAGATCAGGCCTAAAACTTCTGCTTGTTCAGCAACCGGAAAGGCCAAGACCTTCATATCCAAGGAGGTATTATCGTTTCTTTGATATTTCAAGCGGTTTTCCTGACCTTTACCGCTGAGCATGGCTTGGTTTAAAAAGGATTGATCGATTTGACTGAGCAAATTGACTCCCAGAGTCTTGACTATTGGCTTTAAATCATTATCCAAAACTGCTAACTGGAAGCTATCTCCGTGGATCTCGCTTTCCAAAGGAGCAGAAGCCCTGACCAAAAGGTTTAAATTCTCTTGCGATTCTGCCATGATTGCCCCAAGATCCGCCTGTTGCTTTTGCAAGGATTCCAATTGAGCCTGGTCGGCTTGAGGGTCTGTTTTAAGCTGGAGCAACTCCGTTTCAATCTGTCTTAAATTACGATCATGCAGCAAAAATTCCCGAGCCGAGAACTGCAACGGAAAGGTTGCCTGTTCCATGGTTCGGGTATGGGTTTCATTATAAAAACGTTCTAGGCTAATCCAAAGATATGAGCCTATGAACAGCATGGCTGCCATCATGAGCAAAAGCATGATCACAACCATGCGGCTGCGAATCGAATTAAACCAGCTCATCCCTTGCTCCTTTTACAAATTACTCTTTAGGTGGATTGAACAAATATCCGACACCTCGACGAGTTTCTATATAGATCGGTTCTGACGGGTTGACTTCAACCTTTTCTCGCAGACGGCGAATCGTCACATCGACAGTTCGGCCATCGCCAAAAAATTCGAAGCCCCAAACTTTTTGCAATAGCTCATCGCGGGTAAAAACCCTGCCCTTATTCTGAGCTAAAAATTTTAAAAGTTCAAACTCTCTCAAAGTCAAATCCAATTTTTGGCCGCCTCGGCGCGCTTCAACCAAATCCAGATCGATTTCCAATTGCAAATATTTCAGAATTTGTGGTTGTTCCGCTTCTTGTATATTGTTGAGGCGGTTAAATTCCTTACTGCGACGCAAAAACGCCTTGATCCTGGCATTGAGCTCTCTGACACTGAAGGGTTTGGTAATATAATCATCGGCTCCAGCATTGAGCCCGTTGATCAAATCCGCCTCGTTGTCTTTGGCGGTCAGCATAATAATCGGAATTATTTCCGTTTCCCGTAAGCGTTTACAAACAGTTATACCATCCAGCTTGGGCAACATGATATCGAGTAAGATAAGTTCAGGTTTAAACTCGGCTGCAAGCCTTAAGGCTTCTTCTCCATCATAGGCTATTTTAACTTGATAGCCGTCTTTTTCTAAATTGTATTGAATGATTTCAGCAATAGGTTTCTCATCTTCAACAACTAAAATTCGTTCAGCCATGACTCTCATACCTCCTCTTGTCGCAAATTATTTAATTCGCTATTTATCTCTTTTTTCCCTTCTTAAAAAGGACCTTTCCTTAGCTATCAACAAAAAAAGCAACCCTTATAAAAGAGTTGCTTTTCAAAAGTTTAAAATTTTACGGTAAATAATTAGCAGGATTTACTCTGACACCATTGACTAAAACTTCAAAATGCAGGTGATTGCCAAAGCTATAACCTGTGTTACCCTCAACTCCAATGGGATCTCCTTTGCGAACTGCTTCACCATAGGAAACATGGAAACTGTTGAGGTGACCATAGCGAGTCTGTAAACCATTGTTATGATCGATGGTTATAAAGTAACCCAGACCAAAATAATCGTAGCCAATATCGACAACAACACCTGAATCAGCTGCTGTAACCGTTGCATAGCCATAACCGGATGATATATCTATGCCGCGGTGATAGCCGTATTCGTACCAGCCATACCAAGCAGTGACTGTTCCCCAAAGGGGCCAAGCCATTTCGCCTGTGCCGACACCATAGGGCATCTGGGTACCTTTGACGATAATCCGGGAAACCGGTTCTTTGACCATGGTCATGCCTAAGGAAACCTTGCTGACCTCGTCACCATTTTCACGGGTTATGGCAAATTCCTCAATTTTTAAACCATCGGAACCCTTTTGTATCTCCTCGATTTCAGTCACAAACATGCTATCTGAATAGCGAGTTTCTGTATCGTAAGAAATCACTATTTCTTCTCTGGTGGTCTCGTTGGTCACAACGCCGACCAAGGGCATGGCCTGACTGATCACCAATTGATCGCCGGGGCGTAAGCTTTCGGCATCCGGATTGTTGGCTAAAATTTCATCCACACTGATTGACTGCGACAGGGCAATATCCCACAGAGTATCTCCGGCTTCAACGGTCACAACTTGTCGGCGCTCCGAACCGGCTACCAAAAGGGAAGTGGCCTCATCTACATTTCTGATCTGTGGTATCTCAACTATTTCCCTTCTGACCAAGAGGTCATCGGAGAATTTGGCCTGCAATGTTTCCAAGCAGGATTTATTTTCTACATAATAGAGTTTAACATTGTCTAAAACCTGGTTTACTTCTTTGGCACCGGCTAAAGGTATGCTGGCTTTATCTCCAACATAGATTACCGAAGCCTGGGCTTTAACATTCAGAGATTGCACAAGGTCTTTCTTTAGATCATTGATTTTGCTTAAACTTTCTTTTTGTTTAATGGGAACTATTTGCACCGCCGGATCGACTACCAATGTATATGGTGAGTCTTGGCTCATTTCATCCAAGTAATCGTTGATGATAGCTTTGGCTGTCTCAACTTTTCTGACCGTTCCGATGATCGTCTCATCTACACTAACCTGATAGACTATTTTCGGGAAAGCCGCTCCTCCCATTAAAAGAGCAGTTAGTAAAATAGCGATTCCAGTTTTAGTCAGCTTTCTTTGACTGGGATGATAGGAATATCTGAGCTTTTGCCAGTTAAGCTTCTGGCGATTCCAGATAGGTGTCACATTACGTTTTTTCTCCAACCTGCGCTCAAAGATTATGAGCTCGGGAGAAAGAAGATGATCTAAACCTCTGCGCAATTGTCTGAGTCCTTCTTTGAAAATTTGTGGTATCAAAAGAAAGGCCTCCTTTAATTCAGCATAAAGCTTTAGGTTTTGTTTTTGGAAAGACAGTTCCAGTTTAAGTGAATTGTAACCTAATTGTAATAAAAAAGCAAGACTTTTTTGAAAATAGAAGAAAAAATCACCTTGGTGGATCTTGAAAAGATTCAATTATTACAAACAGATTAAGGCAACCTTAAAAAAACAAAACCACTCTTTCGCTAACCAAAGCCAAAGAGTGTTTACCTGATGGAGCGGAAGACGGGATTCGAACCCGCAACATTCAGCTTGGGAAGCTGACGCTCTGCCATTGAACTACTTCCGCGCAAAAAAAATGGAGCCAGTGATAGGATTCGAACCTACAACCTACTGATTACAAATCAGTTGCGCTGCCGTTGCGCTACACTGGCTTTCCTTAACATAGATTAATATAGCTAAAAAACGGGTTTTTGTCAAGGTTATTTTATCCAAAAAGAAATTTCCAGGGCCTTTTTTAGAGGAGCTGGGCTCTTGCAGTGGTGCTTATCTAAATTCAGCCAGCTTAATTTGATTTATCAGTCTGCGATCCCCAAGAAATTTTGACTCAGTTTTAGCTTGGGCTTCAAGCAAAGCTGACTTGATTTTGCAAGCCAGCTCTCCAGCTTGCAATGTTTCTTCTTTACTCTTTTTGTGCTATACTGACAAAAACAATTCCACTATATTATAGGAGAGTTTAAAATGGAAAGAAAAGTGATTTTTGATTTTAAAAAAATCTCTATTTACCTGCTTCTATTGACAATATTTTTAAATTCACTGATTCCATTCAGTCTGAGAGCAGAAGAGCTTGACATCTTCGCCAAAAGAAATGATTTTGACAATTTACCCCAAAGACCTGCTTTGGCTGTCAAAAAGGTGCCTCAGATGAACAAAAGTGATTTTTTGCTTCTAGATAGCGATGTAACCAGTCGAAGAGAGTTTTTTAACCAAGTAGCTTTTATCGGTGATTCCTTGACTCAAGGGCTCACCATGTTACCTGCTTTAGCCAATGTTCCTTTCATGGCAGAGCTGGGCCTTTCTTTAGCGAAGGCAACCGAAGCTCTGAGTACTTGGCAGCCGGGAAATATTGATGTGGTCTATATTCTTTTGGGCATCAATGATATGACCTATTATTTTATGGATGCTCCTACCTATGCCGAACATTATGCACGCTTGCTGGATGCATTAGATCTATACTTTCCTGAAGTGGATGTGGTTGTTCAAGGAATCTTTCCAGTCAGTAACCTCTATTCTCATCAGAGTATAAATAACTCCAAAATAAAGGAGTTCAATGCAACCCTAGAGGCTTTAGCTCAGGAGCGAGACATAATTTATCTGAATAGCGGCAGCTTATTCGCCTTGGAAGACGGAAGTCTTGACCCGAACCTGACCTTCGATGGCCTTCATATTTACTATCAATGTTATGGGGCCTGGCTTGGCAATTTACAATATGTCTACGAATATTCCTAATCTTTGCAAGACTCTTTAATTAAAGGAGAATAGAACATGGTCTTTTCCAGCCTACTCTTTTTGTTCATGTTTTTACCCGGGGTTTTAAGCGTCTATTTTTTGCTGCCCAAAAAATTCAGAAATGCTTTTCTTTTCTTTGCCAGCCTCTTTTTCTATGCCTGGGGCGAGCCCGTCTATATCGTCATCATGCTGGTCTCAACGGTTTTTGACTATTTTAACGGCTTGATGCTGGGCCATTTTGAAGGACAAAAAAAGAAGCAACAAGCTGTAGTGGCTTTGGCAGTTCTGGGCAATTTATCCATCTTGGCCTTTTTTAAATACGCAGATTTTTTTATCACCAATATCAACGCAGTTTTTGGTTTAAATTTGCCCTTGCTCAATATTCCTTTGCCGATTGGGGTATCCTTCTATACCTTCCAAACTATGTCATACAGCATTGATATCTATCGCAAAGAAGCACCCATCCAAAGAAACATCCTCTCTTTTGGTGCTTATGTGACCCTCTTCCCCCAACTCATAGCAGGTCCTATAGTGCGCTATAAAGATGTAGCAGATGCTTTGAATTATCGGCTGGAAAGCTTTGAAGGCTTCAGCACTGGAGCCGAACGCTTCACCGTTGGCTTGGTCAAAAAGGTTCTCTTGGCCAACAACATCGGCTTGCTTTGGGATAAGATCAAAGCCTTGCCCCCCGGGCAACATTCAGTTCTGGCTGCCTGGTTGGGCATTGTAGCCTTTGCCTTTCAAATCTATTTTGATTTTTCCGGCTATTCCGATATGGCCATCGGCTTGGGCAGTATGTTGGGTTTTAAGTTTCCGGAAAACTTCAACTTCCCTTATATAAGTCAAAGCATCACCGAATTTTGGCGGCGCTGGCATATTTCTCTGGGCGTTTGGTTCAGAGAATATGTCTATATACCTTTAGGTGGCAATAGAGTGGCCCCTCACCGTCACATTTTCAATATCTTTGCCGTTTGGGCTTTGACCGGCTTATGGCACGGAGCCGCTTGGAACTATGTCCTCTGGGGGCTCTATTATTTCGTTTTACTGATTGCAGAAAAATACTTTTTGGGCAAATTCTTAAAAATGATACCCGCTTTTTTCTCAGTTAGTATTACCCTTTTCTTTACACTAATGGGCTGGGTCATTTTCGCCATCGAAGACTTGAGCTTCATGGGCAGTTATTTCACCATGCTCTTCGGCTTGAACAATACTCCCCTTGTTTCAGGAGAAGGCCTATACCTTTTAACGGCCTATTTGCCTCAAATAGTGATCAGCGCCTTGGCCTCAACTCCCATCTTTGCTCTCTTACACAAAAGGCTTAAAAAAGATAGCCCCGCTTGGCTGCCTTTAGCCACCGGTCTTTCTTTGAGTATTGCCTTTTTCTTGAGCACAGCTTATTTGGTCGACTCAACCTACAACCCCTTCCTTTACTTTAGGTTCTAATTTGGAGGATTTATGTTAAAGAAAAAAATTAATTCATTGCAAATAACAGTGATCTCTATCTGCGTTTTGTTTTTCTTAGGCGGAGCCATCATCAATCTATTTTGGCCCTATCAGGAATTCTCTGCAGCAGAAAATAGATTTTTGGCTTCTAAGCCCACCCTTACTTGGAACTCTCTAATGTCAGGTGAATATGGGGACAAATTTGAAACTTATGTGACCGATCAATTTCCTTTGCGAGAGTTTTGGGTCAAAGTCAAAGCGAAAAGCGAATACCTCTTACAGAAAAAAGAAAACAACGGAGTCTATTTTGGCAAGAATCAAACCTTGATCGAACGCTTCGACCAACCTGATCTGACTAGAACACAGCGCCATATTGGGTATTTAAATGAGTTTGTCGCCAGAGCAAATCTACCTGTCCAAATTGGTTTTATTCCGACAGCTGCTGAAATAGATAAGGGACGACTGCCTGCTTTGGCTGATCCTTTTAGCCAAGAGGAATATCTCGATTACATCTTAGCCCGAGCCCAAGCAAAGGAAAGCTGGTTGGGCAGCGAAATTTGGCAGAGTTTAAAAGAAAACAACCAAGATTATCTCTATTTTCGTGGTGACCACCACTGGTCAGCCCTAGGTGCTTTTTATTTTTACCAAAGCTTAATTGAGCAGATGGGATTTGAGCCGGCTACCCTAGAAGACTATCAAATAGAAAAGATGGCGGAAGGCTTTTTGGGCACTTTGAGTGCCAAGGCTCCAGGCTATGCCAAAGCCGATAGGATCGACAAATGGACTCTGGTTTCGGATCAAGAAATGGAATTCCAAGTGGAAATACCAGACAGCCAGCACGAAGGAAATTCCTTTTTCTTCCCGGAACGATTGGAAGAAAGGGATCATTATACTTATTATTTGGATGGCAACCATGCCCTAACAATTTTGCGCAACCTGAGTCTTGACGAGGGAGAAAAACTTTTAGTCGTCAAGGATTCCTATGCCCATGTCTTGGCCCCATTTTTAGCCCCTCACTTCAAAGAAGTCCAACTTTTAGATTTGCGTTATTATAACCTACCTATTGACTACTTTATCGCTGAGGAAGAGTTTGACCGGGTTCTGGTTTTATATAGCACCCGCCAATTTGCCATTGACGGACACATTTTCAAATTGTCAGATTAGTCAAGAGAATGCTTGGTCAGATCAATTTTTATTTACCCTTTATGAACTTCCATATCTAAAAAATCGAATCGATGCTTAAGGAGCTGTGATTTTCATCATGGCTCCTTTTTTATTAAAAACGTTTTATGCTGAAGATTGGATTTTAAACTTCTTAAATTGGTCTTTGATTCATTTTAGATTTGCCAAAGAATTTTATTAAATAATATAATCGACTGTC
>JAAYKD010000003.1 GCA_012522585.1 Bacillota bacterium | reverse complement strand
GGATGGAGTAGTTGTCATTCCTATTGGTTGCTTGAAAGACTAATTAGTTGCGTTGATATGTTTCCATATACTAAAAAATATAGAAAACATTTGACCTATTCCAAAGAAACAGACTTCAATAATGACAACATGACCCATGTTGAGACAGTCTAATTGAAAACAAGCACCGATGCTGGAAAAGCCTGATACTGTAAGGATTGCGATCATAAGTGATGTATTAAGGAGGATCATATTTCAATGAATGATTTTGAAAATACTTTAGTTCGCGAAGCTCTCGCTAATTATAACCTGGATAATACACATGTGAATTTTATAAGACACAATGAAAACATCACTTGCCGTGTTTGTAGCGGTAATGATGTTTATGTTCTACGAATCCAATGTCCAGCAGATGGTTTTTCCCTTAAAATCTTCGGTAATCAGGCAAACGGGTTCCAACTCATGTATGGTGAAATGGAACTATTGGTGCATCTTGAGCATATGGCTCTGTTTCCAGTACAGATCCCTCTTTTGACTAACAAAGGTGATCTTGCTTGTAGTCTTTCAGATGGCTCTCCAGCATGCTTGCTTAAATGGATTGATGGTGAGACGCTAACGACGGAGGATGGTGACAGATACGCACATGCACTAGGAGAACTGGCAGCACATATACATATGGCTGCTAAGGGTTTTGCTGGTACCCGTCTCAGTTATTCGCATGATTTAATACAAGCAATGCAGGAAGAGATCAATGTAGCTTTTCAAGCCAATCATATAACTCTCAAGCAGGCTTCGATATGCAGGGGTGCGCTCGTTGAAATTAATTCCGTGATGACCTGTTTGGACGCTCAACCAAACTCAAAAGGGCTGATTCATGCTGATTTAGGATTCAGTAATGTTCTGTGGACGCCAAAAGGTCTTACTGCAATTGACTTTTCTCTTTCGGGATATGGTTATAAAACGCAAGAATGTGGCATGATCACCTCGAACTACCAAAATCCTGAGCAAAGGAAAAGTGTAATTGACGGCTATTCTAAGATCAGCGGGTCCAGTCATGATCCCCACCATATTGATGCATTCTTCGCATTCAGCATTCTGCTTTTTATCACATGCCAGCATGAACGATTCTTTCATCAGATTTGGTTTTCCCAGGCGATGGATCGATGGTGCAATACTTGCTTTACACCGTTGACAGGTGTTGATTGATAGCTATAAATACACACTCGAACGAATTGTCAAGTGTAGTGGTGTAAATATGCTGTAGAAAAAAGGGGTATCTCAGATACATGAATAAGAGTACTTTGTTCCGAAAAAAAGATCCCAGAGCCTATAAAGAAGGATTTCAGATTTCGGAAGTATCATAGAAGTAACAACATATTATTTTGTGAAAAACAATATGGAAGATGTAGAGGGAGAGGTATAATATGAATGTTTCACTTTTTTCAAGTCAGTATCTAGTGCGGTATCTGAGTGAGATAGATATAAAAGCAATATATGATCTATGTCACAATAACAGCTTGTACTATCAATACTGTCCCCCGTTCGTTACAGAGCAAAGTATCGTTGATGACATGAAGGCTTTGCCTCCAAACAAAGAAGCAGCTGATAAGCATTATGTTGGTTTTTATGATAGGGATCAATTGATTGCTGTTATGGATCTCATTATGGCTTACCCTGATGAAAAGACTGCATTCATTGGCTTCTTTATGACGGATATATCAGTTCAGAATTCAGGAACAGGTAGCAGTATTATTAATGAATTATGTACTTTCCTGATTAGCATTGGCATTGGAAGTGTTCGCTTAGGGTGGGTTAAAGGCAATCCGCAAGCAGAGCATTTCTGGCATAAGAACGGATTTATAGAAACTGGTGTTACATATGACACAGAAACCTATACGGTTGTTGTAGCGCAGCGAGATTTAAAAATTCCAGGTTATTGAACTTGAAAAGAATTACATGTTCCCAGTTACCTGAACCATGCATAATGATGTCGCGGGGCATGTAAAGCTCGCAGTATTGATGTCCAGAAATGCATAATCTATAAATAACGAAATCATTTTATTTGAAACGTAGGATAAACTATTTTTTGTCTGTTTAAATTTATAAAGATACTGTATTGTTTTCTTTGTAACAACTGACGAATTTGTTTGATAGAGATAAATCTGCAATATCAAGATGCATTCCTGTGTTCATAAAGAGAAAGAACTGGGAAAAGAGTCGTCTAATGTATAATTTACACCAGTTCAGATGGAAATAGGCACATTCCTGCAATCACATACAATTTACTCGAAAAACACTTGATAATTAAAAGTTTTTAGAGTAGAATAAGATTAAAGTGAAGGTGGTTCTGTGATTATTGAGAGACCTTATTATTTAAATCTTTTAAAACAGTACAAGGATAAAGACCTTATAAAGGTTATTACCGGAGTCAGAAGATGCGGAAAATCTGTTCTTCTTTTTGATATCTTCACCAGATATCTTGTTGAATCCGGTATCTCCAAACAAAATATCATTCAGATTAATCTTGAAAACAAAGATAATGCCAAATTGCGTGATTCGAATTCACTTTATGAATACATTCATCAATACACAAGTGGTGAATGTAAATATTATGTCATGATAGATGAAATTCAGTATGTTGATGGTTTTGAGGATTTACTAAACAGTTTGAAAAACAAAGGTTGCGATGTTTATATTACCGGGTCAAACTCCAAGATGTTATCAGGAGATATTTCAACGGCCTTAAGGGGACGAAGTATAGAAATCAGAATGCATACGCTTTCTTTTTCCGAGTATTATTCATTCATTGGCGAAGACAAAAACGAGGCGTTCAATACTTACCTTCTATATGGCGGATTTCCATATGTCGCAACCGAACCAAACATCGAATTCAAGGTCCGGTATCTAAATATGCTACAGGATACAGTTGCAACAAAGGACATTATCGAGCGGTACGGAATACGGAATCCTGATATTTTTAATGCAGTATATAATTTTCTTTGTTCCAATATTGGCAGTAGTATTAGCGCAAAAAAAATATCAGACATTCTTAGATCGAATGGCTATAAAACTATTACACCGGATACAATAGGAAATTACCTTACCTGGTTTTGTGAGTCATTCCTTTTTAGTAAAGTTTACAGATATGATATTAAGGGGAAGGAATATCTTAAAACACAGAATAAATATTATGCTACAGATTTAGGACTAAGGAATGCTAGATTGAATTACAGACAGATAGAACCTACACATGCTCTGGAAAATGTAATATACAATGAGTTAATACACCGTGGATACAGAGTTGATATAGGCAAGAACAGAGAGAAAGAAATAGATTTTATGGCATCTGATGTAAAGGATACATATTATATTCAAGTTGCCTATTCGATAGCTGATCCGGAAAAGAAAAAACAAGAGCTGGGTTCATTTGAAAAGATTGATGATGGGTATAAGAAAATAGTTATCACTATGGATAATGACCCATTTAGTAACCTGGAAAAGGGATATAGAAAAATAAATGTGATAGATTTTTTATTAAACCAGGATGCATTGATAACTATCTGAAATATTATCTCTAATACCAAGAGTTAACCAGCAAGCTTAATGTATGTAAAATAATCCAAACTTTAGACTAATGCATGGTTATCAGAGAAATGAAAGCGTTGGATATTCCTAAATGTGCTGACGGAGCAAAGACATGGCTATACGCTATTTACAAAATTTTTTTGAACATAAAAAGTTTATAGGATATGTTGCCATAGATGAAGATTTTTTAATTGGAGCGTTGCTTGCTCATGAGAAAATCTGATGGTATAACGATGAGGTTTTCATTGAGGAAATATTTGCAATTCCCAATAGACAAAGTCAGGGTATAGGCACAAAACTCCTTGGTGAAGTTCAGAAGTATGTTCAGCATAAAAGATTAGCTGGTATTACTCTTGCAACAAACAAATATGCACCAGTACTAAGACTCTATGAAAAAATTGGCTTCATAATTTGCAAGCATGTACAATTTATGGGAAAAGAAATGTAGTTGCAAATCTGTCAAGATACTATCATGAATCATTCAATCATGAGAAATTCAAAAATCGATAAAGGGTCATATCCTTTATTCAAGCAATATCCCAAGAACAATAAGCAGTTGAGCAGCACCATAAGCTGCCATTAAACAAACTGAGCCATATGGGCTTCTTTTTTTAAACCGGTTAAATGCCAAAATAGAATCAGAGAATATAAAGAGCAATGTTCCTATAAGTACTATCCAAAAGCTGTACACAGAAACACTGTTGAACCT
>JAAYKD010000020.1 GCA_012522585.1 Bacillota bacterium | reverse complement strand
TAACTTTATGGCTGGAGAAGGCATAACCTTTGCCCGCAACGAGGATAAACCTCTGGCTTGCGATGTCTTGATTGTGGACGAGGCTTCGATGATAGACATAATTCTCTTTCATCACCTCTTAAAAGCTCTGAGTTTTCAGAGCCGGCTGATTTTAATTGGCGATCAGGACCAATTGCCCTCAGTAGGTCCGGGTAATGTTTTAAAAGATTTGATTGCCAGCGACTATCTCCCTGTCGTTCACTTACAGACCATCTTCCGCCAGGCCGAAGAGAGCCTGATCGTTCAGAACGCCCACAGAATAAATCAGGGCCAAATGCCCATTATAGACGATAATAAGAGGGACTTTTTCTTTATGGAAAAGGATGACCCCATGGAAGCTGCTCAATTAGTCACTGATTTGGCTGCTCAGCGTTTGCCTGCCTTTTTGAATTTGGCCGATGGTGAAGGCGTTCAGGTCATTACTCCCATGAGGAAAGGCAGTATCGGTGTCGATAGTTTGAACATAGCCTTGCAAGAAAGACTCAACCCAAGGAATAAGGATAAACCTGCTATCACCAAAACAGGTGTGAGTTTTTCTGCCGGAGATAAGGTCATGCAAATTCGCAATAATTACGATAAAGGAATATTCAACGGTGATATCGGTCAGATAGTGGAAATCGATACAGAAAACAATCAGCTGATTGTAGAGTTTCAAGATGGTGAAGGCCGTCATTTCGTTCCTTATGAAGAAAGCGATTTGGACGAATTGGTTTTAAGCTATGCCATTACGATCCATAAAAGCCAGGGTAGCGAATACCCGGCAGTGGTCATTCCTTTGCTGACCCAACATGCCATTATGTTGCAACGGAATCTGCTCTATACAGGAATCACCAGGGGCAAAGAACTGGTGGTCATCGTTGGCAGCAAACGAGCACTGTACATGGCGGTCAGAAACAATGACATTGCTATACGCTACACCGGCTTGGCTGAGCGTTTGCAAAGCTAATCGGGATTGTTAAGGCACATATTTTTGAGTTTTTATTAAAAGACAAATTCAAGCTTCTGTTTATCATTTGGCAAGTTTTGAAAAAGGATTTTAATATATTCGCCAAAAACGAAGAATATGGCACTTGCTTTGGGCCAGGGGCAAGGAACTGGTGGTCATCGTTGGCAGCAAGCGCGCTTTATATATGGCGGTTAGAAATAATGATATCGCCATCCGCTACACCGGCTTGGCTGAGCGTTTGCAAAGCTTGGCAGAACTTGCCGACAACTCACAGGAGGTCAAGATGGAAAAATTTAAGCCCTTTTTAAAAAGAATAGAAGAAGAGTGGCTTTTTCCTCATTTGCAAAAATGCAGTCTCTGCGGTGATGATATAGAGGCCAGGCTGGATTATGGGCTTTGTTCTTATTGCCGGGCTCAGTTGGACTTTTGTCCTTTATACGAGGAATACTTTCCCCTCAAAGACAGTGCGGCTGCTTTGCTGGCTGGAAGGCGCTCGGATTTTCTTTATGACCGCAAGGGCAAGGATTTGATCATCAATTACAAATTCTTTTTCCAACCCTCCTTAGCGGAAGTCTTCGCCCAGAGCATAGTCAATAAAAAAAGACACCTCTGGCCCGAGAGTAAAAACCCAGGCTTGGCCTATGTACCGGCAACCCTGCAAAGAGAGAAGGAAAGAGGATTTGATTCAACCAAGCATTTAGCAGAAAAAATCTCGGAATACAGTGGTTTGCCCCTCTTAGATCTCTTGGTCAAAACAAAACAGCCGGAAGATCAACATCATTTGACCTTGAATGAACGCTGGCAAGCCTTGGAAAACATCTATGCCTACCGCCCAGATGCTGTCAAGCATGACGGCGATATTATAATAGTCGACGACATCTATACGACTGGTGCCACTATCCATCATTGCGCTTTGGCTTTAAAACAGGCAGGCTACAAGAAGATCTATTCCCTTTGCGTGGCTCACACACCAAGAGCCT
>JAAYKD010000154.1 GCA_012522585.1 Bacillota bacterium | reverse complement strand
GGTTGATTTATATTGATCTTCTTAAAAGTGCTGAGTTAGACCAACCGAGTGTCAAATTTCAAGGAAAAGGTGATGACCACACGATTTATCGTCTCAAATATTCTGAAAAAGAACAAAGACTTTATATCAACCCAAGCTATTACTTTGATGGACTAACACCTGAAATATGGAACTACCAATTATGCGGTTACCAGGTGTTGGACAAGTACTTGAAAGAACGCAAAGGCCGTCAAATGGATGATCCCCGTCACTTTATCCGTGTTGCTGCCGCTCTAGCTAAAACAATCGAGATCCAGGCTTAAATAGACGAGCTTTACCTAGAGCTCGAAAAGGATGTTATTGAGTTTTCATGTATCCCAATTATTGTTCTTCAAGACTGCCCAGGCTATCCTCGACGTTCGGGAGCTCTACCTTGAAGCAAGTCTGGCTGACCTCTATGATGAACTTACTATGTCCCCTGAACTCCGCAAAGCCCACATCGCCAATGACAAAGCCGTTTGGGAAGCCTATGGCAGAGCCTGGCCATTTGAAGACGAAACCGCTTGCGTTGCTTATTTGATGAAGCTGTACCAAAAGATTGTTGAATAAATAGTTGGAAAGGATTCTACCGAATGCATGCTGAAGAATATAAATTCCTGGATTTCTTAAAGAAATCAACCCAATTTACAATTCCAATCTTCCAGCGCACTTATAGCTGGGGTAATGAGCAAGTTCAGCAACTCTGGGATGATATTATCAGGACTGGAAAGAATGAGAAAATCCAGTCCCACTTTATCGGTTCCATTGTGTATATCCTTCATGAGAAAGCAGATAGCGTCTTTCAACCAGCCATGGTGATTGATGGGCAACAACGTTTGACAACCTTATCGCTTTTGCTCGAAGCATTAGCCCGCCATGTTGGCGATAAAGAACCTTATGACGGCTTTTCTGCTGAAAAAATTCGAGAGTATTATTTAATAAACCGCTTGGAGAACGAAGAGAAAAAATACAAGTTAGTCTTAACACAAACTGATAAAAACACTTTGATCAGGCTGGTTACACAAAAGAAAGCACCAGTTGATCCTTCTATTCGTATTCAATCAGCCTTTGATTTTTTTCAACTCAAACTTAAAGACCTTGGTTCTGAACTGGGCTACTTATGTTCGGGTCTGGCTAAATTGATGATTGTCAGTATCTCACTTACAATTTGGCAGGACAATACTCAGTTAATTTTCGAGAGCATGAACTCGGCCGGTAAAGAGCTAAGCCACGCGGATTTGATTAGAAATTATATTTTAATGGATTTGGAACCAGAAAAACAATCAGAATTGTATAAAGAATATTGGCGACCAATGGAGATAAGCTTCGGTCAAGAAGCGTACGAGCAGCATTTTGATGCTTTCATGCGCCATTACCTCACATTCCGTACAGGAAGAATCCCGCGTATCAGGGATGTTTATAAAGCCTTTAAGGAATATTCTACTGATGCTGATAACTCTTTTACTGACATAAGAAGTCTTCTTGACGACTTATGTCGTCATTCTGAATTTTATGGTGCTATGGCACTTGGAAAAGAAAAGGATAAGGAACTAAACCAAGCATTCCAGGACCTCCGAGAATTGAATGTGGAAACTGCTTATCCGTTTATGCTGGAGCTGTATGAAGATTATCGAAACGAAGCACTATGTAAAACGGATTTTCTGGATATATTACAGTTAACTGCATCTTACGTCTTTAGGCGATATATCTGTGGTATTCCCACAAATTCACTCAACAAGACCTTTTCCAATTTCACGAAAACTATGGATAAGGAAGCTTATCTTGAGAGTGCTGCTGCTTCTTATCAATTGATGCCTTCTTACAGGCGTTTTCCGACAGACGAGGAATTTGTCAGAGAAATTAAACACAGGGATTTGTATAACTTCAGGGGTCGCAGTTATTGGCTGAGAAAGTTGGAAAACCACGGTAAAAAAGAAATTGTGACGGTAGGAAACTACACCATCGAACATATTATGCCCCAAAACGAAAACCTCTCTGTCGAGTGGCAAAAAGAATTAGGAGAAGATTGGCAAGAAATACATGAAACAATGCTCCATACTTTAGGAAACCTCACTCTGACTGGTTACAACTCAGAATACAGTGATCGCCCCTTCATTGAGAAGAAGACAATGAATGGCGGTTTTGTGATGAGCCCTTTGCGGCTGAACGAAGGACTTGGACATACAGCAGTATGGAACAAACAATCTATTGAAAAAAGGGCAGATCGGCTCGCAAAACTGGCAAAAGAGGTTTGGACTTATCCTGGTCTTTCAGAAGAGATTTTATCTAAATACAAAGAGAAACCTAAAGGAGCAGGTAGCTACACACTCGATAACTACCCTTACCTGCAAAAAGGGAAACCTTCAAGAATTTTATTTGATGCCATCCGCAAGGAAATTTTGGCGGTTGACAGTAGTGTGGTGTATGAAGAAATGCTAAAGTATTACATTGCATACAAGGCTGAAACTAACTTTGCAGACATTGTGCCACTGGCAAACAGTCTAGCCATAACGCTCAATATGCCCTTTGAAAAAATTAATGACCCAAAGCAAATTGCTCAGAATGTTGCAGGGTTAGGACATTGGGGCAATGGAGAGGTTGAAGTGAGGATAACCTCTTTAGACCAAATCCCTTACGTCATGAGTTTGATAAATCAATCCTTTGAACACCAGATGGGCAATGGACAAGAGGTAGAATAAATTCATTTCGTTGACTTGACGAGTCAACTGGAGCGGGTTTTGGCTCACTGAAAGCAATTCGAAGATGCGATAGCCTCTCTAACATGTCGCTGGAGTGGTCAGATCACATTGATGGCGCTGGTTAACAAGAAACAAGAAATAACAACTTAAAAGGGCGGTTGACATTGATAATTGACACTACCTACAATTTTTACTCTGATTCACATGGGCGGGACCCTGACAGCGTCAGTCCAACACTGCGTAGATACCACAAGGTATTGTGGAGTAAACCATAGCCAAACGGTGAGGTCTTTGAGTTAAGTGAAAATAAAGAAGGTGCTTACCTGTATCATCAGTCAGACCTTGGGGAATTCTTTTTGGGCAGCGATGCCATAACCCACTCGTATAAGAACAATAAGCCCAAGAAGTGGCTGACAGAACAAATTCCAGGCGAAGTAAATGAACTTTTTGATACTGGTTCTAGCATTGGAGCTTATATCATTTTTCCAAATAACAGGGTTGAGGGCAAACATACTATCAACCAGGCACGTGGGATAAACAGTCTTGTTGATGATCGATTTGACCTGACCGTGGAATGTATTCGGCTTTTTTATCTGGGTCAGGAAAACCCACTGTACTCCACTTTATTGAGGTATAAAAAATTCTTGGATTTGTTCGAAGATTTTTTGGGCTACATCCGTATCTTTTTGCTGGATGATCTGATCGACGATGACCATCATGTAAAATTTTATTTGCCTTTTGATGGATTCAAAACCAGACCGACGTTCTCCGATATCAGCCAATATTTGCTGTATAAAAAAGGAGTAATCAATTTTATTAATTCCAGAAACGAGCGGATAGAAAATTATATAAAGCTTCTGCCAATCTTATGAAACGGGCACTTTATCGTGCCGTGCAGAGGCTGGGTAGGCGGCATTGAGCGCTGAAATCGAGGTGCGGCTGCAACCTGGCTGGGGTTGGCGGTTTTGGTATAAGACAATTACAATCAAGCCATGAAAAATAAAAAAATTCTTCCGCTCTGGAAGTACCAGAGGGTAGTGGTTTTATGAAAAACATCACGATCAGTGTTGTGACTTGCACTTT
>JAAYKD010000153.1 GCA_012522585.1 Bacillota bacterium | reverse complement strand
TGCTGTTTCTATTTCCAGAATTTCTACTTTGAGTAGGTCTCCTGGGTTTGCCCCTCTAACAAAAAGAGGCCCCGTGGCAGGATTTGCCAGAGTGCCTTGAACTTCTACATCATCTTGTGAAATAATAACGTCATCGTAGCAATCACGGGTAAAAAATTCAACCGAATCACCTGAATCTGCCCAAGCAACAGGTTGGTTCCTGAAGCTTAAAACACCCAGAACATGCTCTCTAGAAATTTTTATCATAGCAATCTCTCCTATTTTTGCTCTCGCTCTGAATTATACCAAGATTGGGGCAATTTGTAAAGAAATTTGCTGGTTAATCTGAGAGCAATCCTAGAAAGCAACAGGCTTGAAGTAGGTTGCATGTAGTCGCTCAATTAAAGCAATTCCTTACGTCAGCTCACTACGGCACAGCTCGATTAAATTTTAATCTGAAGCTTTGCCTTTAAAGGCTTGCTCCAGGAATTCTTTATATGAGCTGAGGAGATGCAACAGTAGTGAGATTTGAGGACGGGCTGGTCTTTTTTTTAAAAAAATCTCTATTTAGACAGCAGCTTAAGGGGCTTTGTATATAGACGCTCAATTAAAGTAATTCCTTCCGACAGCTCACTGCGGCAAAGCTCGATTAAATTTTAAACTGAAGCTTTGCCTTTAAAGGCTTGCTCCAGGAATTCTTTATATGAGCTGAGGAGATGTAGCAGTAGTGAGATTTAGGGGCAAGTCCGGCTTATCACTTCATCTTGATTTTCTTTTATAAGAGACTATATACAGCAAGTGGCTAGTAGTTAATTAAAGGGTAGCAGCAGCTTTAATAGTACAGACTTTGTTTAAACAACAACTTAGAGAGCTTTGTATACAGACGCTCAATTAAAGAATTCCAGCCGGCCATAAGGAACTTAGGCACTTTATGTGCCGGTTCCGCAGACTTACTCCAGGAATTCTTTAAATGAGCTTATGCAAATCGGGGACTGTCCCGGTTTAGCATTTCTTCTAGATCTTTCTATAGAAGGAATTCGGTATGGTTACTTTAAAAGGATAATGATATTTAAAACTATAATCAGTTATGTAATGATATTGTCAATAATAGGGAGGTAAGAATTAATGTTGAAAGACTTGGATGAATATAGATATCTACATAGTGACTCAGAGAAAATATCAGAGTTTGCAAGAGAAATGAGCGCAAATGCTCCTGATACGGAACAGATTATTAAGAATATATTTAGCTGGTTTGGTAAAAATGTAGAATATTCAAGATTAGATTCGCCTTACTATCCCCTTCAAAGAAGTGATCTAGATACTCTTAGGATGAAAAGTGGAACATGTGGAGATTATTCTAATTTAATAGTATCAACTTTATTGAATTTAGGTATTCCAGCTAAATATGCTTTGGTTAAGAAAGATTGCTATGGTCATAGTCAAGACCATATTTGTGCTATGGCTAAAGTTGATGACAATTGGGTCCTGATTGATGCAACTTTACCTTATCGAAAATGGCTAGGATACAATACACCACACATGGAATATGAAGTTTTTTCTCCAGATGAATTTGAAAATAAATTCAAGGGTGAAGAGAGATATTGGGCCAATTTAGCTTTGAAATGGGGCAAGGGAAAATATGCAGGGCTTTTGTATGCACCATGGATCCACGAAGAAGTTGAAGTCAATACTGAAGAAACTTTGGATACTATCTTTTATCTGTTAATCCTCAATGGCTTGGATGATTGGAACCTTTATGTATACTACTTAAGCTATACTCCTGAAATAGGCATTTCACCGATAATGGCAATTATTAACCCGAAAAAACGCGTTTTTAAATTTTCTATTTATAAAGGTCAATCAATCTGGGACGATGAACAATGGAGCAAGGAATATGACCTAGACAAGGTACCCGAGAATTTTAAAGATGAAAAATTCAAGAGATTAAATAATAATATTGAAAAAACAATTGATAGAGTGCTAGAAATTATTGCTCATCAT
Organism: Bacillota bacterium; assembly: GCA_012522585.1. GTDB lineage: Bacteria > Bacillota > JAAYKD01 > JAAYKD01 > JAAYKD01 > JAAYKD01. Next base: position 2,110 of record JAAYKD010000153.1, on the reverse strand, counting down.
TAAAGTTGAATATAATAACATAGATAAAATGAAGAGGGTGCGAAGCATTCGTTAAAGACTGTTGTATAACAAACAGTCATGATCCACTAGGGACAGGTTTTCGCCTTAAAAAGTAAATAGTAGGTAGTAACAAGACTCATGGGACAGGGCCGTCGTCGCACTTACATGCGACTCCATACCAGTCCCAGAGACTCATTACTACCCTATAACAAAAATAAGACCAGTTCATAATAAGCTAACGTGAAAATGAACAGTAACAAGATGTAGAGAATCCGAAGCATTCGCCAAGACAGGGCCGCAGCACTAGGTTAATCCCTCAATTTCACTAAGGTGAAATAGGGCCTGCAACAAGATGTAAAGATTGTGAAGCAATCTCCAAGACAGACTATAAGGAATTTAAGCATACTATATATGCTGGTTCCGCAACTCCGGCTTGTCAGACTGTGTCAGAATTCAACGCAAAAAAGACATCAAACCTTTTTAAAGGTCAGATTTAACAAAAATTAAATTTGGACAAAGAAAGTAATGCCTTTTAGGCCATTACTAACTCATTTTTATCTTTTAACTTCTCAATTATTGCCTCAACTCCGAGTATATTGACTGCTCTTTTAAAGTTGTACGCAATAAAAGTAAGGGCCATTTCGGCTGTCACCGACTTTTTACCCCTAGTTAAGAAATAATTTGTATTCCAACTTCGTTTTATGGTACCGAATGGATGCTCTACTATGGTTTGCCTCAAACGGTATGTTTTAAAGTTCTCTGGCTTAGTTATACTTACTCTATCCAGCCGTGCTTGCTTTTTATGCCTAAAAATTGTTCTTCCCGTTTCACTTGTAGTACATTTTGTTTGTAGTGAGCAGCTTTGACATTCTGTTGGGTTACCATAACCATAACCTATGTGCTTTTTGTTCTCGGTTCTCTTTCTCTTTTTATTGAGTAATTTGCCTGCAGGGCAAATAAATCCATCTTTTTTAGGATCATAAGTAAACTTATCTGCATAGAAATTTTTGTTTTTAGTACTATTGGCAGCAATTTGCTTAGAAACATATGGGGTTATTTTTCGTCTTAGGCATCCAAGTATGTCATTGTAGTTGTAATAGCCCTTGTCAGCTAAAACAGTTAATCTTTTGGCTTTTAATCTTTTCTTTGCTCTCTTTGACATATTTAGCAATTGACCTTGGTCAGTTGGGTTTTGGATTACTTCAAAATCTACAATCAATTTATGTTTAGAATCAACTGTTGTTTGTATATTATAGCCAGGTTCAATATGTCCGTGGTGGATTGGCATAAGTCTTGCATCTTTGTCCACTAAAGAGATTTCACTTTGACCGCTTTCTTCTAATTGTTCCTCGAGCTCTTCAAATCTATCTTTTCTTTCCATTAAAGACTTTATTTTTTCTTCTATCTCTTTTACATCTAGCATTTCTGACGTTTTAAGCTCTTCTTCCGTCTTATCTGCTTCATCTAATGCTTTTAAATAATTCTCTATCTTTTCATCTATATACTTTTTATGCCGGTTTATCTTTTTCTTGTTATAATTATTCTTTTTGGAATTGTTTGCTCTTATTTTTGTTCCATCTATAGCTACTGTGGTTTTGCCGTATAGGTCCAATTCGTCGCAGAGCTTGACAAAGTCTTTAAAAACTAGTTTTATTGGTTTTTGGTTATTTCGCCTAAATTCTGCTATTGTTTTATGATCTGGACTCAATTTGCGCATTAACCAGATAACATCCATGTTATTTTGGGTCAATATCTCTAATTGCCGAGAACTTCTAATGCCCTTTAGATAGCCATAAATGTAGAGTTTCAGCAAATCCTTGGGATTATAACAAGGTCGACCAAGGGTTGGAGGCTCAGCTTTTCCAAAACCTAGTTTTTTTACATCTAATTGCTCTACATATGCGTCTATTACTCTAACTATGTCATTTTTCTTAACATAGTCGTCTAAATATTCGGGTATTAGTATGCCTTGATTTCTGTCAAAACCTTCTATGTAGCTCATTTAATAGCCCCCAATTACAGTTTGTTTTATGTTAGGCCCATTATATCATTATTTCACTTTAGATTAAATCGTTTTATCCAGTTTTTATGGGACTTTTGACACACTCTG
>JAAYKD010000152.1 GCA_012522585.1 Bacillota bacterium | reverse complement strand
GGGACTGTCCCCGATTTGCACGGGAGCTGCAAAGTGTCTCCCCTAGGCGTTTTTGCCGGCGAAGTAGCCGCTTGTAATTGCTTCTAAAACCTTGCCTGGCTTTTTGCTGTCACCTATTACTATAAAGTTATCTACCTTGAGGGCACGTAGTTTATCTACTTCTTCTTGTTTGGTTTTCATGCCAACTGCTAAAACTACGGTGTCGGCAGGTAAGAAATGTTCTTCGCCTTCTTGATCGAGATAATATACCCCTTCTTCTGTAATTTTAGTTACAGTCGAATTCGTATAAGTATGCAAATTGTCCGGATATTTGGCAAATTCAAGCATTAAAGCTTTCAAGTGAAGAACTGGTGTGTCTTTAGCTATTTCGTCTCTAATTTCAATTATACTGACGTCTTTTCCTTGAGTTGCTAAAACTAAGCCATCCTCTGCTCCGGCAATTCCTCCCCCAACCACGACAACTTTTTCTCCTACGACTACACCTTCTTCGTAAAGTGAAGCTACCTGGATGACATGGGGTAGGTCTACGCCTGGAATAGAAGGAACAATTGAGCTTCCGCCAATAGCACAAATTAAAGTGTCAGGCTTTAACTCAGCAACTAATTCTGCATTGACTTCAGTATTTAAGCGAAGATCGATTTTTTCTTTGTGAACTGATCTGATTAAATAATCTAAGAAACGGCGCAAGTCCGATTTAAATTCAATATCCCCCAAGACTCTTCCTAGTAGGCCACCTAGATGGTCGCTTTTTTCGCAAAGAATTACTTCATGACCTTGCTCGGCTGCTTTTAAAGCTGCTTGCATGCCACCGGGCCCGCCACCAGCGATTAAAACTTTTTTAGGCAGGGGTTTTGGCACATATAACGATTCTCTTAGCTCACGGCCATAGACTGGGTTGACAGCGCATTCGGAAATACCTGCCGGGAAGGGCACGTACGGAACAAAGTCTAAACTGATACAATGATTGCAGCGGATACAAGGGCGAACTTCATCATAGCGGCCTTGTTTTATTTTGTTGGGGAAATAGGGGTCAGCTGTTAGCTGTCTGGCCATGTAAATAACATCCGCTTCCCCATTAGCAATAATTGCTTCCATTTTGGCAGGGTCTGACATGGCTCCGACTGTTGCCACCGGGCTTTTGACTGCTTTTTTAATGGCTGCTGCTAAATAAGCGTTAACTCCATGGGGCAAGAAAGCCGATGGGAACATGCGAGTGCCTGAATTTATGTCTTTAAATGAAGTGGCAGAAACATGAATTAAATCTACATGGTCATCAATGATGCGGGCAAATTCGATGCCATCGTCAAGACCATAGCCACCTTCCATAAATTCATCGCCGCTCATGCGAACTTCGATTGGAAAGTCAGGGCCAACTCTTTTTCTCATTCTATCGATAACCATCATTGGAAAACGAGCGCGGTTCTCGATGCTACCGCCATATTTATCTTTACGGCGATTATAGACCGGGGAAAGGAATTGACTGAGCAGCCAACCATGGCCTGCGTGAAGCATAACCATGTCAAAACCTGCATATTGAACAACAGCCGCTGCATTAGCAAAGGCATCTGCGACTTCTTCCATCATGTCTTCGGTCATTTCTAAAACCGGAACACCATAAACTCCAACTGCTTCATAGCTGGGCCCCCAGATTTCACCGTTGGTATATTGAGGATGAGCTCTGGCCCCACTATGAACAATTTCAATATTGGCTAAAGCATTATGTTGATGCATAATGTCAGCAAATTGCAAATGAGTAGCCATAAAAGTAGTGTCTGCCAAATTACAAAGATTACCATGGGCACTGTCAGTTCTGTGGCCAATTAAAGTTTCACCACGAGTTACTACTGCTGCGCCGCCTTTAGCCCGGATTTCGTAGTAGGCAAAGTTTTCTTCAGTGTAGAAGCCAGAGGTTTGAGGAGCCGGACCGGCAGGAGCTGAACCAATACGATTTTTCCAAGTTACATTGCCAATTTTAATTGGGCTGAACAAATGTGGATAATGAGCCATCTTTATCCTCCTTTTTTGATCAAGGTATAACATAAAATATTTAAACCATCCTTATCTATTTCGCTCATTTACCCTTTCTTCCTGCCATAATCTATTTATTTACTTTATTGTTGACTATCGACGCATATTGTTTACTATCGACGCATATTGTTTACTGTCGACGCATTGCTTAGCTAGGCAAAGACGGATAAAATCTATTAAAAAACTTCCTTCGTCAGATAGCCGCTCTTATCTGCCCTATATATAGTTTTTAAAACTTAACAACTCTTGATTCAGTAACAAAAGAAGAAAACGTAGTAATAACCTCTTTTAAGTATAAAATTTATTAGTTGCCATCATCAACTTCCATAGGGGAAGCTTCAAATTATCCAAGATGTTTCTATACAAGAAATATTTTTTCGCTGATAAGAAGGTAAAGAAGATGTTTTCAAGAATATGTATAATGGGTAAAAAACAATATAAAGGAGAGTTTTTATGGCTAAAAGATTGACTCGTCAAGAAGTTCCAGAGCATCTTACTTGGAATTTAACTGACATATTTCCAAATGACCAAGCTTGGGAAAAAGCTCTAGAAGAAGTGTTAGAGAAACTACCTTCTGTTACACAATATGAAGGTCGCTTAGACGAAAGTGCAGAAACCTTATTCAACTTCTTGGAAGCGATGGAAGATTTTCAAGTCCATCTTTCCCAAGTTAGAAGTTATGCTTCCTTAAAACTGTCTGTCGACGCAACTAATACCGAAAGCCAAATGGCTATGGGTAGAACTGCAGCTATTATGGCACAAGTCAGCGCAAGCATGTCTTTCTTCCGCTCGGAAGTCTTAGACTTGCCCGAAGGAACGCTGGAAAGGTACTTAGAAGAAGAACCACGTTTAAAAGAATTTGAAAGAATGTTAACGCAAATGCTTAGAGATAAGCCCTATTTGCTCCACCCTGAAACGGAAAAAGCTTTAGCATCTTTAAGTGAAGTCCTAGGCTCGTTCTCAACCATTTACGACCGAGGCAAATTGATTGACATGTCCTTTGAACCGATTCTTGATAGCCAAGGCAATACCCACGCCATGTCTTTCTCCCAATATGAAGAAAGCTATGAAAAATCAGCGGATCCGGTTTTAAGAAGAAATGCATTTGCTTCCTTTACTAAAGGCTTAAAAGCTTACCAAAACACTTTTGGTGCTACCTGGGGAACCGAAGTTAAAAAGCAAGTTACTTTAGCTAAACTGCGTGGACACAAATCTGCCACCCATATGATTTTACACGCTCAAGAAGTTGATTTAGAAGTTTACCATAACTTGCACGACATTATTCTGACAGAACTGGCCCCTCATATGCGCCGTTATGCCGAGTTACGTAAAAAAGTCTTAGGTTTAGACAAATTACTTTACTGCGACATTGAAGCTCCGTTAGATCCAGAATTTAACCCTCCGGCAGATTTCGAATCAGTCAAAGAAATTATTTTAAATGGAATTTCTGTTCTAGGAGAAGAGTATACCGCGATTATTGAAGAAGGCCTAAACAACCGCTGGATTGACCTAGCAGATAATATTGGTAAATCAACAGGTGCCTTCTGCGGTGGCGCTCCTGGAGTTCACCCCTATATCCTGGTTACTTGGCATGACCACATGCGGTCTGCTTTACTCTTAAGCCACGAATTAGGGCATGCAGGACACAGTGTCATGACTGAAAGAAACCAAAGATTGAGCAACAGACGGGGCTCTATGTTCTTTGTTGAAGCACCTTCTACCATCAATGAACTGTTAGTAGGTAATTACATCAAATCTCAAAGCACCGACAGCCGCATGGATCGCTGGCTGGCTATGCAACTCTTGATGACTTACCATCATAACTTTGTTCGCCACTTAATCGAAGGTGAATTGCAACGCCGCACTTACGTCTTAGCAGAACAAGGCCAACCGATTACAGCCGGAACTTTAAGCAGAGTTCAAGGTGAAATTTTAGAAGAGTTCTGGGGAGACACAGTAGAAATTGACGAAGGTGCTCGTTTAACTTGGATGCGCCAACCTCATTACTACATGGGCCTATATCCTTATAGCTATTCTGCAGGTTTGACTGTTGGCACCGCCGTTGCCCAAGACATTTTAGATGAAGGACAACCTGCCGTTGACCGTTGGTTAGAAGTATTAAAAGCTGGCGGAACAAAATCACCTATGGAATTAGCAAAAATGGCTAACGTAGATATGAGCAAACCAGAAGCAATTCGCAAAGCTGTCGACTATGTAGGCTCATTAGTAGACTTAGTAGTAAAAAGCTTCGAAGAAGAATAAACGAGAATAGAAGCGTAAAAAAGAAGCAATGCAAAACGGGGACTGTTATAAGGAACTTAGGCGCACTCATGCGCCGGTTCCGCAACTCCGGCAGGTGCCGTAGGCATCATGCTGGAGCATCTCCCCATCGTTTTGCATTGCTTCTTTGTACCAGATTATTTACTCTACATATGAACTGCTTGAATTGATCATGACATTTTTGGTAGCTGGGTCCCACTCGACTCCAAAGTCGAAGCTTGCACCTAAATCACGGAGTTTAAAATAGTTATTTCCTTTAATATTGTAAGCGGTTAATTCTACTTCTTTACCGTCTTTAAATATAGTCGAAGTGTTCAAAAGAGCTGTCTTATCCTTGCCATCACCAAGAGCCAATTCGCCGCCAACCGGTGTGTAAGCTTTGTTCGATTCTAGGTTAATCACTTTGTTTGTATCGTCCCAACCCACTTGGAATTGTTTGGGGCTTCCACTCAATACCGCTGCTAAATCTCTTAATTTAAAATAATTGTTGTCATTGATTAAATAGGCGTCGAAAGATATTTCAGCACCGTCAACTAAAATTTTCGATTTAGTCGGCATCGCTTTATATTGTTTGGGCTTGGGCGCTTCAAGCAGAGGGTTTTTCAAGATTCCATATTTAAAATCTTTTTCTACTATAGCTAAGCCTTCTTCGAACCAAAAAGCAAAATCAAACTGAGGATCTACAATGGTATTTCCGCTTTCATCGATGAAACCCCAGTAACCCTTGTAGCTTACAGCGGCTAAGCCTTCACTAAACTCTACACTTGCGTAATCATAAATTAAGGGAACAACTTCATTTCCATATTTATCGACATAACCGTAGTCCAGACCAGGATACTCTTCTCCTTTTCCTACCAAGGCTAAACCATCAATAAATCCATTGGCTAAATCGTATTCAAAGGGAATTACTTCATTTCCAGATAAATCCAGAAAACCCCATTTATCCTGATAGATGGCCGAGGCATAATCCTCTAGATAAGGGTAGATATAATCGTATTTTATGGGGGTGACGTGTCGACCTTCTTTGTTGATCAAGCCCCAACGACCTTCCGATTCAGCCGAACTAAGTCCTTGCTGGAAATCGTTAATCCAATCATAAACGGGCAAAACTACTTCGTTGCCTTCTGTATCGATAACACCATATTTTCTGTCGTCTCCCTGATCGACACCGACTACCGCTAAACCCTCATGAAAAGAATGAGCATATTGGTATTTGGCGGGGAAAAGTTCCTTGCCGTTTTTATCTACAAAAGTAAAATAGTCAGTGCCTTCCCTTTCATAGGCAACAGCTGCGTAACCATTATAGAAACATTCAGCCCAATCGTATTTAAAGGGAACGACCAAATTGCCTTCTGTATCAATGTAGCCCCACTTTTCATTCATCTCTACTGCTGCCCGACCTTCTAAGAAGGGCCAAGCAAGGTCATAGACGGGGTCGATTACCACTTCGCCTTTTTTATTGACGAATCCGGTTTTCACCTTGTCATCTTCTTTAATTTCAATTGCGGCTAAACCTTCCCTGAAATAGCCTACCCAATCATAAATCAAAGGGACCACTTCGTTGCCTTCCTGATCAATATAACCATACTTATATTGAAAATCATCGCCCTTAGCCACTAAAGCCAGACCATCATCAAAAGAATTGGCCCAATTATATTCCAGAGGAATTACTTCTTGGCCTTTTGTGTCGATATAGCCCCATTTATCGTCTTTGATAACAATAGCCAGGCCTTCACTAAAAGTATCGATTGAATCATAATCTTTGTCTAACCATAAAATATTCGGCTCAGTACTTGCAAAACTATGCTGATAGGGAAGAATGATTGCCAAAAGTAACGACAGGAACAAGAGTCTCGTAAACTTGTTTCTCATGTTTGTTATCCCCCTTTAATTTTAATAGTGCAAATCGGGGACTGTCCCCGATTTGCATAGATGTGCTGAAAACGGCTTTGCAGATGAGGTTTGTTTGCTCCAGCTTGACGCCTCTGGCACAAGCCGGAGTTGCGGAACCGGCAAACTTTGTTTGCCTAAGTTCCTTATAACTGTCCCGGTTTTGCACGGTTTTGCATCTAATCCCCGAATCTCATCGGCCTTGTTAGTCGCGGCGGCGGTTGTTGCGCAGGGCGATGAGGCGGACGAGTTGCATGAGGGACATGAACATAGCTGCCACGTAGGTGAGGGCTGCGGCGTCTAAAACGCTTTTGACCCCTTTTTCTTCTTGGGCAGTTACATAGCCTCCGCTGACCAGCATTTTCCGGGCCCTGTTGGAAGCATCTAGTTCCACGGGCAAGGTCACCACTTGAAAGATTACTGCTGCAACGAAAAGCAGAATACCAACGTTTAAGAGCATATCAAATTGGAACATCAAACCAACGAAAAATATTGGCCAAGCCAATTGTGAGCCTATATTGGCTACAGGGAAAAAGGCAGTGCGGAAGTTCAAAAAGGAATAGCCTTGCTGATGTTGCACCGCATGCCCTGTTTCGTGAGCTGCCACGCTCACAGAAGCTACACTACTTCCGTTGTAAACATCTGGCGAGAGGCGCACAACTCGGGCGGTCGGGTCATAATGGTCGCCTAATTCTGTCTGCACTTGCTCGATGCCCACATCATACAGACCGTTTTGGTCTAAGAGCTGTCTGGCAATTTGCAAACCGGTCAAACCCGACTGAGCCTGCACAGTTTTAAAATTGGCAAAAGCTGAACTGACCTTCATCTGGGCAAAGGCTGCCAAAAGCATCGCCGGAATCAAAAGTAAATAAGTGCTGTCTAAATACATTTATATCACCTCAAAATAGTTAAAATCTAGATCATTCCATATTATAACATATCAGGGCTTGAAATTTAAGTGCTATCTGTGCTATTTTAAATAGAGCAAGTAAAATTTAAAGGAGTCCTATCTATGATACCAACAGGAACCATCACAAGGTTAGAGGGAGAATATGCTTGTGTGCTTTTAGTCAGGCAGTCGGCTTGCCAAAGCTGTAGGGCTTGTTCTTTAGGCCAAAGTGAAAATAAACAGCTGGAAGTTCGAGCATTAAACAAGGTCAATGCTACTTTAGGCGATATAGTAGAATTAGATTTAGAGGGCAATAGCGGCTTAAAAGCGGCTTTACTTACCTATGCCGTGCCTTTACCCACTTTGTTTTTAGGATATTTGCTTTTGGAACGGATCTTCATGTTCTTAGGTCCGGAAATGGCTCAAGGAATAGGGGCTTTTGGCAGTATTATTTTGAGCTTTTTATCCTTTGGGCTACTAAGGCTCTTGGAACCGAGATTCAAAACTTCTGCCAATTTAATTCCCACCATCAAAAGAAAAGTCAATT
>JAAYKD010000151.1 GCA_012522585.1 Bacillota bacterium | reverse complement strand
GCAAATCGGGAACAGTCAATTTTCTCTGAAGTATTTTTTATAAACTGTAGTATTTTCTAGGGGTATTTCCGTTTCTTCCTTGCTTAGAAGTAACAAATTATGCTTAAAAGCAAAATCCTTGAATAAATCCAGAAAGTATTTTTGTTCAGTTAAAAAAGGCTCAGAGCTTACTTCTAAGTCGTTGGTGAAAAAACCATCGCTTTGGAAATAACGCCAAAAATCAACACAGGCCAGGGGTTTTTCTTCCGAAATTTCTATATTGAAAAAATAGACATCCTGACCCTCAGTTAAAACCCGGTCAAAATTTTCATCATCAGTGCCCTTGACTTGAGGAGTCATGGAAATCAGATAGGAAGAAGAATAGACTTCTTCATTATCCATGTCAGTCAGGTCGTTGATGCCTAAAGGGCTGTAATGCTCTTCCAGTTCTTCAAACCAAAGCCCATAGTCGCCGATACTTCCTTCTGCAAAGCTAGGAATATTCTCTATCAACTGTAACAACTGTTTTTCTTCAATAGCCTTTTCTTGTTGAGGGCTGCGGTTCAGATATTCCTGGCTATAGGGGCAGATTTCTATGCACTTTCCACAGATGCTGGCGTCTGCGCCAAAGCTTAAAAATGACCTGGCCCGAGCTGTCTTTTCACAGGCGATAACATCGACCAAATCTTCTCTGTTGGTCAGGGTATCCCATAAATGGCCTTTGATGGCCTGAGCCGGGCAGTCTTGCCGGCATAATTGGCAATCGCCACACTGGCCTTGATTGATCGCTTGGCCCAACTCTAAAGGAGCGTCGGTCAAGACTGAAGTTAGGCGAATAGCCGAGCCATAGAGTTGGTTGGTCAACAGGGCGTTCTTACCGATAAAGCCTAAGCCTGCTCTGGTTGCTACGGTTTTATGAGGCAATAGGCTGGAGTAGGGCCCAGCGAAATTATTGACATAATCGGATGTTTGGGCCAGGGCTTTGTAACCCAAAGACTCTAGTTTAGCTGCAGCCAGTTGAGCTAAGCGATCCAGCTTTTGGTTGATTCTATTATAATGAGCATAGTACTCAGCCGTGGGCAGCTGGGAGATGCCTTTAATTACTTCTTGGGGGAATTTTACAGCAATGCTGATACCATAGGGTAGGTCAGCCCTGATTTGCGGTGGTACTTCAGTTAAATCCCCGATTGCCACCAAAGTTGCTCCTTTTTTGAGCAGTGAATGAATCAATAGATTTGTCATAGTTTTTGAGTCTGGATGTTCAGCCATTTTTCCCCTCCTTGTCTTTTTAGATACCCTGTTTTTTTAATGCATATCTGCTCAAGCCTAAATGCTTTTCAATCTGCAGATAGCTGACACCTTGGTTTTTAAAAAAACGAGCCAGTTCGAAGAGCTCGTCTTTGCTCAAATTAAGTCGTTCATCCCAATCAACCGAGCAATCGGATTGATAGAACAGAGCGATTAATTCTTGCTTTTTCAGATTGCGCTTAGTCTTGGGAGTAAAAGGGCAGACCACTTGTTCGGCTGAATCGTTTTGGGAGCGGATGAAGGCTCTTCTGGTCTTGGCGCTATACCAGGGTTTGCCGAAAAGGGAGAGAGCATGACGCACTTCGCAAATTCTGCCTCGCTTTTTATATTCGTAAATACTGCTGTGAGTATAGTCTAAAATACTCTGACTAAATCCCGATTTAACTGGAAGTTGGTGGATGTAGCGCAAGACCGCTTTATAATATTCTTCATCTTCAATGGGTTTGCTGCTGTATCTGCCTTGAAAAAGATGCCCGCTTCGATTGTATTTCTTATTGTACCAGGAGACAAAGCCTGCTCCTAAGCTTGAAAAGAAGGTTCTTAAAGCTCTTTGATCATCAGCTTTCAAGAGAAATTGGATATGATTGTCGAGGAGACAATAGGCATGGATTTCGATTCCTGCTTTTTCTTTGGCCCGGGCAGCGTAGTTGAGATAGCTGTTATAATCGTCAGCGTCTAGGAAAATTTTGTCTTCGTTATTTCCTCGTATTGTTATGTGATAAAAACCGGTTGCACTTAACTCTCTAGGTTTACGGGGCAAAGCAGACACCTCAAACTCTATAATTTTTTAAGATTATATCATTTCTTAAAACTGAAAACAAGTTTGTAGGCCCCTCTTTTTATTCTTATTGATATCTGTATATATTATTATAAAAATGCATAAAAATAAAGGTTTTTTCAATTAGCATGCAAATCGGGGGGATTGCTCCAGCATGTGCTACAAGCAAATACCGGAGTTGCGGAACCGGCGCATGAGTGCGCCTAAGTTCCTTATAACTGTCCCTAAACAAAATAGCTTCAATTTTTAAAAACCCTGTAGATTAAGCTGGGTTGAATATTATCATTGTTCTGATATTTGCCACTGCTATATTCTTCGTATTCCCCTTTGATTGTGTGGTAATAGATCTGGCAGATTTCAATCTTTCTTTTCAAACTTGTTTACGTAAGCCAAACCATTTTCATCGTAAAAAACTTTCAGCACATTATCGAAACGGTCGAACTCTGTGCATAAATAAAAATCTTCCGGGGGAGAAAAGCCGACATTGGCCGGGTCGAAGAATCTGGCTCCTTCACCTAAGCGCAACTCTTCGATTACGGCTTTTTGGTCGAATCCCTTCCCTAAGAGCAGACTCTCTATGTATTCGGCACAATAGGTATCCTCTTCCGTGGGTTCGACATCTGCTTTGCCCATACAGACTAAGCTGACGTAAGCGGGCTTTTTTGAAGCTATATAGTCAGCTGTTGCTTTAGCATTGACTAAAGCAGCCACCAAGATCTCATCGGCTTGAGTTGCAGCTGCAATTCCTTGAGTGCCGGCACTGGTGCAGTGAACCAGAGTCTTTCCGCTTAAATTGTGTTGGCTGATTTCATGAGGAGAATTGCCAAAGTCAAAGCCCGGAAGTTTTTTACCTTCCCGCTCTCCGGCAACCAACCATTGGGGGTTCTGGCGGCCCAGCTCAAGGGCAACTTCAATTTCCGGAACAGGATAGATTCTTTTGGCCCCTTGCTGAAAAGCCCAGTTCTCCGTTGTATAGGCTCGAAAGACGTCTATAATGACGGTTATTCCTTTGGCTTTTTTGGCTCCTTGGCTCAATTGTAAAATGCTTATTTCCATTTTCCTACCACCCTTTTTCTAATCAATAGTAATAAATTCACTCGACTTATACTTTTTTCCTTCTTAAATAAATCCACTAAGATCCAGTTTCAATAATTAAAGGAAATTACTTTGAAGAAACAAGTCCGAATTACCTTGACTTTTTAAGGTCTTCGGCTATAATTAAATTGAGCATAAAAGGAATAGTTAAACGGTATTTTCTTTATGATTAAATAATTTTTGTAACCAGAAAGCTCGAGATTTGTGGAAAAGGAGGTAAGCCCTATGTTAAAACATGAGATTTTAAATTTAAGTGTTCAGCTGATGGACAAAACTGGCAATACAAGCACCGGTAATATTCATCGGCAATTGGCCATAGGCTTCGCCTTTGTGGTAATTGCACTGACTCTGTTCGTTATATTTACTTCCTATCAGATGAGACAACAGAGGCAAAACTCAGTTTCTGATCTTGATGTTCAAGATGAAATTGGAAAACTTTTACTGGAAATCAATAAGATGGCCGGGGAAATCATGACGGTTAAGCAGAAAAATCACGATTTTGACGGTGATCCCATTGTGGTAATGGAATTTTTAGAAAAAGATGCCCAGAAGGAGTTGCAGAGAGCTCTTAAAAACAATGAGCTGGAAATTTATATCCAATTTTTTGTCGATACTGAAAATAAAAAAGTAGTGGGGGGCGAAGCGTTGACCCGCTGGAGCCACCCTGAACAAGGCTTTCTAATGCCCAAGAGCTTCGTTCCATACTTGGAAGAAGAAGGTCTGATCAGTGCTATCGATTACAATGCCTTGGTTAAATCTTGCGAGTTTTTGCAAAACATTTACGACAAAGGCAAAAGGGATATGTTCATTTCTTGTAACTTTAGCCGCACGACTTTTAGTAGCCCTGATTTTGCCGATCAATGTATAGAGATAATAGATCAACACAGCTTCCCCAAAAACCTTTTGATTTTGGAAATGACTGAAACCGGCACCCTGCCTAATTTGCAAAATGTCAGGGAGAACGCTATCAGATTAAAAGAGTATGGGGTCAATATTGCTTTAGACGATTTTGGCGAGAACCTCACATCTTTCAACGATTTAAACGACTATCCTGTCGACATTCTAAAATTGGACCGACGCTTAATTGCCAACAGCCATACTGATAAAGGCAAAGCCATTCTCAAAGGAATGGTCCGCATTGGCCACGATATCGGTTTGAAGATGCTAGCCGAAGGGGTAGAGAAGGACGAACAAGCTGATCTCCTCTACGAAATCAAATGTGATATGATGCAAGGTTTTCATTATCACAAGCCTGTTTCAACCCAAGAGGCCTTGGAAAAGCTGGGAAAAACAAAAGCATAGAGGTATTAATACAAAGCTCCTGGATTTTGATTCAGGGGCTTTATTTTTTTGTTCAGCTAAGCTTTACATTTTAAGAAGGGTTTTTGTTTGCTCTGACAGAAATTTAGATAGAATATAGAGAAGGAAATTTATTTTAAATTAGCACTTAGGGTTTACAAAAAAACAATTTTCCCAACAAGTAAGAGAAAGGAGCCGGGTTTGATGGCAGAGAAAAATATTTTAAGTTGGCCGGTCGTGCAAGACTTCATGGAGCAAGCTTTTGAAAAAGTGGGCTTGTCGAAAGAGGACGCTGCTATTTGTGCCGATGTGATCATGGAAAGCGATAAAAGAGGTATTGAAAGCCATGGTTGCAATAGATTTAAACAATTTTATATCGATCGGGTTTTGTCCGGGCAACAACAAGCAGTTTCCAATATTGAGATTTTAAGGGAAACTGCCACCACAGCTGTGCTCGATGGAAATCACGGTATGGGCATGGTGATCAGCCATAAAGCCATGGAAATGGCCATAGAAAAGGCTAAAAATTATGGTATGGGCATGGTAGCGGTGCGTAATTCCACTCATTATGGGATTGCCGGATATTATGCCACCATGGCAACCAAAGCTAATATGATCGGGATTACCGGAACCAATGCCAGACCCAGTATCGCTCCAACTTTCGGGGTGGAAAATATGATGGGGACCAACCCTTTGACCTTTGGTCTACCTACTGACGAAGATTTCCCCTTCGTTTTCGATGCTGCTACCAGCATTGTCCAGCGGGGTCGCATCGAAGTCTACGCTAAAGAAGGAGCTGAGACTCCGGCAGGCATGGTAGTGGGTGCAGACGGTGAAGCGATGACGGATAGTCAGCAGATTCTGGTGGATTTGCTCAAAGGTAAAGCTGCTTTTGCTCCTTTGGGAGGCATTGGCGAAGAGCTGGCAGGTCACAAAGGCTATGGTTTTGCCACTGTGGTGGAGATTCTCTCAGCAGCTTTGCAAGCCGGCAGCTTTTTGAAAATGCTGACCGGTATCGGTCCTGACGGCAGCAAGCAAACTTTCAATGTAGGTCATTTCTTTATTGCCATTGACCCGGAAGCCTTTATGGGTGCTGAAACCTTTAAAAATATTGCCGGACAGATTCTCAGAGAGCTGCGAGCCTCGAAAAAGGCACCGGGGCAAGAGCGCATCTACACCGCCGGCGAAAAGGAATACTTGACCTGGTTGGAGCGTAAGGACAGTGGAGTAACTTTAAATGAGGCTGTGCAAAAGGAATTGATGGAAGTCAGAGATCAATTACAGCTCAGTCAATTCGTTTTTCCCTGGGAAGAATAGGCGAATAGGTGAGTATATGAAGATTTTAGTTACCGGCGGTTTAGGTTTTATTGGCAGTCATACAGTCCTTGAGCTCTTGGCTAATGGCCATGAAGTTCTGATTGCCGATAATTTGAGCAATTCAAAAATCGAAGTTTTAGACAAAATAGAAAATATAAGCGGCCAGAAGCCTAAATTCTTTCAAATCGACGTGACTGAAAAAGCGCCTACTCAAGAGATTTTCGCCAAAGAAAAAATTGAGGGTCTGATTCATTTTGCCGGATTAAAAGCGGTGGGGGAATCGGTGGAAATCCCTTTAAAATACTATTATAATAATCTGCTCAGCACCATCAATTTAGCCGAGCTTTGTTTGCAATATGGTGTTGGAAAGTTCGTTTTCAGCTCTTCGGCAACGGTTTATGGGGAGCAGCCTTCGCCTTTTCGTGAGGAGATGCCTCTGCTGCCCACGACTAACCCTTATGGTGAGACCAAAGCCATGAGTGAGCGAATTTTAACCGATGCAGCAAGAGTAAATAGAGGCTTTAACGTAATTCTTTTGCGCTATTTCAACCCAATCGGTGCTCACCCAAGCGGTTTGATCGGGGAAGACCCCAACGGTATACCCAATAATCTCATGCCTTATGTAGCCAGGGTTGCCTCGGGTAAGTTGCCCTTTTTGAGCATCTTTGGAGACGATTATGAGACTTCTGACGGTACCGGAGTCAGAGATTATATTCATGTGGTGGATTTAGCTCAAGGCCATGTCAAGGCCATTGAAAGTGAGAAAACAGGGCTCAATATATATAATTTAGGCACCGGTCAGGGAACTTCTGTCTTGGAATTGGTCAATGCTTTTATTGCGGCCAACAAAATTGATGTTCCCTATAAAATTGTGGAGCGCCGACCCGGTGACATAGCAATTAGCTTTGCCGATGCCAGCAAAGCCAAGGCAGAGTTGGGTTGGCAAACCAAGCTTGATTTGATCGATATGGTGAAGAGTTCTTGGAATTTTGAAAAGAGGCAAAAGAGTGAGGTGCATTAGATGAAAGTTGAAGTCTGTGTAGGTTCGGCCTGCATGCTGATGGGTTCTTTGAATATTTTAGACCAAGTTGAGAATTTAGAAGAGATTATTGCAGTCGACAGAGAAAACTATAAGGATGAAGAGCTGCAAATCGAGGCCATAAAATGCATGGGTCTGTGTAAAGTGACGGATAACAATATTTCTCCCGTCGTGGTGATCAACGGCGAGCCCTTATTCAGGGCCAGCAGCCAGGAGGTCATGGAGAGAATATTGAGCAAGATGAGAAGAGTATAAAGATCTGCTTTTGAAGGAGAAATAAATGAGAGAAAGCTATGTAGATTTAGTCAATATACGCCGACAAGTTTTCGCTAAAATAGCTCAAATTGCTTTTGAAGAGGGCAGTTTGAGCGATTTGGAAAGGGCTTCTTTTGAAATTTTACCCGGAGAAGTAGCCCGTTACAGGGATAGCATCTTTAGAGAACGGGCCATTGTTGTGGAAAGACTCCGCCTTTCATTAGGTCTAGAAGTGCGTCGGCCTTCTGAATACCATTTGGTTTCTGATGGTTTGAGTGAAATAGACGGAGATGAAGCTCGTTTAATTCTACCCTTGATCAATGTGATCACTCACGCCTGTGAAGCTTGCCCGACCAAAGCCTATTTGGTAACGGACAATTGTCGTAAATGTTTAGCTCACCCTTGCACCAATGTTTGCCCGGTCAATGCAGTCAGCATCGAGAAGAATCAGGCGGTAATTGATCAGGATAAATGTATAAAATGCGGTCGTTGCAAAACAACCTGCCCTTACAATGCCATTGTGCTCTTTGAAAGACCTTGTGCTGAAGCCTGTGGGGTCAATGCTATTGGCAGCGACGAACTGGGACGAGCCGAAATCGATCAAGATAAATGTGTAGCTTGCGGCCGTTGCATCGTCTTTTGTCCCTTTGGGGCAATTTCAGATAAAGCACAAATCTATCAATTAATCAAAGCCTTAAAATCAAGGAAAAACATGTATGCCATTGTGGCTCCGTCATTTTTAGGCCAGTTTGGCCCTCTTGTCACCCCTGAACAGATTTTCGAAGGCATCAGGCAGTTAGGCTTTATCGATGCAGTGGAAGTAGGCTTAGGAGCCGATTTGACCACCCTGCATGAATCGGAGGAGTTTATACGCAGAGTGCCGGAAGAGATTCCCTTTATGGGCACATCCTGTTGCAATTCTTGGACTTTAATGGTGGAAAAGATGTTCCCTGAACAATTCGATTATATTTCTGACTCAGCCTCGCCCATGGTCTATACAGCTCAATCGATCAAAGCCAAAGATCCAGATGCAATAATCACCTTTATCGGCCCTTGTATCTCGAAAAAACTGGAGGCTTTACGGGAGGACGTTAAGGATTATGTTCATTTTGTCATCACCTTTGAAGAACTGATGGGGATGTTTGTAGCCAAAGGAATTGAATTGGGAGAAATTGAAATCGACCAAGAGATTGAAGATTCATCATCACTAGGCAGGGGCTATGCAGTAGCTGGTGGAGTCGCCGAAGCAGTCCGTCAAACAGTTTTAGCCTTAGAGCCTGATAGAGAAATTCCTATCGAGGGAGCTTCAACCCTCCACGATTGTGTAAGAATTATGACCTTGGCCAAAGCCGGCAGAAGAGATGGTTATCTCTTGGAGGGCATGGCTTGCCCCGGCGGCTGTATAGCCGGGCCAGGAACCCTAGCCTCGGTGACCAGAGTGCGCAGAGCCATCAACGACTTCAAAAATAAAGCAACTCACGCCACACCTCTAGAAAAGTACAGATAAAAAAAGCTCGATAAAGTCAAACTTTATCGAGCTTTTTAAATTTAAGCTGACAATATATGCTCCAGTATGATTTTTAATTCGTATGCAAAACCGGGACAGTCCCCGATTTGCATTATTCTTTGTCGAAGTGATATTCAAATTGGCAAGAGGGGTAATCCTTATTGGCTATCTTGTAATTCTTAATTCTGTCGGTTTTACTCATGCCCATTTTTATATAAAAATCGTGACTCAGCTGATTTCCTAGTAATGACCAAAGGATAAATCCTTTATAGCCTCTATCTTGCAAAAGATTCTGAGCCTTTTTAAACATCAGGCTGCCAGCGCCTTGCCCCTGTCTTTCCGGCAAAACGTAAATAGCCCTGATTTCACCTAATTCAGGGTCGTTTTCCTGGCGAGCTATGCCAAAATTGACCACTCCAATCACTTCTTCTCCTGTTTGGCAAACATAAGTGATTTCTGGGTTGATGTTTTTCGGTTGAGCGGCCTGAGGAGTCAGAGTATCCAAGTATTCTTGGTCAATAATACCTTTATAGGCATCTTGCCAACCTCGGCAAAAGATTATACCTATGGCTTCTCTATCTTCTTCTCGGGCAGGCCTAACTATCATAGGGAAACCCTCCTAATTTTCTCTCGTTTTATGCAAAACCGGGACAGCAGAGTGTGTCAAAAGTCACACTAAAACTGGACAAAATGATTTAACCCAGAGTAAAATCGTGATATAATGAACCTAACACATAAAAACTGTTATGGGGGGCCATTAAAT
>JAAYKD010000150.1 GCA_012522585.1 Bacillota bacterium | reverse complement strand
TTTTTAACTGAGGATTTAAAATCAGCAGAGGAACACCGGGAAAGCCTGCTCCCGTTCCAATATCGATCATCTTCAATCCAGGTTTTAATTCTATTAATTGAAGCAAAGAAATGGAGTCAAGAAAATGCTTGATGACGATGTCCTTTTCCTTGGTCAGGGCAGTTAAATTAACTTTTTCATTATATTCACGTAAGAAATCTGCATAAATTGAAAATTGTTCTATTTGTCTTTCTGTCAAATCAATTTGCCAGGCTTTAGCGCCCTGAATCAGAATTTCTTTACTTTCTTCTTTCAATTTGCTCTCCTTTTACGCTTTTGCTGCTCTAACCAGATGGTTAAAACGGAAATATCAGCCGGAGAAACCCCTGAGATCCGTGAAGCTTGGCCAATATTGCGTGGTTTGATTTTATCTAGCTTTTCCGCTGCTTCTCGGCTAATTCCTCTCATTTCCTCGTATTTAGCTTTTTCAGGCAAGAGGGCCGACTCCATCCGTCTCTGTCTTTCGACTTGCTCGCTCTGCTGCCTGATATAGCCTGCATAAATTGTTTCTATCTCAATTTGCTCCAATATATCCAGAGGCAGTGCGTCCAATTCAGAATCAAAACGACGCAGGAAGGATATATCAAGCTGAGGTCGCCTCAACAGAGAGGTCAAAGAAGCTCCGTGCTCCAAAGGTGTGGTATTTGCTGCAATTAAAGCCTGATTCAACTCAGCACTGGGAGGCAGAAAGGTTTTTTCCAATCTTTGCAGCTGTTTATCCACAATAACCATTTTATTCTTAAAACGCTGATAGCGCTCTTCTGAAATCAACCCTAAGCGATAACCAAACTCAGTCAAACGGCGATCGGCATTGTCCTGACGTAAAAGCAAGCGATACTCACTGCGAGCTGTCATCAAGCGGTAGGGTTCATTAGTTCCTTTAGTGATCAAATCGTCTATAAGCACTCCAATATAGGCTTGGGAACGGGTCAGATGAAAAGGCTCCTGGTCTCGCAGGGCTAACACAGCATTGATCCCTGCCATCATGCCTTGAGCAGCCGCTTCTTCATAACCGCTGGTCCCATTGAGCTGACCGGCTGAATATAAGCCCTTAAAGCTCTTGATTTCCAGCTCGTAGGTCAATTCTGTCGGGTCTAAGCAATCGTATTCCATGGCACAACCGGGACGCATTATTTCCACATTTTCCAAACCTGGTATGGAACGATAGAATTCCATCTGAACATCAATAGGCAAGCTGGTTGCCATACCTTGCACGTAATATTCATCCGTTTCTAAGCCTGTAGGCTCTAAAAAGAGCTGATGTCTCTCTTTGTCAGCGAAACGCATGATTTTATCTTCGATACTGGGGCAATAACGAGGCCCTGGGCCTTCTATACCACCAATGAACATGGGTGCTCGGTCAATATTATCGCGAATGATCTGGTGGGTTTTCTCACTGGTATAGGTCAGCCAGCAACTCCTAGTAGGCAGGCTGGGATATTCTCCTTCAAAAGAAAAACGCAAAGGCTCTTCCCAGGATTTTTGTTCAATCATTTTGGAAAAATCCAAACTCTTCCCGGCAACTCTGGCCGGTGTTCCCGTTTTAAAGCGCCGCAAGGGCAATTTTAGCTCATGCAAGTTATCACTGAGGGCCAAGGAAGGCTTCATGCCATCGGGGCCGGTGATTTCGGTATACTCGCCTATGATCAGTTTCCCATTTAAAAAGGTGCCTGTGGCTAAAATTACCTTAGGTGCCTGGTAGATTAAGCCTAGTTCTGTCTCCACTCCGCTGACTTCATCGCCATCGAAGAGGATTTTTTCCACCATACCTTGTTTTAAATCCAGATTCTCCTGATCTTCCAAAACTCTTTTCATATAGCGCAAATACAATACTCGATCTATCTGAGCTCGCAGTGATTGCACTGCCGGACCTTTGCTGGTGTTGAGTTTGCGCATTTGGATAGCACAGGCATCACTGGCTTTGCCAATTTCCCCACCTAAAGCATCGATTTCTCTGATCAAATGACTCTTGGCCGGGCCCCCCATGGCTGGGTTACAGGGCAGTTGAGCGATAAAATCTAAACTGATGGTTAAAACCAAAGTCTTAGCCCCCATACGAGCAGCTGCCAAGGCGGCTTCCGAACCGGCATGACCCGCTCCCACCACTATGACATCATAATTGTTTGACATTTTATCACCTTCCTTTACTTGCCCACACAAAATTGAGCAAAAATATTTTCAATAATTTCATCATAAGAGCCTTCTCCTACAAGAGAGGCTAAAGCTTCGTAGGCGTCTTTTAAATGAATCACATAGCAGTCTTCAGGTAAATAAGCTGCTACTGCTTGCTGACAGGCTGCTATTTGCTCCATGGCTTGGCTGACACTCTGTTGGTGTCTGGTCTTAGTCAAAATGGGGGTGTTTTTCGCTAATGCCTTGCCGGCAAAGACCAATTGACTGATGGCTTGGCGTAAATCATCCAAACCTTGGCCGGGAGCCGCCGCAATCATCACAGGTTCTCTGTTTAAATCCAAATCTTTTAGATCAGCAGCGATCTTTTGGCCATGACGCAAGTCGGTTTTATTGATTACAGGTATATAGGGCTTATCCTTGATTAAAGAGGCTAATTCCCTGTCTTCATCCTGCAAATCCTCTTCTGCATCGACTACCCAGAGAATTAAATCGGCTGTGTCGATAGCAGAACGGGTTCGGGCAATTCCCATCATTTCTATTTCGTCTTGACTTTGACGTAAACCCGCAGTATCCACCAATCTTAAGGTAATACCTTCCAAATTGTAATATTCTTCTAAAACATCCCTGGTAGTGCCGGCAGTTGCGGTGACAATGGCTCTGTCTTCCCCTAAAAGACTGTTTAAGAGAGTGGATTTACCCACATTGGGCCTGCCCACAATTACCGTTTTTAAGCCTTGACGAACCAGATTACCCTGTTTAAAAGTGGAAAGGAGCTCTCTCAACTCGGCTTCTAGCTCAGCAAGAACAGCTAAAAGAGCCTCTCGATCTAAAGGGTCATAATCTTCAGGGAAATCCAAGCTGACTTCGATAGAAGCAATAAGATTCAAGATTCGGCTTAGGGTTTTTCTGACAAATCGCCCCAAGGCACCATCAAGCTGCAACATGGCCTGCTTGGCCCCCTCTTCACTGTTAGCTTGAATCAGGTCCATAACAGCTTCAGCTTGGGTTAAATCAAGACGGCCGTTTAAAAAAGCTCTTTTAGTAAATTCTCCTGCTTCGGCCAAAACTGCTCCGGCAGCCAAAATCAGTTCCAAGGTTTTCCGCAAAACAGCGATTCCCCCATGGGTCTGAATCTCTGCCACATCTTCTCCCGTATAACTGTTGGGATTTTTAAAATAAAAGAATATTACCTCGTCAACCTTTTCTTTTTTACTTTGATCGACTACATAGCCATGATAGACTCGCCTCACTTTAGGAGTTTTTCCCCTTAAACCTGGTATTTGCAAGACTTTCAAAGCAATTGCCAGAGCTTGGCTGCCACTAATCCTAATTATACCAATTCCTCCTTCACCTGGAGGCGTGGAGATGGCAGCTATAGTTTGATAATCCTTTATCATCTTTTATCACCTGTTTATCCATACAAAAAAGCGACCTGAGCAAAGACGCTAAAGCCGCTTTCTAGGAGTTGCCCCTTAAAAGCAGGAGCGCATCTTATTCTTTATAAATAACTATATGACGCTGATTACTTTCTCCTCTACTTTCGGTATAAACACCTTCGAATTCTTGCAAAGCCATGTGAATCAGTCTTCGTTCTCTGGGAGTCATAGGCTCTAAGGCCCTTGGTCTGCCTTTTTCTACAACTTCGCCGGCCAATCTCTCAGCCAATCTAATCAGTGTCTTTTCCCTGCGTTGACGGTAATCGCCAACATTTAAACTTACTCTGACCCTTTCTTCCTTTTCTTTGTTGACAACAACATTTAAAAGATATTGGAAGGCATCTAGAGTTACTCCTCTTTTGCCAATAAGAACACCCAAATCATTAGCGTCTCCGGTCAAATCCACATAGATTTCATCTTTGTCGGATCTGACATTGACTCTGCAATCCAGCTTCATCGTATCGATGATTTCTTGGGCAAAATTATAAGCGGTTAAGCCCGACTCATCCTCGGGTATGGGCCAAGTCTCTTCTGTCACATTGCTATAAGAAGTCTGTCTTCGAGCTCTGGGCTTGCGTTCAAAACTCTCAGATGCTCTGCTGTCTCGAATTCGCAGGGGCTTTCTTTCTGCTCTTTTTTCGGGCCTCTGACCAGTCCTTTTGAGTTTCGGGCTGATCTTTTCCCCGTTTAAAGCAAATGGTTGCACTAGTTCTTCTGTTTTTTCTCGGATTGGCTTAGCCTTTTCCTGAATTGGCTTGGTTTTTTCCTCAATTTGCTCTTTTGCTTTTTCTCTTGGCTTCTCAGCTTTCTTTTCTTGTTTTTTCGGTTTTGGCGGTTTGACTTTTTCTTTTTTGGTTTCTAAGCTCAAATCCAAGTCGTTTGTTATCAGATCGGCAAAAGAAATTTTTTCTTCTTGATTCTCAGTCAGGCGAACTTTGGCCAACCTGCTACCAAAGCCTAGAAAGCCTCTACTGCCTGCGTCCAGAATCTCTATTTCAACTCGTTCACGACTGAGTCCCAATTCTTGTAAACCTGCTAAAATAGCGTCTTCAACAGTTTTTCCTTTTATTTCAATTGTTCGCAAATTTTCATCTCCTTTCTGAAGATTTGCTCGATAATTTGAAATTTAATTTGAAATTGGTTCAACTTTAATAAGGGGACTAATAATCAAATGTTGAGCCATGTAAGCCAATTGACTGACTGCCCAGTAGATACCTAAGCTAGCAGGCTGATTCCAACAGATCCAAGTCATCATTAAAGGCATCATAAGAACAGTTGATTTTTGTTTTGGATCCTTGGTCAAGCCTGAAGCCCATGATTGTAAATAGGATGCACCACCGGCTAAAATAGGCAAAATCCGCATGGAATCAACTTCAGCTAAGTTTTGTATCCAGAAAAACGCACTGGCTGCTCCTTCGGGATAATTAATATTGCGGAAGACAGCTAAGACAGCGAAAAAAATCGGCATTTGTAAAAGGGTTGGCAAACAACCTGCCAGTGGATTAAACCCGTACTTTTTCCATAATTCCTGGGTTGCTGCATTTTGCTTTTCAGGATTGCCTTTAAATTTTGCATTGATTTCGTCTAGTTCAGGCTGTAGCAATTGGTTCAGCTTTTGCTGTTTAATTGAAGCCACCCTAGTTGGTGTCAGTAAAGCCGTAAAAAGAATGGTAAAAAGAATAATAGCCCAACCATAATTACCAGTCAGCTTATAACACCAATCTAAAGAAACTTGAGCAAGATTGGTAATTGTTTGCATAATTTGACCCATAAGATACTCCTTTCTGCTGTTAACAGAAAATTTATATATAACGAGATAAATCTCAAAGTTATTTCTCCTTAAATCTAAGGAACCGGATCGTAACCGCCCGGATGCCAAGGCCCACATTTTAAAATTCTGATTACGCTCAGTTTTGTTGCTCTAAGGAACCCATGCTTTTCATAGGCTTCTTGGGCATACTTGGAACATGTGGGAACAAACCTACAGGTAGCTGGTTTTAAAGGTGAAAGGAAGCGTCTGTACAGGCCAATAAGAAAAAGTGCCAGTTTTTTCACTTTTTTTCATCCTTTGTAGATTTCTCTTTGTTCAAAAAAGTCAATGCTCTATTCTGTACGTAATCGTAAGCTTCCTTTAAAGAATCATAATCCGTTTCTAAAGCTTTTTTTCTAGCCATGATGACTAAATCACAATTATTAAAAAGTTGGGAAGTTGGACTCAGCCGGAAAATCTCTTTAAGCTGGCGACGCACTCGATTTCGCTTAACAGCATTTCCAGTTTTACGGCCAACAGCAAAGCCTACTCTGACCTGATCAGTTGATGGTCGCTTTAAAACATAGAGCACAATTAAAGGATGGGCAAAAAATCGGCCTTTTTGATAGATTTTTTGAAAATCTTTGTTTTTTTTCAAACGGATAATGTTCATTACTCACCTGTTTCACCGCTCAACCATTAAGTGATTTTAATCGGGCTAGATGGAAAAAAAGACCACCGAGTGGCCTTTTTATGCAGTGAGTTTTTTTCTGCCTTTCAGGCGTCGACGACGGATAATAGCGCGACCGCCGGGTTTGGACATTCTTTTACGAAAACCATGAACTTTTTTGCGCCTGCGCACATTGGGTTGATATGTTCTCTTCAATTATAAAACACCCCTTTCCATTGCCACTCGTCTACATTCACGTGCAATAAGGGCAATAAGTTATCATGAGAAACATTATAATAGATAACCTTTTGTGTGTCAATCTAAGTTATTTTTAGAATTTTGAGATTTTTTCATTTAACAAAGAAAATATACAGAAAATATACTCATAAACTTAGGAGAAAATTGTTGATAACTTTTCCTCCCTATGTTAATATATGAGCAAAGAGATGTGGATAAGTCAAAAAAACCGAAAAGTTATCCACATTGTTGATAGATATGCCTATTTATACACATTTTTACTGGGTAATTTAGAAATTATTTGGAGTTTAATAACAAAAGCTTCTGTTTATTAACACTCCTTGCTTATTTTTTACCTAATTTTCATTGAAAACCAGACTTTTACAAGCGAGTTATCCACAATTTATTAACATTATGTGAATATTTCCTGGAAAAACATCAGATTTTCACTTTAGTCTGTGCATAAAACATTATTCAACAAAGAAGCTGCAAAATATTGTCAAATACAAATGAGGATGTAGATAAAATGAATGATTTAAACACTATTTGGCAGGCTACTCTTAAAAAACTGGAAGGTAGATTGCAAAAAGTCATCTTCGACACCTTCATAAACCGCCTAAGCCCGGTCAACCTTTATGAAGAAACACTAATTTTAAATAGCTCAGATGCTGTTTTACAAAAATTTATTCAAGAAAACTATAGTAAGGTAATTCGCAATGCCATTCGCGAAGCCACCGGGTTGTCCTTACAAGTTGAAATCATAGCTCCCTTTGGGCCCACTGACGATGAACCTGATCTTTTTCAAGTTACCGAGACCCCGGAATTCGACACCTTAGATATGCCTTACAATGCTATGAATCCAAAATATACCTTCGAGCGTTTCGTCAAAGGCAAATCAAATGAATTTGCCCATGCTGCAGCCTTGCGGGTAGCAGAAGCTCCCGGTACAACCTATAATCCCTTTTTTATCTACGGAGGTGTAGGCTTAGGTAAAACACATCTGATGCATGCAATTGGAAATCATGTTTATAAACACAACTCCACCGCTCGAATTGTCTATATTCCCTTCGAACATTTCTTAAATGAATTCATTTCAGCGATTAGAAACGACACGACCAGAGAGTTTAGAGACCGTTATCGCACTGTCGATCTCTTGCTGATCGATGATATTCAGTTTATTTCCAGAAAAGAAGAAACTCAAACTGAGTTTTTCCATACCTTCAACGCTTTATACAATGCTAAAAAACAAATAGTCATCGCCTGTGATCGACCACCAAAAGAAATTCCAGCCCTGGAAGAAAGAATACGCACCCGTTTTGAATGGGGTATGATCACCGATATTTCTCCACCGGATCTAGAAACCAGGGTAGCTATTTTACAGGCTAAAGCCAAAGAAGAGTTCATGAATGTCTCCGATGATGTTCTTTATTTTATCGCCAATAACATAAAGAGCAATATTCGGGAGCTCGAAGGAGCTCTTTTAAGAGTGAATGCTCGCTCACTTCTGATGAACAACACTGTGGACATCGATTTTGTCAAGGATACTTTAAAAGATACTATCAATGTTCAAAAAATAAAAATAGTCACCATCGATTTAATTCAAGAAGTAGTAGTCGAACAATATAATATCACTATTGCTGATTTAAAAGCCAGAACCAGAGCAAAAAACATTGCCTTTCCCCGCCAAATCGCCATGTATCTGAGCAGATCCTTAACTGATACTTCCCTCAAAAAAATTGGCGACGCATTTGGAGGCAGAGATCATGCCACTGTTTTACATGCAATCGAAAAAATCAGCGAACTGCGGGTCAACGATTCAAAATTGGATCGAATCATAAAAGAAATGATCGAACAAATAGAAAATTAAAAATCGAGAAAGAGGGATAGAAATGATTGTAAAATTTGAACGAGAAGATTTACTTTACGGTGTTTCATTAGCTCAGCGTATTGCTCCCAGCAAGCATCCTCAAGTCGCTGTCAGTGGACTTTTACTCAAAACTATCGATAGCCAGACCGTGGAAATAATTGGAACAGATTTAGAATTATCATTACAGGTGAGAATCAGAGCAAATGTTCAAGAACACGGGCAAATAGTTTTGCCTGCTCGCTTTTTGAGTGATTTAATCAGACGTTTGCCTGACGGACCCATCTATTTAGAAATGAGTGCTGACTCCTTTACAGTAAAATTGACCGGAAGTCAGATTAAAATGGATTTACGAGGTATCGACCCCATGGATTTCCCTCTGCCTCAAGCCATGCCCTCAGATAAAAGTTGGTCAGTGCCGAGAAATGTTCTAAAACAGGCTATCAACAAAGTCAGTTATGCCATTTCCCAAGATGAAGCTCGTCCGGTTATGACTGGTTTACTTTTAAAACTGGGCCCGGAAGGCAATCGTGTCTTAGGCATGGATGGATTCCGCTTAGCCGAATATAATTTAGAAATTCCGCCTCAAGACGATAATTTCGAATGTATTATTCCAAACTCTTGCATAAAAGAACTGGAGAAACTGATTGATCTGAGCGATACACCCATTACCATGCGCTTTACACCCAATCACATGAGCGTGCAAATCGAACGAGTGACTCTACAAACTCGCTTGATTGAAGGTCAATATCCTTTTAAAAGCGCTCAGGAGCTAATGCGTAAAACACCTACCAGCCACATCAAAATCAACAGAAAAAATTTGATTGACAGTATTGAACGAAGTTTGCTGATCACCAGGGATGATACCAGAGGATCCAGCGTTGTCAGAATGGAATTTGAAGAGGAAAGCCTTATAATCTCAGCTCAATCTCCGGAAGTCGGACAATTGAGAGAAGAAATCCCGGTAGAAAAAAACGGTCATGATATTACTATAGGATTCAACGGCCGATTTTTACTGGATATACTGCGCAATTTAGAAACTGATTATGTGCGCTTTGATTTATCAGGAAGCCTGGCAGCAGGTATCGTTTACAGCTTAGGCGATGAAAAATTTACAGGCTTTTTATCCCCCATCAGACTCTCTTAAAAAAAGAAAGAGGAGATAATAGTGACCGAATATTTCAATTTTCATGGTGACTATATTACTTTGGGACAAATGATCAAGGTTTTGAACATTTTAGAAAGTGGCGGCCAAATCAAATTCTTTTTACAAGACTATTCAGTCAAGGTCAATGGTTCTTTAGAACAGAGAAGAGGCCGTAAATTAAGAGACGGAGACCTAATCGAAATAGAAGATATTGGCACCTGGAAGATGAAGGCAGAATAATGAGATTGTTACGCCTGTCATTGATCAATTTTCGCAATTACTTAAATGCCGAGGCAGAGTTTCATCCAGGTGTTAACCTGTTCATAGGTGCCAATGCGCAAGGTAAAACAAACATCCTAGAAGCCTGCCATCTTTTAGCAACCGGTCGTTCTCATCGAACTTATAAAGACCTTGAAATGATTCGTTGGGGCAGTGAAAGTTACCATATCAAGGGTTTGGTTCAAAAGCGCAGCTATAATGAGCTTTTAGAATTGCATGTCAATAATCAGAGGAAAAAAATCGTTAAAATAAACGGCCAAACTCAAGCAAAGGTCGCTTCTCTTTTAGGTCGCTTAGCTATCGTATTTTTTGCTCCTGAACATATGGAATTGGTAAAAGGTGATCCTTCCATACGCAGACGCTATCTGGATATGGTAATTTCTCAAATATCTCCATCTTATTTACACAATTTAAGCCAATACCAGAGGGTTTTGCAACAGAAAAACGCCCTATTAAAAGAAGAAAAGCCAGATTTAGCACTTTTGGATATTTATAATCGACAATTATCTGAACTCAGCAATAGTATCATCATTAAAAGAAATGAAATCATCAATACCTTAGAGCTCTTTGCTGCCAGAAAGCAAAAGGAATTGAATTCTCAAGAAGAATTAAAGTTCAATTATTCCAGCTCATTTAAAATTGAAAATAATGTGTTTTCAGAGGAACTTCTCTATCAGCAGCTTAAACGAAGAGAAAAAGACGAACTTTTTCGAGGAACTTCCTTGCTCGGCCCTCATCGAGATGATTTTTTAATTTTTATCAATGAAAAGAATGCCCGTTATTATGCTTCCCAAGGTCAGCAAAGAAGTATCGTTCTTTCTCTGAAAATGGCTGAAGCTCTTTTAGTAGAAAGAGAGATAGAAGAGAAACCTGTTATTATTCTCGACGATGTTTTATCTGAATTGGATCGGGACAGACAGCAATTGCTGATCAGCTCTTTACAAGGCTTCAATCAAACTTTTATCAGTTCAACTTACTTACCACCGGTATTAAGTGAATTGCGCGGGCGAGTCTTTGAAGTTGAGAAGGGAAAAATTACGTTAAGAAATGAAACTTAGAAAAACAGACTCTCAATTAAAATTGAGAGTCTGTTTTTCGCCTTTTTTTAATAGTTATCCACATTTTTAGTTGATAACTATGTGGATAAGATGTTGCTTAATCAAGTTATCAAATGATATCCACAGTTTTTTACGACTTATCCACAGCTTTTTGTGGAATATTCTCAAACTAACAACGTGGCAAATTTGACTATATATAATAGAAGGAAAAAAGTTATCCACATTATCCACAGCACCTACTAAGACTATTACTAATTAATTATATATTCTTTTTAACATTATATTTATATAGCTTCGCTAAAATTTAGATTTTTAAACAAGATTTTCCTATTAAGAATTGATAATTATCTCAACTGAAGACAACTTAAAACCATTATAAGAAAAGTTTATAGTTATTTTTTTTTATGAGAGACAGCATTTTTTTTCTGCTTCGGCTAAAATATTTTGATCTAATAATACAAAAATAAGTTTGTGATCAGACTATACTTGATGGAGACAAGATAAAAAAATAGTGTTTAGAAATTTTAAAATTTCAAGTAAAATATTTACAAAAAATGTTACATTTACTTGCTACAAGTCCTATATTTTGGTATAATTAATTAGTTAAAGATTAATTAAATTTTGTATTGGCTTAAAGAATGAAAAGGGTGAAAGAATGACAAATTCAAATAGTCAAGAGAATCTTCAAAATTATGATGCCAGTAAAATAGAAGTATTGGAAGGCTTAGATCCTGTACGTAAACGACCCGGTATGTATATAGGTTCAACCGGACCTCGAGGTTTACACCATCTTATTCAAGAAATCGTCGATAACTCAGTCGATGAAGCTCTGATTGGCGCTTGTGATCGAATTATCGTCACTATTCATGAAGATAATAGTGTTTCTATTGAGGATAATGGTCGAGGTATGCCAGTGGATAATCATCCGAAATTGGATATACCAGCTGTTGAGGTAATCTTTACAGTCTTACACGCCGGCGGAAAATTCGGTGGCGGAGGCTACAAAGTAGCCGGTGGTTTACATGGTGTTGGTGCATCTGTAGTCAATGCACTCTCGTCTTGGCTGACAGTTACAGTTTGGCACGAAGGTAAGGTTCATCAAATTCGCTTCGAAGAAGGCGCTGCAGTCGATCGTTTAAAAGTAATAGGTGAAACTGATAAGAGGGGAACTCTGGTCAGTTTTAAACCTGATCCAACAATTTTTACTGAAACTATTAAATTTGATGCAGAAATTGTAGCTGATCGTCTAAAAGAATTGGCTTTTTTGAACAAAGGTTTATATATTGAGTTTAACGATGAAAGACCTGAAGAACATGTCAAAGAAGTTTTCTGTTATAAAGGCGGAATTAAAGAGTTCGTTGAGTCTATCAATGCTAATAAAAATGACCTCCATCCTACCTTTTATGTAGAAAGATCCAGAGATGAAGTTGAAGTGGAAATTTCAATTCAGTATACAGATGCATATAGTGAAACCATATTGACCTATGCTAACAATATTCCTACTCACGAAGGCGGAACTCATGAGCTTGGTTTTAAAAACGCTTTGACTAGAGCCGTTAATGATTATGCTCGTCGGTTCAATCTGATCAAAGAAAATGAAAGCAACTTAAGCGGTGATGATGTTAGAGAAGGCATAACCGCCATACTCTCCATACGTTTAAAAGAGCCACAATTTGATGGTCAAACCAAGACAAAGCTAGGCAATACGGAAGTAAGAGGAATTGTAGAAGGCATAACTTACGATAATATAACAACATTTTTTGAAGAAAATCCTTCGATCAGTCGAAAAATTATAGATAAAGCTATTCTTTCGGCCAGGGCCAGAGATGCAGCCCGTAAGGCTAGGGAGTTAACCAGGCGCAAAAGTGCCTTAGAAGTATCGGCCTTACCGGGTAAGCTGGCTGATTGTACAGCCCGAGATCCGGCGGTAAGCGAACTATATATGGTTGAAGGAGATTCAGCCGGCGGTTCAGCAAAGATGGGCCGAAATCGACATTTCCAAGCAATTTTACCTTTGCGAGGAAAAATCATCAACGTTGAAAAAGCCCGCTTAGATAAGGTTTTAAATCAGGATGAAATTAGGACTATCATCACTGCTATTGGTACAGGTATATCCGATGATTTTGATATTGAAAAAGCCAGGTATCATAAGATCATCAT
The DNA here is from genome assembly GCA_012522585.1 of Bacillota bacterium. Classification (GTDB taxonomy): domain Bacteria; phylum Bacillota; class JAAYKD01; order JAAYKD01; family JAAYKD01; genus JAAYKD01. Next base: position 1,709 of record JAAYKD010000150.1, on the reverse strand, counting down.
AATGACCGATGCTGACGTTGATGGCAGCCATATTAGAACTCTTCTATTGACCTTCTTCTACCGTTATATGCAACCTCTGATCAAAGCTGGTTATATTTATATTGCTCAACCTCCTCTTTATTCTATTAGAAGAGGCCGACGTCAACTCTATGCTTATAGTGACGCAGAAAGGGACAGGATTTTAGAAGAATTAGGCCCTCGTCCGGCGCCCAATGTTCAGCGCTATAAAGGCTTAGGGGAAATGAATGCTGAGCAGCTTTGGGAAACTACAATGAACCCTGAAAACAGAACGTTTTTACAGGTTTCTTTGGAAAGTGCAGCCAGAGCAGAAGAAATGTTTACAACTCTGATGGGAGATAAAGTTGAACCCAGAAGAAACTTTATCTTAAAATACGCTAAAGATTTTAGAAATGTTGATATTTAGAGAGGAGGAAAAATAATTGGATGAATTTATTCATGGTAAGATAATTCCTGTAGATTTAGCAGATGAAATGAAAAAATCATATATGGAATATTCCATGAGCGTCATAGTCAGTAGAGCTCTACCCGATGTTCGTGACGGTTTAAAGCCTGTGCATCGACGCATCCTCTATGCTATGTATGATTCAGATTTGACTCATGATAGACCTTATCGAAAATCTGCTCGACCCGTTGCTGACGTTATGGGAAAATATCATCCTCATGGTGATACGGCTATTTATGATACTTTAGTCAGAATGGCTCAGGATTTTAGTCATCGATATCCTTTTGTCGATGGTCACGGTAACTTTGGTTCTGTCGATGGTGATCCGGCAGCAGCCATGCGCTATACAGAAGCAAGATTGCAAAGAATTTCCAATGAAATGCTCAAGGATATAGAAAAAGACACAGTCGATTTCGTTCCTAACTATGATAATTCTCAAACCGAGCCTGAAGTTTTACCCAGTCGATTTCCTAATCTCTTGGCTAATGGTTCCTCCGGCATTGCTGTTGGTATGGCGACCAATATTCCTCCTCATAATTTAAACGAAATTATCGATGCAACACTGCATCTGCTCCATAATCCTCAAGCGGAGCTTGAAGAATTGATGGAATTTGTCAAGGGTCCTGACTTTCCTACAGCTGGTTTGATCATGGGCTTGCAAGGAATTAAAAAAGCCTATACTACAGGACGTGGTATCGTTGTCATGCGAGCTCGCAGTCGTTTTGAAAGAATGCAAAATGGCAAAACTCGCATTATTGTCAGTGAAATCCCCTATCAAGTCAACAAATCACGCTTAATCGAAAAAATAGCGGGTTTGGCTCGAGATCGTAAAGTCGAGGGCATAACAGATTTACGTGACGAATCTGATAGGGATGGAATGCGCATCGTCATTGAATTGAGAAAAGATGCCAATCCAAACGTAGTTTTAAATCAACTCTATGCTCACACTCAATTGCAGGATAGCTTTGGCATCATCATGTTGGCTTTGGTCAACGGTGAACCTAAGGTCTTAAATTTAAAAGAAGTTCTCTATCATTATGTGGAACATCAAAAACAGGTAGTGACCAGAAGAACCGAATTTGAATTGGCCAAAGCTAAGGATCGAGCTCATATTTTAGAGGGGCTGCGGATTGCTGCGGTCAATATTGACCAAGTCATACGGATTATTAGATCCTCTAAAGATGATTCAGAAGCCAAACCTCGCTTGATGGAAACATTTGGTTTTAGCGACAGACAGGCTACTGCT
>JAAYKD010000200.1 GCA_012522585.1 Bacillota bacterium | reverse complement strand
AGGGGAGTAGCTCAATTGGCAGAGCATCGGTCTCCAAAACCGAGGGCTGCGGGTTCGATTCCTGTCTCCCCTGCCATACAGAAACAAGTAACCGCGCATGATAGCGCGGTTTTATATTTTACTCGTTTTTACTATTTTCCAGAAATGTTGCAACCGTGATGCAACCGCATGAGTTTACTTTATTGCTGCGGCAATTGTTGGCCGGTTAATATGCTGTCTAACTTACTGGCAGCTCTTTCCTGCATTGTCTCCGTTTTGTGGATATACAAGTCTGATGTTATTGAAAAAGTGCTGTGCCTGGCCAGCTTTGATACGGTCGCCAGATCTTCCCCGCTTTCCAGCAGCAAGGTGCAGAATGTATGCCTTAATGCATGAAAGGTCGTATCAGGCAAGCCATGTGTTTCAAGCAGTTTCTTATACTGTCTGTACACAACATCTGGTCTGTACGGGGTGCCATCTTCACGACAAAACACCAGGTTATTATCCATGTATGCCTCACCCAGCAACAGCTTGTTTTTAGCTTGCTGCCTCTTTACTCGCCTCAATACTGTTACTACTGCCCCGGGCAGTGTTATAGTCGCCTTACTGGCCTTTGTTTTAACATCATCCTGCAGATACAGTTCACCGCCAACAAGTATTAATGATTGAGTAATACGGGCTGTTCTGGCTTCTAAGTCCACAACAGGCCATTCTAATCCAAGTAATTCACCGCGCCGCAGGCCAGTGCCCAGATCAGTAAATATTATTGGATAAAGTTCATGATCCTCTATGGCCTTAAGGAAATACTGGACTTGTTCGCCTGTAAGCGGCTGAATTTCCCTGTGCTTCAACGGTGGTAACTCAACGGCTGTAATAGGATTCCACCTGATTAATGCTTCTTTGTAGGCTTGATTTAAGGCCCCTCTTAAAACATTATGGCAGTTCCTTATTGTTTGTGATGACAATCCTTTAGGCTGGTCCTCTTTTAATGTTTGTTTGCCTTTCTTTTCCATAATACGCCCGCTTTCAGCCATTTTATTATAGAGCGCTTGTATTTCATTAGCTCTTAAGCGATCTAATGATTTTTTACCCAGCGCGGGCTTTATATGCAGATCGGCCAGCTGCTGATAAGAGTGCCATGTCGAATATTTAATATTAGGTTTTTTGTAAACTTCTAACCAACGGTCGATCCATTCGCCCAGGGTGAGCTTGCCGTTGTCTGCCAGGCGGCCAACGTCTTTAGCGTTCTCCAGGTCCCTCATTTTCTTTAATACTTCCTGCTTGGTTTTACCTGATACTGACTTACGGCTAGACTGTCCGGTTATCGGATCTTCGTAGCTGACTTGACCGACCCAGGTTTTATTAGCCCTTTGCCAGATGCTGCCTTCACCGTTTGCTCTTTTTTGTTTCTTCTTTTCCATGGTTTACCTCCCTTTCTGGTGGCTTTTATCAAAGCCGGCCTGTTTACTTCCTGGCCCCCTGCCTGACTCCCAGCTCATATACTGCGGCTAATGCAGGGCTTTGCCCCATACGCCTTAACGCTTGCTCATAAACGGTTAAAATCATCGGCCAGGGCATGGAATCCACCGGGGCGGCGGCTACCGTTTCAATAATGTTGATGAGCTCCTGTTTCTGTTGTTCTGTTAATGTCATCATTACTCATACCTCCCTGATTTACTTTTTTTGTGTAGGTTTAAATAAACTGCTTTACAACATCATACAATCAATTACAACTATTCGCAACCACTATTTGCAACTATATGCAGTGCTATGCTATTATTAGCTGTAAGGTGGTGACAAGATGGAATTAATGAGCGTTGAAGAAACCGCAAGCTATTTAAAGATTCATCCCGAAGTAGTGCGCCGGTGGCTCAGAGAAGGCAAATTAAAAGGAATTAAAGTTGGTGGAGTATGGCGCATCGATAAAAATGTCCTGGATGAAATGCTCCGAGAAAACAGAATTAAATAATATGCTTACGAATTAAACGAATTAAACGAATTAAGTCAAAGTAAACCCTATATATTGGCCTTTTGCCTGTTAGCCGGCTCAACGAAATAAGTACGAAATAATACGAATTAAGCCCCTATAAAAGAACAACCTTAAAGATACTTACGAATTAAACGAATTAAACGAATTAAGTCGCATGAACGGCTAAATAATGGGATTGCTGTCTATTCGCGACTTAACGAATTAAGTACGAAATAAGCACGAATTAAGTTGAGGGGCTTATACCTATTAAGGTTTTAGCCCCTTGTTTCGTGTGGAATTATAGGACTGGTTCAAAAATAAACCACAATATGAATCTTGAATAAACGACCACAATAATCAAACATATGTTCGGTATAGCTGCTATATATTTAGGGCATCTAATGCGCGGGCGTGCAGTCTGAATACTGATCGGCTGGCTACCTCTAAATTTTCCGCGATTTCCTCCCAGGGCAGGCAGTCAATATAACGATAATACAGGAGCAGGCGCAGCCGGGCATCTTCTACCCTTTCAATTAAAAATTCTATCTCTTCCCGCAGGTCCAACATCAGCGATAAAGTGTCCCTGATTTCTTTCTCCAGATCTACTATCCGGCCTACCGTGTCAAATTCCCGGCTCCGGTAAATAGATCCACCAATTATCCGCGGTTCGTACGAATAAGTTACCCGGCCTAGAGATTCCCTCAAGGAAGCCACTTCCCCCGCCTTCCGGTTGAAAATCTGGCCAGCTTCCATAAATCGGCGTAATAAGGCTATTTTTTCGGCTTTATCCAAAATAACACCTTCCTTCAAGTCAACCTGTGTCTTATGATTTTAATTGAGAAACTCCTGTGCTCTTTTGCGCAGGCGGAAAACTTGTCGAAGGGAATAGTTCATCTGATCGGCGACCTCATCCCAGGTCAGCCCCTTTAAATAACGAAGCCTAAGCAGCTGGGCTGACAGCTCGTCAGCGGCTTCGATTTTCCCCATTGTTTCTTCTAACTCGGCCAGACAGCGGGCCGCTTCTTCGTTTAAGCTCTTGATGATGTCTTGTATTTTCTCCATGTCCGCAGCCGTTAAAATATATGAAAAGGTGGTGCTCAGCGCACTCCAGCGCTGGGCCTCGTCAGTGGCTCGTTCGGCCAGCAGCGGCCTTGTCTTGTAGCTATTTAAGGTTTCCATCGGCAGACCTCCTTCACGTCAAAGGGCAAAGCCCGATCAACTTCCACAAGTTAGCGTAAAAATGCGTTTTTCTCGGTTTTATCGGAAAATAACTCCTTCTTAAATGCGTTCTAAGCGCCGTTTAAAGGCGTCCTGATGGTTTAATACCCGGATAAATGCGGGTAAATAAGGTTTTATGGCTATATATAAGGTTCAGCTTCCTCCTGTTTTTCCTCTTCTATTTGTTAAAAGGGGCCCCCTGGTCTAAGTAAAACCAGGGGGTCAGGAGGAATTATGTATAAACCGGCCCCGGAAAGGAAGTGAAAAAGGGGGCCAGGATATACCGTGTTAGTGTTGAGGATCCCCGGCAACTTATTTCATTGTTACCTGATCCGGTGTCCAGCATCGGGCGGTTAAGCCCCGCCTCCGGTCCTGTTTTTCAGTGGTTGCTGAGTTCTTTATAAACTTCGTGCATCATTGCCCGGGATTCGGGATCGTTGCCGCCTATGCGCAAAAATATTTCTTCCATGATCCCCTGCAGCAGTTCGACAGTATCATCTCTCAGCTGCTTTAAATCGTTAAGGTTCAATCCTTCAAGATCTATGATCGGTAACATCTGATTGCCTCCTTATTTTAAAATGTTTCAAAATCATCTGTGGCCTGAACACCTTCTTTTTCCGACAACAGGCCGGTCAGCTGTTTGTGGATTGCAGCATACCTGGCCACCAGGTTGGCGTACAACCGGGCAGCTGGCCGTTCCCTTTCGTAAGGATCCAGGCGGTCAGACTGAGTAAATAACTCAACGAAACCGTTTTCGTTTAAATCTACTTCCAGATCCTCCAGGCTGACCTTGATATAGGCGGCCCTCTCGATCAGGCCGGCACTTAATTTTTTCTTGCCCGGCGGCAGCTCTTTGTAGATCTTTTTCAGCCGGCTTATTTCTTTTTTAATCCTGATTTCTTTCTCCATTTGCTTCACCACCTTGCTTTTGGGGTAGGGGTCCTGTAAAATATTACCCGCAGTGTGAGCGCATAAGGACACGTGGTCTGGATAGAGGGCCCTCTTTTTTTCAGGGCAGGGGGGGCGTACACTTGTTCGTAAAACCTCCGTTCACCCTGCCCTTTCCGGGCGCGCTTTACGCCCAACCAGCTTTTTTTGCTTCTCTCCAATAACGAGATTCCCGCCGGGCTGCTTCAAGGAACCAGGGCTCATCGATTATATCCACGGGATCAATTACTGATCGGCCTGGCGTCTTAATAGGCCCCTGGTCGAATCTGCCGTTGGAATAATCGGCTCCGGCCAGCCAATCAAGGTAGATCTCGCTGCTTGCTGAACAGTCGCCGCTGTATTTAGCGACCATAAACTCCGCGAATTCATCGGCGCTCATTTCGCATATAGGATCTTCGGGGAATCCGTCAAGGATATAATACTGCATGGCGTGCAGCAACTCATGAGCAACCGTTCCTAACAGTTCATCATCGGCCAGATCGGCGCGGACCCAGATCATATTCTTATTGCTGGGCCGGTAAAATCCTAATACTTCTTTTTTATATCTGATGAGTTCATCTGACACCCGCTTGTCCCAATGATCTTGTCGGTAATAGGGCATAAACCATTTGATCCCCATTTGGGGAAGTTTCAGCTCATAGCTGCAGAAGGCCAGCATCCGCAGAGCAGCAGACCAGCGCCATTGTCCCATAGCCTTATTTGTCACTTCAAAATATTTATACAATGTCGATACACTCCCTCCCAATGAATTCCTGCAGAGTCGCCGGGGCTATTTTGATCTCTTGAAAGCCGGTACCGCCAGAGCTTTTAATAGTCTCCAGCTTTTCACCGGTCTGTCGGATCTGCAGGGCGCGAGTGGTCTTTGTCCGCGGATCTTCTTCATCAGCTGTAAACTCAACGATATCTCCCACTGCAAGCAAGTCAGGGCGCTCAGTAACATACGGCCAAAACAGGAAGAAATCCTTGCCATCCTCGCTGATGACAGTCCCCCAGCACTTATGCCTACCGTTTAGCTCCGTGATCACGCCTTTTAATATTTGATCCTTCATCTGTCGCACTTCCTTTATTTGATTATTCTGGAACAGTCGATCTTTCCAATTAACAACCGTATCTTTCATTTTTAATTCCTCCTTTGTCACTTAACTTGAAGAAGTCTACTCGCCAAAGGCCCGTCGTTGGGAGTAAACCAGCATTTTCCAGCACCAGGGGCACGTAGAACATTTTTTCTTTAATTACCGTCGGCTTGATGAAGGTTATATTTTCATATTTCTTCGGCAGCATTTTACAAATGGCGAACAAACCATCCTCAGAATAAACCGCTTTGTTGGTGGGCGCATAGTCCAGGGACAAACCCTCGACAAAAATATTGAGCGCTTTTGCCAGGGCTTCTTTTGCCCTCTCCGATTCCAGCTGGCGGCAGATGGGCTGCTCATCGTTTATATCGATTACATCAGCATAATGCAGCCAGCCGAGTATAAAACCTTTATTCTCTGCTGATAAATACTTGAATGCTTCGATGAAATCGCGGGCTCTAAGCGCTATCCAGAACCCTCCGGCCACGAGGCAGGGTGGGTCAATGTCTTTAAGTTTCATAAGGACTACCTCCCATTGCTCCTAATATTGCGCCGGTCCTGCGACCGCTGGACGTACGCGTCTACTTGTTCGTTTCCTATATAAACGTTTATATCGCCCCCGGCCGGCGCAGGCTGCATCGAATTGATCGCTGCAAGCAGCCTTTCAAGCAACGGGCCAAGGTCAGGCACACCCGGGAAAAAACCACCAGCTGCAGGATTGTACTTTTTAGGCACGACCGCTTCTCCTTGATGCAAAAACGCTGGGCCATTGGCGCGAACAAAATTGGTTCCTTCTTTTAATGCCGCCATCGTGGGAATGCTTATGCCAAAGGATTTACCGCCCAGCCCGGGCACCCAATCCGGGGCTTGCCAGCTGACCTTGTTCATTCCTCTGATCATGGTGTTCATGCCGCTGATAATCTTGTTTATATAGGTTTTTACGGTGCCCCAAATGTCTTCCCAGATCCCGCCGGTCTTTTTCTTCACACCATCGAAAGCATCAAGGATGCTGGTTTGTATGTTTCCGAAAACTCTCGAAGCGTTCAATTCAAGGGTATTCCAGACCCCCGTCATGGTCGTTGATATGTTACTCCACGCGCTGCCTGTATTCGTCTTGATATTATTTAAGACCGTCTCAAGATAGGTTTTTATCCCTTCCCAAGTTTTGTCGGAGGAGGTTTTCATCTCTCCCCAAATGGTGTTGGTCTTCTCCTGTATGGACACCCACGCTTTATTTGTATCCTCTTTGATCGCCTTGGTCTTCGTACCGATGGCCGTCTTTATGTTCTCCCAGGCTACCGGAGCCTCTTTTTTCAAAGTTCCCCATGTGGCCTGGATAGTGGTCTGTATATTTCCCCAATCTTTTCCCGCATCGGTTTTAAGCGCGCTCCATTTATCCTTTACCGCTTTTTTTATACCTTCCCATTTTGTACCGGCCTGGTTTTTAAAGGTATCCCAGCTTTCCAAAACGCCGACAGTCCATCCTGTCAAGCCTTTTACCCATCCCCAGCTTTGCACATAATTTGACCAGGTTCCCCAGGCCGTTTTTAAACTCCAAACACCTTTCTCCGCATCATAAAAAGTGTCTACGATCCAATTAGACAGGCTATCTACCCAGCCCCAACCCTTGACGAAATCAGACCAGATATCCCCCATCCATTCAAAGAACCCTTTAATCGTGGGTTTGGCTATCTCAATGTCATCTAATAGCCCGTCCAGGAGCCCGCCGCCCCCGCCGCCGATCTCTCCGATATCACCTAAATCGATATCATCAAGAGCTCCGCCGCCGCCACCGGCTATATCCTTCTGCAGCTGGTTGATCTCATCAAAGCCGACCAGGCTTTTCTTCGCGGCTTTCCCGGCGGCACCAAGAGCCTCCGCTTGATCTCCTATCGCCTCCGCGACCGCTCCGGCACTCTTCGCGACACTCCCGCCGGTTACATTTATGTTGTTTAGCGAATTGCTGTATTTAGACCAAAGAGCCATGCCGCCGCTGACTGCTGCTGTTATTCCCAATACCGCCCAACCTATTGGTCCGAGAGCCGCATGTACGGCAAAAAGGGCCGCGCGTAGGCTGTATAATGCCCCTGTGAAGATATTAGTCGCCGCCGGAGCAGCCGCCATCTGCAGAGTATAGGTTAAAACTCCTACTCTGGCCATCTGTAACGCCGGACCCATTAAAGTTAAAATACCTTTTAGGGCAGTCTGCGCATTAGCGAAAGCTAGGGAGACACCAGTCGCAATACCTATGGTTTTGACCAAGCCCCAGTTATTAGCGATAACACCGGTAACAGCCTTAAAACCCTTGCCTACTGCTGCAAAAGCATCTGCAACCGTCTGCCCCCAGCGGCGCAGGGTAACTTCATTGTCCACAGCCCACAGTCTAAGAGTGTCAAGCTGTTGGATCAGCCCGTCCAGGACCGCTCCGGCACCAGGTAAAATCAAAGGCGCTCCCAGTGAAGTTTTAAGCTCCTGCATTAGTTTTTTAGGCAGGGACAACTTCTCTACTGAGCCCAATTTCTTTCCGAAGGTGCCCATGGCGGCCTCATAGGATCCTGCAATCTTTGTACCTTCCCGCAGGATATAGTTCACCATTGCCTGCTTTTTCTCGACCTGACTTAATTGTGAAGTAGTCTTCCCGACAGCTTTAGCGTACGCACCATAAATGTCCGTTAGGCTATCCGTAAATCCGAAAGCGGTCAACAGTCTTGGCTGCAGTTTCGCTATCGCTTCTACCATCTGTTCGGCTGCTTCTGAGCTGTTCATCCCTGCGATAGTGCCGGCATCTTGAGCTACTCTGACAACTTTAGCCGCGTCGGCCACTTTAAGTTGAGACTGCATAAATCTGGTCATAACCTGCGTTGCTTCCTGCTCCGCGATCCCCAGGGCCATTACACTCTTTTTATAATCTTTGAGTATGTCCAGAGAGGTGCCGGTGGAGTTAGCTACCGCAGCCATAGCTACATTTAAGGTTTCAGTTTTTGCAGAGGTCTGTAAAACGTCTTTGACCAGGCTGCCCAGGGACAGCCCGCCTAAAACAGCACCTATGCCCAGCATAGTTTTGCCTATTCCTTTTTTAAACGCCGTCAATGTCGCCTGCGTTCTTGCCAGTTCTTTTTGAACGCTTGTAAAATCCGCGCCGCCGCGAATAATTAGATTTTTCGCGCTCATTGTCCCACCTCCTTATCCCGATAAAAATTTTCACAGATTAAACTGCTCAGTTCCATGGCTTCCGGCTCCGAGAATCCGGCATTTAACAGGCCGACGTAACTATCGATAGCGAGTGCCACAGGGCTTTGATCATAACCCCTGGCCTCGAATGCATCGATTAAATCGTTCAGTTTATCCTCGTCAAATCTTTTCATGGCTCTTCCTCCTTTCCGTTAAAAATATCTGACCGTCTCTGCTTCTCGGATCTCACCGTCAAAATCTAAGTATAATAACCGGATCTGTCCCAGCTCCGTCAAGCCCAGAGCGATCAGGGGTATTGTTTTTTCTTTCCCGTCATCATCCAGGGTCCTTGTGTATATGCCCGCCGGCGCCGGGATGATCTGAATGATTTTATCGGCCATGATTTCACCTCCTTAATTTCCATAGGATCCTTGGTCGGCCGCCGGTTTGTTCTTCGACTTTTTCTATCCTGTCGGTTTCCAACAGTTCTGCAATCGCATTTTTTATCACCGCTGATGGTGTGTTGCGCTGAAAGACACAGTTGCTGATTTCGGTCTGGCTGAGCTGTCCGCCGGCAGCTTCAAGTGCTATGAGGATTTCCTGCGCGTCACTGTTTGCCGTCTGCCCGGCGAAAATATATTGCGCGCTGCGGTCCGCATAGTCCCAAACGGCCCGGGCGGCCTTAATGTGTGCGGTTTTAATCACTGTGGAACAATCCAAAATGGCATAAATCAAAGACAGGCGCAAGACCTGAGCCTCCGCCCTAGCAGTTACTGCACCGTAAAGGCCAAGAACATCGGCGGCTAATTCTTCGTACAAAGCGCGCCAATATTTCCGCGCGGCGGGGTCCCTTTCGACCGGCTCGGTCACAAATGGAACCTTCCCCTGTGATGCACACGAATCCGATTCGAAGTCCTCAAAATCGTTTAACACATCGTGAAGTCCCGCGAATGACACAACTTTATTGATTTTGTACACCAGTTGATTTTGCACACTATCCGGCACGATTGCTCCATCTGGCAAAAGCTTGCTGCGAGTTGAAAGGATCCAAAGAAAACGGTTCGCAAATCCGTTGTAGGCCTCGGCGTTCTGTAAAAGCTCCATCAGTTCGTGTATCGTAATATGCCCTATAATCGATATATGTGCATCCGTCGCCCGGTTCCTGTCATTCTTGATGAGTGTGTTAAGGTTCCCCTTGTCCCATGCTTGTCTCACGACGGGACTTAGGGTATTCCCTTGTCTTGCCATTACCCTCAATGCCTGAGCAAATTCAGTTTCTAGCACCATCAACCGTTTGTCCGAAACCCCGGAATCCGTCAGCACTTCTTCATAATCTTTGACCCGGCCCTTTTCCTTTATGGGGACCCGGGTGAAAACTGGGTCGCGAACCGCGAATATCAGCCCCTCGCCACTTGATAAGCCTCCCGTAACCCTTGTTTTAGCCCAACGTTCATCAACGCTTTCAAGCAGCTGCAGAATCAAGTTTGCAGACATTCCTTTTCTGCCTTTCGCTGAATTTCCCACGATAACGGAAAAGAGATTGCAAAAATGTTGGTCGGCAGCAACCGGTGCAAAATATTTGCGGTGGATTAAACTACCGATCATTGTCAAAAAGGTTACTAGCAGGGCGTGGTTGTCCGCTTCACTGTATGGCTCTAAAGTTTCAACAACTTCGCCCGCAAGCCCATAAAAAGCAGCATCATCCATGGGATCGGGCCACGGCTTTTTTTTGATCTCGCCAAGTTCCCGGGGCAGCTCTCCTGACTTCTTGCGGCCGCCAAATTGGTCATAATTAGGCGGCAGGTTATCAAAGTCAGAATCATAACAGCCTGGTTCGTATTTTTCTCGAAGATCTCGCCATGTGTAATCCCTGCATCGATCGTGAAAACAAGAAAATTTTAAGGCACCGTTGGGTAACTGGATCAAACTGCTGGCCTGGTTTTGCTCGTGCGTCTGGTCCATTGGACAGGCCTCCAGAACGTAAATTTTGCCATATGTTGCCAATTTAACCTGCGCGACCTCGATCCCGTATTTCGCCAACCATTCGCCTGCATCTATCCCTTTCCCCGCCGGGGCCTGTGGTTGCCTCTTCTTTTTTTCTTCCTGCGCGCACGTCAGGGCGTCGTTTATTAGCCCTTTTAGATCCTGAGGATCTAGCGAAGCAGGGCATTCAATCAGTCCGCTTTGACGATGGGGCCGGTCCATGATATTATCGCCTTTTACTGCTTTTGTGCCATATAATTTCGTGATCCGCGAGGGATTGAATGTGGTTTTATCCACGGCGGCTTGCTGATCATCGAACAGTGCCCCCAGATAATTTAAAACTGCTCGTAAATTTGCCACGTTTTCCGGTGTGTTCAGCTGATCAATTTCTATTATGACGTGCGCGCCATTGCCGCTGTCCGCAAGCCAGGAATCAACCCCATAAGTCGCCAGGATGAAATCACGAATCGCCCGCGCCTTATCCACGGCGGCCGTTTTTTCTTCATCGGTCGCAGAAATTCCGGCCGGCCTGGGCGGGTCAACATCAATTAACAACTTTTTTAAACGTGGAATGTCATTATCGCCAGTCAGGGCGCTCAAAGTTTTTAACTTATTATTGCTTCGTGCCATAAGATCGGAAGGAACGGGGTTGATCGTCATGTAAATATTTGCTTTCCCATCCCACGATTTAATTGATGACTTTAGATCATCCAGATTATCAAAATATCCCGCGACCGTCGCCCGCCCTCTCGCTCTCGGGATTCGGACCTCGATCGGGAATTGAATAAAATCAAACAATGTGTTATAATCTGTATTAGTTATTTTCATTCCTCTTTCCCTTCTCTGCCCGCGGGTGCGGGCTTTTTTTATCTCTCCCCTGTTCTCTCTGCCAGCCAACGGTCCAGAGCGTTGACGGGTACTATCCACCGCCGACCAACTTTGACCGCGGGGAGCTCACCTGAATAAACCAGCTGCCGAGTGAAAGTTTCGGAGAGTCCGAGAGCGTCGGCTGCCTGCGGGATGGACAGGGCCAGTTTATTTTGCGCATCCATTTTTTTTATCATTTTTTACGCCCTCCCCGGCCCGCAATTCATCCATGGCTTTTTCGATTCTCTTCTCCACTTGTGGGTCCATTCGATCTGGTCGCCGAAGATAACGGCTCAGGGTGAATTCACTCACACCCATCACTTCGGCGATTTCCCACTGACGAAAACCAGAAATTAAGATTCGCTCCTTGATGTTCATTTTTTTTTCTCCTTTCTTGTTTTTGTTGCCCTTATGAAAAATTTAAGCTAAAATGAGGATATATAAAACCTTTATACATCTGCACATTCATCTGCAAGGAGAATAAACGCATGTTAAATACGTTTTTAAGCGATAAAAAACAAGATTTAGGTTCTCTGTGGTCTATAAAACTAAGATTTAGCCGTTTCTCTGATTATCAGATCAAAGTGTTGCCCGAATTGGTTTTATCCGCAGGAAATGAAAGAATAACCAAAAATAACGTTGAGATAGTTGCGGCTGTGCCGCCGGCACTTAAAAACCCGGGCCCAACTTTTAAAATTTACACACAAGCATCAGAATCTGTTTTTGAAAAGAATTTAGAAGCGAAAGATTTTTTTGAAGTGATGGCCCTTACGAAAGATATAAATCTACAAAAAGGCTTCGGACCTGAGACGGAGAAGGCTATACCAACGGAAGGGATCCTGGATCTGTGCAGAAAATATGGCTTTGATTTTAGTTTTGATGATCCGATCTGGCAGCAGCATAAAATCGCGGGGGTTGAGCTTCGGCACATAAAACGAAAGATGTTCCTGTTGCACTGGCGATTCTCAGTATATGCTGCACTTTATCATGAGGATTTTGACATGATGCGGAAGGTTATCCCGTCAAGTTTAATACCAACCAGCATGAAGGAAGCAGGCGAGGATCTATTACGGGCCGTGGCCATGGACTGGCTTAAACAGGAGGCAGGCGGGCGCGCAAACTTTGAATTAGACTTTACGCCAGAGGGGCCTAAGCTTGATATCATCACCTGGGATCTGTTTAATGCCTGTGACGTATTCCTGACCCTCTTAATAACCGTAGGAGACGCCGGTGGTTTTAAAATATGCGCTAATCCAGATTGCCGATCCTTCTTCATGATTGAAAAGGGCACGGGCAAAGGAAACAAGAAATATTGCGACAATTGCAACTATAAAACCGTCTGGTCCAGGGCTGACCGGGCGAGGAAAAAAGTGCTTAAAAACACATAATAACTATAAATATTTACTTAATTCGTACTTATTTCGTACTTAATTCGTTAACCCCCACGACATACTAAACCCCTATATACAGGGGTTTCCTTGACTTAATTCGTTTAATTCGTTTAATTCGTACATACTTTTATATTTAAGCTTTATTTGCTATGATAAATAAGCGCTCAATTTCACTAAATAAACTCACACGGCCCCAGATGTATATAATAATTCTTTAGGTTTATTTGTTGCAACCGTGTTGCAACAGGAATGATAAGCTGTAAAAGGTAAAAATAAACAGTGTGGATATAGCGGGCTTTGTGATAGGTAGTGATAGGTAAAAAGGCATAATATTCTAACTCCAAAACCGAGGGCTGCGGGTTCGATTCCTGTCTCCCCTGCCATTTTCGAATTTCAGGCCGCGCATATAATGCGTGGCTTTTATAGTAAAAGGAGGAAAAATAAATGTATTTTAATGAACCCGGACCAGTCAATACTGTTGATACCATTAAAGCAGCCCTTACAACTGCCAGGGAACGCAGAATCAAATATATCGTTATTGCCAGCAACAGCGGTGCCAGTGTTAATAAGCTCCTGGAGCAAGATACTGATGACATTAATATTGTAGCGGTTACCCATCATATTGGCTTTAAAGGTCCAGGTGTCGATGAAATGCCGGCTGAAGTCAGATCTTCTTTGCGGGAAAAAGGAATTAAAGTATATACTGGTACACATCTGCTGGCAGGTGTCGACCGCGGAGTCCGCAATCATTTCGGCGGCGTTTATCCCGCAGAGATAATTGCCCAGACTTTAAGAATGTTTGGCCAGGGGGTCAAAGTGGCAGTGGAAATAGCTGTTATGGTACTGGATGCGGGTTT
>JAAYKD010000149.1 GCA_012522585.1 Bacillota bacterium | reverse complement strand
TTTCTTCATTTATAAGGACTTCGTCTACTTCTATAACTTGGTCGCCATCCTTATAGGTTATGAAAGGCTCTACTGCATTTCCATTTGCATCAGTTACTTTTGGATTTTCAAAATGTTCTGCTTCAAAAATTACCCAAATCTCACGGTCGCCATCATAAGTGAAGTTTATTGGAGCCGGTGGATACCATTCGTCGTCTTCAGAATCATCGATGACCGGTTCTTCTTCTATGCCATCAGTTACTTTTTTACCAGCTATTTCCGTGGTAATGCCTTCAGCTTGTTTTAGATTTTCGGGTGGGGTTTCTAGGGTAACGCCTTCTACATTAATTTCAGCGTTTTCTATTTGACCTTCACCGGTTACTACTGTCTCGGCATCTAAAATTAGAACTGTGACTTTGGACCCGCTTTCCAGATCAATTTCAGCCTTACTGGTGGCTTTAATAGTATTTATTACTGCTTTTTCGGGTATTTCTATTCTAGAATCTGTTTCAAGTGAGATATTTTCAATTACAGAACTTTCGAGAATAACGATTCTGACTGGACCTTCAATTTTTTTGACAATTAAATCTTCACCATTAAAATTGGTCAAATAAATACTAGCATTGCCTCCACCTTCGACTATTGTTTGGCCTGTGACGGTGACATTGTTCAGATAAGCATCCCCTTCGCCAATGCCAGGTCTTAAATAAAGGTTGCCTTCGATTAGCATATTTTCTAGGGTGACCCCATCCACATTGATATTGACATCTTTTTTAAAGGTTTCGATGCCTGTGAGCGGGCCATAAGTGCCTGCTTCGTCGTAGTTAATATCTTGTTCTTGATAAACTCTGTCTAAAAGGGTTACCGATTCGGCTCTGGTTATATTGTTCGTAGCTTTAAAACTACCGTCTGGATAACCGCTCATCAAATCGTTGTTCAAGACTAAACTGATATATGGTTTCGCCCAATCTGCAATAGCATTTGCATCAGTAAATTCATCTAGATTTGTAATGTCCTCTCCGGATAAATCTAATGCTTTAGCTATTACCGCTGCGGCTTCGGCTCTGGTGATTTGGTCGTTTGGTCTGACTGTGCCATCTTCATAACCGGATAGATAACCTTGTGCTACTGCTTTGGCTATCTCGTCATAATACCAGTCACTTTCGGTAACATCTGTAAAATCGACTGGCGCTGTTTCGGTAACATTTAGGGCCTTATTGGTTAAGGTGGCAAATTCTGCTCTGGTAATCGAGTTGTCTGGTTTAAAAGTGCCATCTTCGTAGCCTTCGATAAAGCCAAGATCAATCCATTCAGTAATTTGTTCGCTTGCCCAATGCTCTTCGAAGTCTGAAATACTCTTGCTTGTTGTAATTATTTCTTGAGCGTGACTGGGTATGGTTAAGCCTAGGATGAGAATTAGTGTCAACACGGTGATTCTTAAAATTTGGCCTTGTCTTCTCATTAATATTCCCCCTTAAAATTGTCTGCTTTTATCTTGTTTTCGCCCAGTCTGACTCAAGGTCTTGACTTTGCCTCCTTTCCTTGTTATTAATTATCTTGTTATGCAAAATTGAACTTTTGTTAGTGCAATAAATCCTTATGTCCTCCACTAAATAACTTCTACAAAAAGCTTTCAGTTCCTTCTTTTAATTTCAAATGCAAATCAGAAATGCAAATCGGGGACAGTCCCCATTTCGCATTTGCGTGCAAAACCGGGACAGTCCCCGATTTGCATTTCTTCTATAGAAGCTTCGGCACACTATATGGGTCTAAGCTCCTTTTATACTCTTACCTCACTCTTAGGCCAACGGGGAAGGAATCGCTTATTTTATTATAGAAAGAAAAAATGATTGATAACAGCTTAAGTAGTTCTATTTTAAAAAGGACGATTTTTGTAACATGCAAAACCGGGGACTGTCCTATAAGGAACTTAGGCAAACGAAGTGAGCCGGTTCCGCAACTCCGGAATGTGCCATAGGCGCATGCTGGAGCCTTTAAACTTTTAGAAAACATGAATATAACAATTGGAGAGGTAAAAGAATGAGTGTTGAAATAAAATTGTTAACAGAAGCTGAATATACGACAACAACTTGGTCGGGCGGTAAAACCACGCAGCTTTTTATCTATCCGGAAGAAGCAGATTATAGCAAGCGAGATTTCAAGTTCAGATTGAGTTCTGCTACTATCGAAGTGGAAGAATCGGAATTTACTAGATTAGATAGCGTTTATAGATTTATTACGCCTCTTGATGGCCAATTAAAACTCACTCACGACCAACGACACTTTGTTGAATTGCAACCATTTGATGTCTACGAGTTTGATGGGGGAAAAGACACAACAAGTTTTGGCAAGGCAAAAGATTTTAATCTGATGTTAAAAGACGGGGCAGAAGGAAGCCTTGAAAGTGTTCTGATAGATAAAGAGACTAGGCTCAACTATTCCTTTGCCGGTAAAGAGTTTTTCCTTTTTCTCTATGCATCTAACGAACCTGTGACTGCCGAAGTGCAGGGCAAAACTTACAATCTTAAACCAGATGAAACCTTACTAATCAATGGAAGATCAGTACCTAACTTGCAGATTAAGCTTAATTCCGAAGATAGAGCAAACGTTTTAGTAGCGAAAATCGATTTGTAACAACTCCAGCATGCGATGTAGGGATTATGCAAATCTGGGGGTCTCCAGCTTGGTGCCTTTGGCACATGCCGGAGTTACGGAACCAGCACACGAGGTGTGCTTAAGTTCCTCATAACTGTCCCGATTTGCATCCTATTTGGAAGGAGTAAAGATCATGTGGAAATATTTATTTGAAGACTATATTTTGGAAAATTGAAGCTTATGTTAAAGAAAACTTGGAGTTTCATGAAATCAGAGAATATTATGTTGATATTTGTCTCAGTAAAAAAGACTATGATCTGGCGATTGAACTGCTTGTTGCAGGTAAAGAAAAAGAAAAAGATAGGCGGTGGATTGTCAAAGAATATAGCTTAAAGCTCAAGAATTTATATAAAAAAACTGGGCAAGATGAATTGTATGAGCAAGAATTATGGGACTTAATTTTAGACCATAAAGCAGGAAATGTGGAGATATATAAAGAGTTAAAATCGATTTATACTGACGAAGAATGGGTCGAAAAGCGGGAAGCAATCTTTGCTAAACTTACCCGAAGCGATAGGGTTGATAGGCTATATCTAGTGGATGGGCTATACGACAGATTAATTGAGTTAATAATCAATTCCCCTGGCTTGGATCTGCTGAGTCAGTATGAAAATATTCTAAAAGATCTTTATCCTCAAGAACTGCTCCATAAATATGAGAATACAGTCAATTCTTTGGTAGTAAAATCTTCTAAAAGAGGGCATTACCGAGAGCTGGTCTCAATTTTAAGAAGAATGTTAAAATACCCAGGTGGCCGAGAAAAAGTTTCAGAAATTGTTGAAGAATGGAAAATCAAATATAAAAGGCGCCCTGCCATGTTGGACGAATTAAGCCGTCTCTAGAAGCTTTGCAAAATGTCTTACTTGCTCCAGCCTGTGCCCTTGGCACAAGCCGGAGTTGCGGAACCGGCTCACTTCGTTTGCCTAAGTTCCTTATAGGACAGTCCCCGATTTGCACTGGGCTTAGTAAAAATATTTTGGCAGAGTTTGAAACGGCTTCGGATTAAAAATCTACGTTTCATATGTTTCTGTATCATTCAGAACTATCCACTCTTAACTAATTTTGTGTATAATTGTGATTGACAAAAAAACTAGTTAGAATATACTAAAGTCGAAACTATACACAAATAAGGTTTGTTGAGGAGTGTTCTGAATGATTGAGCTGCTTGAGTTTAAAAAAGTTTTTGATAAATATAATGGAGTACTCAGGACTTCTGATTTTATATCAGAAGGATATCACCATAAATATTTAAAAGAGCTTTTGGACAAAGCCATTATTAGAAGGATAAAAAGGGGATATTACGAATGGCAACACGAAGAAATAATCTCAGATGTTGTAATTATCACAAGATTGTTTCCCGATGCTATTGTCTTTTTAAATTCAGCCCTCTATATTTACGATAAAGTCCATATAATTGTGTAAAAGTAAAAAAGGCCACAAAGTCCTGTATCTGAGTTATAATGTTAATTGCACAATCAAACACACTCAGGAGGACAATATGACCCAAATGCATTTTACACTAAA
>JAAYKD010000148.1 GCA_012522585.1 Bacillota bacterium | reverse complement strand
GGAGATGTACGAATTCTACCTGGTCAACTCAGCCCATTACGAAGGTCCAGGCGAGCCCAAAGATGGCGATTACACGCCTTACGATATCGCGCCCGAGACCCCTTTCACCCCTAACGACGTTGTGACTTATGATGCCCTTCCGGCTTATCCGGAGATTGAGATGTCAGAGTGGATGCCGGAGGATGTTCAAGCCAAGTTCGGCCGCAAGACGCGCTACTCCGCCATGGACATTAACGTTCCCGAGGGCGTAATCCTGGTTTTGAAGGAAAAGCAGATGGATCAGATTGTGGCTGCGTTGGAAAAGTTAGGCTACGAATGCCGGCGGGATGACGACCTGCTCATGACCGGCACCACCCTGGATTTCAACCCGGATGATTATCCGGATGTGGATGGGAAATTTGAGGAGCAACAATAGGTTATCAAGTGAAAGAAATAGATAAAACATTCTAACCGTTGAGACTAAGTAAAAAAGAATTGACAAGAGTGAGTCATAGTGTATAATTTTTATATCAGGCTATTAGAAACCTTCCTTCTGATCAAATCGAATCGATTGCATATTAGGTTTCTAGATCTCCTGATACTTTATGAGATGGCAGAGATTCAACTATCAATTGAAAGTTGAACTGTCATCTTATCTTAATAGGAGCAAAATGCTGAACTCAAATTTTTCACCCGCCGAAATAAATGAAGTCTTGTTAGAAAAGAAAACTCTGTACTTTGTTGAGAGAAGCTTGTCTTCCACCGTTGATAATTCTCAGATTGTTTTTTCTATGTGCAAAAATATTGAGGATTTGGGATTTGTTTTTTCCAGAGAACTTTTCGATGTTCTACGAAATCAATCAAAAGACTACCTTGTAGAATCATACAAACAACTAGTTTTTGTTCTAACCAAGATGGTGGGTTCTCATGTTGAGCACAAACCTTTTTATAAAAATTTTCCTGAGCACTTAGCCTCGTTATCTGAACTTGATTTATACATGAACGCACTTGTCCATTACTGGACTAATGGCCAATGGATGCCAGAGTATGTTACTCAATCAAGATTTCCAATGAATGAAGGCAATCTTCAAATTCGCGAAATAAATATTGGCTCAATTAGTGACTTTGACCAAATATTCATTAATATGGCAGCCGGAAGAGGTAGTCTTTCTATTCATGATCAGAATTTGTTAGGGTGGTACATACAAAAGGCCGATTCAGACAATCTTATTGAGCGATTACCAGAAACAATCCCAACAAAAGAAACTTTGAGCTTGATTATCAGCAATATTTTGGAATTTCATGCTGATAAACGTGAACTAGTAACAAAATACATCAAAACTGCAACCGACGTTTTAAGATTAATTACCTCATTGTCAGACGGAGACATATCATTAGCTAGTAACACTCGTTTTAGGAGTTTCACCCGCCCTGAGCGTAGACTGATTTTGTCTCTACTCGATGGATGCAAAAACATAGAAGAGGATATGGGGAGATACTCAGGCAAATGGATTCGCATAGGGGAAAGACTGCACCCTGGCGATTATTCCACTCAGTATCCTGTTGCATACGAAGCATTCAAGAAAGTTCGTAAAGGAGATGTCCTTTATTCATTTGCTGGGGAAGTAGAAAAAGCCTTGAAAGAAGACAACTTTGAGAGAGTTTTACGGCTTTTAGAGAAGCGCCCAGGGGAAATGGCAAGAAGGTTGGATCATCTTGGCCGAGCATACCCTCAAAAACATAATACTCTCATCGAATCCTTTTCTACTATCGCGAACCAGATATCTTCACAAGTTTTGCTACAACTGATAGCACATTTTAAAAACCGGAACCAAGAAATAAATGCCCGAGCGTTTTTTCCCAAAGGGAATATTGCTAAAGTTCAAGTTGTTGAAAAGTCCTTATCGCCCTTATCTGAGGATTTTTGCAGTCAAGTTGTATCTATTTGTGAAACAGAATTGATTAGACAATTCAAAATGAAACCGCCTCTAGGTAAGGTCTACCTCGATCCGGTTCTTAAAACAATTTTTGTACCCTTAGCCCAGCGTTCCTCAGGCCGATCTTTAAAAACCTATGCTCGCGGATCAAGGTTTGAACTAGGAAATAGTGATAAGACAATTCGTGCCTTCATCCACTGGAAGAACGTACTAGTAGATGAAAATACTTTGAGTGAATATCGTAATCAAGAGGCAGAAGAAGATTTCGATTTTGATTCTGATGAAGCACTTTTATTCGAAATAGAGGATACAGGGGAAATTGAGGATAACAATGCTATCCGGGATTGGAGAGATGTTCTCAATTTAAGCAATCCGTTCGGTTCTCAGAATTTATCAAGGCAAATAAGAACTGATATTGATTTATCCCTTGGGTTGTATGATGCTGAGTGGAATTATATCGAACACATTT
>JAAYKD010000147.1 GCA_012522585.1 Bacillota bacterium | reverse complement strand
TTCTAAACTGAGTTTGACCGCATTCTCTTTGAATGCCTTGTCAAAATGTGTTCTTTGTTTTCTCATATTACACAAAAATAAGCGTTTATGCTTAACTCTGTGTCCCGGCTAAGTTAGTAATTCCACCCTAAAAGTGCACAGGCAATTGAGACATATTCACTATTGAATTACACCCCTTCCGGTGATGAGTTTTTCGCTCTTCAGAATGTCCCTCACGGTGCAGTTTCAGAACGATATTACTACTCAAATGCTTCTAATTCGATAAGACGGCTCCATTTATGGACTCCTCCCGGATTTGAGAAGATGAGCTCAAAACTTCCGGTGTTGTATCTTCTGCACGGTGGTGGTGACAACGACCGGGGTTGGCCACTGCTTGGGGCCGCAGGACTCATTCTTGACAATCTGTATGCAAATGACAAAATCTCTCCTATGATTGTTGTCATGCCCGATGGACATATAGATACAGAAGTTTTCGTTGATGATTTATGTGAGAATATAGTACCGTTTATCGAATCTACATATAATGTTTATACTGATCCTGCACATAGAGCCTTATCAGGGCTATCCAATGGTGGTATTCAGACAATGAATGTCATTCTTAAACAACATGAAATGTTCGATTGGTATATTGTGCTCAGTTCGGGGTGGTTTGCGGATACAGATGCATTTGAAAAGAATGTAGCTAAACTTCCTTCAATTGCGCAAGATTTCAACAATCATGTAAAATTACTAATTTTTACTCAAGGCGGTCCAGAGGACATTGCATTCAAAAATGGACAGGAAACTGTAAGGGCATTCAAGGAGAACGGTTTCAATTGTGAATATTTCGAAGCTCCAGGAGGACACACCTGGTTCACCTGGAGGTATAATTTAAGAGACTTGACGCCACGGTTGTTTAAATAATTTGTTATATGAATATTAAATCACTCACATTTTTTCTTTTATGTTTTGTTACGACTCAATCTGTCACTACCCAGAATCCGTCTCAACCGTCGTGGCTCAGTGATGCTGTAGTTTATCAGATTTATCCATCTTCTTTCCAGGACAGTGACGGAAACGGAATTGGAGACATTCCAGGAATCATATCTCGTCTGGAATATATCAAATCAATAGGTGTTACAGCAATATGGATAAATCCAATATTCGTGTCAGGATGGAAGGACGGCGGATACGATGTTATCGATTTCTATAAGGTGGATCCTCGTTTCGGAACAAATAGTGACCTTGTTGAGCTTGTCAGCAAGGCTCATGTACTTGGGCTAAAGGTTATTCTGGATCTTGTCGCAGGTCACTCTTCGGATCAGAATAAATGGTTTCTTCAGTCAAAAGAAGCCGATCCTCATCTCCGTTACAGTGATTATTATATATGGCCTTCCTTCAAACCTGAGGTTGAAAATTCTACAAGTCTTGAAGGAAAACAGGACTACGCTCAGCTTATGAACTCATTCAACAATATCGTGAACAAGTTTGTAAAAAGCGATGCGCCACGTGGGCCGTACTACATCAAGAATTTCTTTGACTCTCAGCCGGCATTAAACTTCGGCTTTGCCAATCCTGATCCAGACCATCCTTGGGAACAGGCTGTAGATGCACCAGGGCCTATGGCAATGCGCCGTGAGATTAAGAACATTATGCAATTCTGGATGGACAAGGATGTTGACGGGTTCCGTGTAGATATGGCTGCAAGTCTGGTAAAGAATGACTTCGACAAATCAGCCACTATCAAATTATGGAAGGATGATCTTGCAAAATGGTTCAAGGAGAACTATCCCGAGAACCTTCTCATTGCCGAATGGTTCAACCCTGCACAATCAATTGAATCAGGCTTCAATGTTGACTTCTTCTGCCACGACGGAATGTACAACTATTCTACACTTTTCTTCTATGGTAGAGGTGGTCGCTACGGAACTCCTGCAGTGGAACCATATTTTGACAAAGCCGGAGAAGGCGGGCTCAAAACATGGTACGATCTCTATACCTATCAGTATGAAGCAGTAAAGGGTAAAGGATATGTAAGTATGCCTTCGGGCAATCATGATTTCAACAGATTGTCTACAGGAGTACGTTCAACTCCTGACCAGCTCAAAGTTGCTATGACATTCTTTTTCACTATGCCGGGTGTTCCTTTTATCTTCTACGGCGATGAAATTGGGTTGAAACAGAATCCAAACGCAAAACCTGTAGAAGGATCTTTCGGACGCGCAGGCGCTCGTATTCCAATGCTTTGGGACAGTTCTGAAAATGCAGGGTTCTCAACAGCTTCAACTGACAAGTTATATATTGCACAGGATCCTGATCCTAATCGTATGACTGTTGAAAAATCCGAGGCTGATCCAAATTCACTTCTTAATTATGTAAGAACCTTGATCAAATTGAGAGAAGAGTACAAGATGATTGGGGCTGATGCGGACTGGAAGCTCCTCAATACTTTTGAAAAACCTTACCCGATGGTATATGAACGCACTCTAAACGACAAGAAGTGCATTGTTGTTCTGAATCCTTCAGACAAAGAATTTACTGCTGAGATCCCTAACCAGGGGGTAACTCCTGAAGTAATTGGCGGAAGCTATAAAAAAGCTGCTTACAAGCCAAGTAAGAGTGTTGACCGGATTACTATATCACCCGTATCAGCAATCATTTATAATTTTTAATTTTTCTGTAAATAATACAAATATGAAACAATTTTTATTCGCAATGTCAGCGATCCTTTTGTTCGCAACATCATGTTCTCAACCGGGTAATGTAACAGGCAATGTCGCAAGTCATCTATGGGCTCCGGTTGCATATGCAGACGTTACAGTTCAGGGAACGAATGTTTCTTCCAAAACTGATGTTGAAGGCAATTTTACCATTGATGCCCACATCGGCGACACGCTCGTTATCTCTCTTCCTGGCTACAGGACAACTAAGGCTGTTGTTAATTCTGAACCTATCAAAGCTACGTTGAATTACAATCTTAAGACTGTGACTGTCAACGAAGACAACACAATTACATTCAAATACTCTGCTCCAAATGCCAAATCGGTTCAAGTTTGCGGGAATTTTTTTCAATTGGAGAACGGTACTTTCGGCGAGGGAATCGCCACAATGGAAAGAGATGGTGATGGGCTATGGACATACACAACAGTTCCTACATTGAGTGAACTTTACCGTTATGAGTTCATAATTGACGGAAACTACACAATTGATGCTACTGCACCATACACAATACGTGATGGTGAAGTGCTCCGGAATGTATTTGTCGTTCCTGGAGAAATCGGCGACCTGACAATGGTTCAGGACGTACCTCACGGTACTGAGTCAAAGGTCTGGTATCTGTCTTCACCTGGATATGACAGAAGAATGAGCGTCTATACCCCTTCTGGCTATGAGCAAGATCGCGGAAAGAAGTATCCGGTCCTTTATCTCCTTCACGGTGGTGGTGGAGATGAGAACGAGTGGCTTAACCTTGGTCGTTCAGCTCAGATTTTGGATAACCTGATTGCTGCCGACAAGGTGCAGCCTATGATAGTTGTTATGCCTAACGGTCATATAGGGATGACAGCAGCTCCTGGTGAAAATAGTCTTGGTTATGTCGGTGCAAAGTCAAGCCGATCCGCAATCAAGACAGAACCAAACTTGTATGAGGCTACATTTATGGATGTTGTCAATTACATAGACAAGACTTATCGCACTATCCCTGACCGTGAACATAGAGCAATCTGCGGTCTCTCTATGGGCGGTGGACATACAGCTGTCATTTCAGCCAATTATCCTGACAAGTTCGGTTATGTAGGTCTTTTATCAGCTGCCGTTAGATCTTATTCGAAAGACGATCCGAGATCTACAGAAATGACTCAAGATTTCGACATGAAACTTGAACAATTATTCTCAAACAAACCTTTCTATTGGATTGCAATCGGTGACGAAGATTTCCTATATGAGGCAAATAAGGCCTTCCGCGCAGAACTTGATGAGAAAGGATATGATTATACTTACCTGGAATCAGACTGCGGTCACGTTTGGAAAAACTGGCGTCACTATCTTTCAGAATTTGCTAAATATCTATTTTAAGTAAAGAAGCTGTGCTATTACTTGAATAATGGCCAGTCCGGTTTCGGATTGGCCTTTTATTGCAACATCCTTAATTCCAGGAATATATCGGTCTATTCCGATAGGTGTTTTCTCTTTTTTTCATACATGGGTCATAATGTGGTGCATGTTTTTTTATGATTATTTTCTTTGGGATAACTTCGAGTCATACATCAAACCTTTTTTTTCCACACTGATTCAACAATGGACATATCTTATATGAGGACGTACCAGTTGTCGTTTAGCAGATAGCGGAGATGTACAGGAGTTAAAAACGATTCGTTTTATTTGGGATTTTAGGAGATATGATGAGAGAATTGGTTAATTTTGAATTGTTAAATTGAAAACATTTAGTTTGTCGATGAACAGTTTTGCAGCAATCGATTTTGAAACGGCCAATGAACAACGTACCAGCGTTTGTAGCGTGGGTGTGGTAATCGTCCGGGATGGTGAGATCAGAGATGACTTTTACAGTCTGATACGTCCTGAGCCGGATTATTATTGTTACTGGAACATGAAGGTGCACGGCATCACCTACGATGATACCGCGAATGCACCCATCTTTCCACAGGTGTGGCGTCAGATTGAACCGCTGATAGAAGGCTTGCCGCTGATCGCCCACAACGAGGGTTTTGATGAGAGTTGCCTGAAAGCCTGTTTCCGGATGTATCAGATGGATTATTCCGACTATGCGTTCTACTGCACCCTGCGTAAGGCGAGAACGCAACTGAAAGGTTTACCCGATTATAAGCTCAACACTGTCTCTGCTTATTGTGGGTTCATGCTACAAAACCATCACCACGCCCTGGCCGATGCTGAAGCCTGCGCACGGATCGCCATGCAGATATTCAAGTGAAAATAACCCTTTTAATTCTGTTATTGTGTCAATAGTATTGGAAAAGTCAAATGAGAAATTGCTGCCAGAAGGATTTTCATGCAAACCCTATTCTATTCGTTTTTACGTTCGAGTAAGGATTCTTCAACGGTCTCAAAGTCAGGATAGACCACACCACCATTTGTTTCAACTTGACTTATCTTCAAATTCCCGTTATAACGACTGCCCATTTCAATTTCCAAAGCATCTGTAACAATATCCCCTTGTACGTTACCCGTGGATTTCAAGATAATTTCTTTGCTTTTGATATTGCCCTTAATATTACCGAAAAGAATAATGTAATCACTTTCCATGTTGCCCTCAACGTAGGCTTTTTCTCCTAATATGATTCCCTGTTTCAAGTTGATATTTCCTTCTACCCTTCCCTCAATACGTATTACGCTGTCGCCATGAAGATCTCCCTTGAATACTATATCATTACCAATAATCGTGTTGATAGGCATGGAATCCAATTTGGAAACACCTGCATCTCTTTTTTTCTCATCTTTAATCATAATTTTGTTCCGTTTCAAAATTAAAAAATTGTTTTGGGTTAATTTTTATGTCGTTTAATTTAATTTCATAATGCAAATGTGGCCCAGTACTCCTTCCGGAGTTCCCTAACAACCCAATTATCTCGCCTCCGCTTACCTGCTGACCTTCTTCTACAAGTAACCCTTGAAGGTGCGCGTAGAGTGTTTGCACGTTGTTGTTATGATCGATGATTACACATCGGCCATAGCCCCCATTTGAGCCAGCAAAAGAGACAACTCCATCGCCGGTGGTTTTAATGCTGTCTCCAATAGCACCTCTAAGGTCAATTCCTGAGTGAAATTCTCGCCCCCTCCCTGAAAACGGATTGCGGCGGTATCCAAAATCGGATGTGATACGACCATGATAGGGTTTCCCAAGGGGCAGATCATTCAATGTCTCCTCCAGTGAATTTATCTGACTATTGTAAAAGTCACCCAATCGATTAATGTGGATAATTTCGAAATCGGATGCTACCCCCCCTGCATTTTCAATTTTAAGTTGTTCCAGCCCTCTCTCTTGAAGAAAATAATTGAGACGATATATTCCTGAATCAATTGAAGAAAAGGTAGTGAGTGCTTTATGGACATCTATCTGGTTTCGTATGAAATTTGCCCGATCGAGCCTCTCTTGATACAAACGACTGGTATTCTGGTAAATAAGGAGACCAGAGACAGAAAAAAAAGCAACTATAAGCAAGGTTATAAACATCGTGTACTTTCGCCAATTCATAATAATATGGGTTGGTACTTGACGAACTTTACTTTCTTTATCTGTTGAATTGACTATTAGAACAGAAGTCTTATTTCTCATTTCCGGATTTTTAAATATGCTACAAGGGAATATTCTTTTGACAGGTTGACTGTCAAAGAAACTGGACTTGCAAATTTAATTGAGACAAAAAGTTAAGCGACATTTCTAATTGATTCTTTTTTAAGATTATACTGATTCCAAAATTCATCAATGGTTAAGTTACCCAATGCTGAGAATCTCCTTTTATGATTATACCAGGATTCAATATATTCAAATACCTGCAAGCGCATTTG
>JAAYKD010000146.1 GCA_012522585.1 Bacillota bacterium | reverse complement strand
CGCAGTGAAAATGGCGCTACCTGCCCGCATGGTCGACCCACATTCCTAAAGTTGGATTTAAAGGATTTGGAACAATACTTCAACCGAATTATCCCATAATCGGCTTTAGAATGAATTATAAATAATAGGAGGGCTGATTTTGAGCAATCTTAAACAAAAAGAAAAAGTTGTAGCCATAATTGGCCCGACCGGAGTAGGTAAAACAGAATTTTCTCTGAGATTGGCCAAGCAATTAAATGGTGAGATTGTTTCCTGTGATTCCATGCAAATCTATCGGGGCATGGATATAGGAACAGCTAAGGCCACTCAGGAGCAACGAGAAGAGATTCCCCATCACTGTTTGGACTTAGTCAGCATTGATCAATCCTATTCTGTGGCTAATTATCAAAAGGATGGGCGCCAGGCAATTGGCGAGATCATAAATAGAGGCAGGCTTCCTATAATAGTAGGAGGGACCGGTCTTTATTTAAGAGCTCTTCTGGAAGATTATGACTTTAGCCAAGCCCCCAAAGATGAAAAATTGCGCCAAAGCCTCTTTGCTCTGGCTGAGCAAAAGGGAAATTTGCATCTACACGAAAAGCTCAAAGAAGTTGATAGTCAATCAGCTGAGAAATTTCATCCCAACGATTTGCGCAGGATCGTCAGGGCCCTGGAGTATTTTGCTTTGACCAAGGAGAAAATTTCCCAACAGGAAGAGCGGACAAAATCAGCAGAAAAATTATACCATGCCTTGATAATCGGTTTAAACCGGCCTCGCCCTTTGCTCTACGAAAGAATTGACCAAAGAGTCGACTTGATGTTGGAAATGGGTCTGCTGGAAGAAATCGAAGATCTCAGAGAGCAAGGCTTGCAAGCCCAGAGCACACCTGGGCAGGCTTTGGGATATAAGGAGTTTTTTCCTTATTTTTCTGGCCAAAGCACTTTGGAAGATTGTCTTGAATTGCTCAAGAGAAACTCCAGGCGCTATGCTAAGCGTCAGTTGACTTGGTTTAGAGCTCTTTCAGATATTCAATGGTTTGATTTAGAAGAATACTCTGGAGCTTCAGGTTTAAATCAGCTGCTCGAAGAAATAATATCATCAGAATTTTTTGATAGATAGAACAACAGATTTCAGCCGAGTGAACTTTGATAGATAAAACAACAGATTTCAGCTGAGTGAACTTTGAAAGATAGAACAACAGGTTTCGGCCAAGTGAACTTTGATAGATAGAATAACAAATTTTGACCAAGTGTCTTTTGATAGATAGAGAAAAAGCTATTTGAATTCAAGGACTGCAACTCTTCTGATAATTATAATTTAATAAAAGACCCCTTAATTCCACTCGATAGGGATTGGAATTAAGGGGTTGTTTCTTTTTGTATTGTCTTCCTATGTCTTCTTAAGTCGCAAATTTTCTTATTTTTTAAGCTGCTAATATGTTTTTCACAGTGCTAAGTCGTAAATAACCTGATCATTATCAAATCCTTTGACAGTTAAATCTGGATATAGATCTGATGTTAAAGCTAAAAATAAGCACCTAACTAGTTTTGCCCAAGGGTCAAGTCATGCCAGTCTTACATTTTCTTGTTAAATCTAAAGAGTGGGTGTTTTTATTTTGTACTGTTTTTCTCTGACTAAAGTTGCAGATTTTCTCTGCTTTTCAAGGCTGGTAAATTATTTTTGTAAGGCGCTAAGTCTTAAATTATCTATTCATTTCCAGATTCGCTTCTAATTTTCTCTGATATTTGCCCTGAGATGAGAGCTAAAAGCAAATAGCCAGATCAGCTCAGTATTGGGGTCAAGTCATGCAAATTCTACATTTTGTTTTTCAAAGTGCTGGTTTTCCTCAGTATAGATGAGGTTTTATGTGCTATAATTTTCAATGGTTTGTAAAAAACAACTTCAAATTAGAATTTAAGAGGAAATTTAAATTTAAAGAGCGAATTGATTTGTAGATGTTTGTTGATGGGAGGTTGATTTTTGAAGACCAAATCTTTTTTTATTATCCTGCTTTTGTTATCTTTGTTGCAGCCTCGCTTATTGGCTCAGATAGATCCGGACAAAATATCTGCTCAAGCTGGTATCGTTTTAGATGCCGATACCCTGGAGGTTTACTGGCAGAGAAATTCCGATCTTCAAAAATATCCGGCCAGCATTACCAAAGTCTTAACAGCCTTAGTCGTCTTAGAAAATGCTAATCTAGACGATTTGGTTGAGGTCAGCGACAATGCCATCGATAGCATCATAGGCAATACCCTCTGGTTAGAATACGGTGAAGTCCAAAGTGTAGACAACCTCCTACATGGCTTGCTCATGGTTTCAGCCAATGATGCGGCTGTAGCTTTAGCTGAACATGTGGCTGGCAGTGTGGAAAAGTTCGCTCTACTGATGAATGCCAAAGCCAAGGAATTGGGTGCAAAGTCGAGTAATTTTGTCAATCCTCATGGTCTCCACGAAAAAGACCATATCACTACTGCCGAGGACATGGCTCTCATCTTTAAAGGGGCCTTGGCCAATCCCGAATTTCTCAGGATAGCCAATTGTTCTGAAAAAACCATGCCTTGGCATGGCAAAGATGAGGATCGAACCATCTATCATGCTACTTTGCAAGCTCTGCCTTTTCCCTGGGTCATAGCTAACAAAAACGGCTATACAGATGAAGCAGGTCAAACCCTGGTCTATGGTGCCAGCAAAAATGATACCATATTTATCGCAGTGTTACTGGACAGTTCTGATATTTATAATGATATGGAGGAACTCCTGGAAGGAGTCTACACTTCTCTTTGTTATCATGATATCATCTGTTCTGATAAGAATTTTACTTTAGGTCAAAATCTATATCGCACTCAAGGAGAATTAAAAATTGCCCATTTAGATGATAAAGACGAAATTGACAATTATGTTCTTCTTTTGGACGAAGATGAATCTTCTTTACACCTTGCTCAAGGACAGGTGGTTTTAGCCAGGACTGAAATTGCCAGGATTAGCGAGGAACTTTCAAAAAAAATGCCCTTAAGCTGGCTGATCTATGCTTGGCCTTTTATGCTTTTATTCTGGGTCATCTATATTTATAAGTTGAGAAGATTGAATTAGATTTTGTTCGGAAATTTGGAGTTATTTAAAAATGATTGATTATATTTCTCAGATGCTTTTGAAGTTGAAGACTAAAAGAGCTAAAAGCTTTCTTGTTTTTTTCTTTTTGTTAGTGTTTTTATCCGGGTTCAGCAAATTTTCTGGCTTTAACAGAATTGAGCAGACCCCAAGAAAAAATCTTAACAGCGCCAATATGTTTGCCTTCTTAAAAGGCAAGGATAAGCAGAATTTGGAAAAATCCGTTACCCTGATTGTCGATGATGTAGTCTTTAAAAATCAGACCCAGGCAGTCAGCTTGGAAGATTATTTGTTAGAAAACAAAATCGATTTAAAGGACGATATGATACTTTCCCATTCTCTGGATACCCTGGTGCAAAGCAATTCTGTTTTTACCGTGGAACATCTGAATGAACATTACAGGTACGAAGAAGTGGAAATTCCCATTGCAACGGAATATATCTACGATTGTGATTTGCTGGTCGGCATCGAAAGAGTCGAAGCTCAAGGGCAAAAAGGCCTGGTAAAAAATGTTTACAAGCAACAATTTTTCGGAACTGAATTATATTCCGATCAATTGGCTGAAGAAATTGAACTTAAAAAGATGGAGCCTAAGATCATCAGAGCAGGGTCCAAGACCTCTTTGATGACTCCGGAAGGCAGTGTCATCGAATTTACTCGAGCCGCTGTTTTGTCTACAACGGGTTATTGCTCTTGCTATCAATGTTGTGGCAAGAATCCCGGTGATTATGGTTATGGCATTACCGCCAGTGGCCTGCCTCAAGGGGTTGGAGTAGTTGGCGTTGATCCCCGCTATATACCTTATGGAACCAAAATGTATGTTGAAGGTTATGGTTATGCCGTAGCCGGAGATACAGGCGGGGCAATAATTCCTAACCATCTGGATCTGGGTTTTGAGACTCATGATGATGCTATTGTTTGGGCTTTACGGAATTCTTGGGTATATTTCCTAATCGATTAGAATAAAAATAGAAGGGGTGGTTGGATGAGAAGGGTATTTTTTCTCTTGCTCTTGACGAGCCTTTTGCTCACATCTTGCCAATCACCTTCAGAACATGTAGTCAGCGATTATTTAGAGCAGAATCGTCAGGTTAAAACAGAAGAGGTTCTCCTCAGTCCCACTGACCAGATGAAGGATCAGCCTCTTGTTTTTTATAATCTCTACGCCAGCCAAAACAGATATTGGTATTATCCCGAAACTTTTTTAAGCACAGGAGAGGATACTCTGGTGCTTCAGGCTGTCAATAAGACCCTGGCAGCCATTTGTCAGAGCCTGGGCCTAGAAGAGTTTAGTGTTGAGAGTATTCAACATAAAAATAAAATTGCAGAAATCGATTTAGCCGGTAAATTTACTGAACTCCTGCCACCTTTAAATGCAGTTCGCACTGTTGGTGAAGCCTTGGTCATGACCTTGACGGAATTTGCCGAGATTGAAAGAGCTCAGTTTTTTATCGACGGTCAAACAGGCAATTTTCTATCCCGGAACAGCGCTCAATTTGAAATAAATTTGCCGGTCAGCCGACCCACTTGGCCCAATGAAGAAAGTCCTCGTCCGGAGCAAAAAACTGTCTTCTATTGGGCTTTGCCAAAAAGCGATAGGTTGGTGCCCATCACTTTGCCTCTAGTCTTAGGGGAGACAGTGGAAAAGCAGGCTCTTAAAGTGCTGATTTCCGGCCCTGATTCCTATCTCAATGGTTTTTCACCTTCGGTCAAGCTGCCCTTAGATTTTGATTATTCCCAGCTTCAAATTTACAAAGAAGAGGAGAGAGTCTATATCAATTTTCCTTTTGAGCCAGCGGATTGGCCTGAAGAGGATCTACTCTTGAGTCTCAGAGCAATAGTCCAGACCTTGACCGAGATAGAAAATGTGGAAAGCGTGCAATTTTTGTTTCTGGGCAAGAAACACAATGTCTTCTATGAGAATTTTAATTTAGGGCTGGCAATTGAAAAATTACCCTTGCTCAATCCAAATAATTAGACAGTCGGAATATTAAAGCTATGATAATTTTCTATAATGAAAAATAAGGGTGGACTTTTTTAGAATAAAGATGTATAATTTTGGTATTAAGAGCTTGGAGTGAATGGTATGGAAACGAATTTTGAATTTTCTGATTATATTGGTGAGTTGGAATGGCTTTTACGTCACGTCAGTGCTGTGATCAGGAAAAGAGGCCGAGAGATTTTAGCTGACTTTAATATTACTCCTCCGCAATTAACTGCTCTTCAGGTTTTACAACGAAGTGGAAATATAACCATCGGTGAATTGGGCGAAAAAATGTATTTGGCTTACAGTACCGCTACTGATCTGATTGATCGTATGGAGAGAAATGAGTTGGTCATCAGAGTCCGAGATTCCAGTGACAGAAGAGTAGTGCGTTTACAGATTTTGCCTAAAGGTGAAAAGTTGGTAGATGAAGTTATTGCCAGGAGAAAGACTTATCTTTCCGGAATTTTAGAAGAAGTCAGCGACGAAGATAAAATTCAGCTGATTAATTCCCTGAAGCAATTGGATGTAATTATGAGAGCGAATGTAGAAAGACTATGAGAAAACGAATAGATGCCAGAGACTACAATCAGCTGCGTCCGGTTTCGATACGAACCGGATTTAATCTGTACGCTGAGAGTTCTGTCGAAATCAGCTGGGGAAATACTCTGGTGCATGTGACAGCCAGCGTTGAAGATAGGGTTCCTGCTTTTTTGAAGGGCACGGGCAAAGGCTGGTTGACAGCCGAATACAATATGCTGCCTCGAGCCACCCATAGCCGCAATCAGCGGGAGGGAAGGGGTAATCGTTCTTTAGGGGGACGGACCCAAGAAATCCAGCGTTTGATCGGCAGATCCTTAAGAGCCGTCACCGATCTCTATCTTTTGCCAGAGCGTTCGATTATCATTGATTGTGATGTTCTGCAAGCTGATGGTGGAACTCGAACTGCCTCAATTACAGCTGCTTGGCTAGCTCTTGTTTTGGCTTCCAATCATCTGATTGAAGAGGGAGTTATTGCCAGAACACCGGTACTTGAACAGCTGGCTGCAGTCAGTGTGGGTGTTTTAAATGGTAGGCCTATTTTGGATATGTCCTATCAGGAAGATTCTGCCGCTCAGGTGGATATGAATGTCATCATGACGGGAGCCCAAGATTTTGTTGAAATCCAAGGCACCGGCGAAGAGTCAACCTTCAGTCTCAATCAATTGAAGGAGATGCTGGCCTTGGCCCAAGCGGGCTTGGCTGAAATTTTCGATTTGCAATTGCAAGTTTTAAAAGAGAATGGAATTAACTGGGGGAAATAACCTTATGTTAGATATCGTTTTAGCCAGCAATAATCAGGGTAAAGTCAGAGAGTTTGAAAAACTTTTAGCCCATTTACCTTTGCGGCTTTTGACTTTGAAGGATATTGGCTATACTCAGGAAATTGTCGAGGATGGCTCAACTTTTGCTGAAAATGCTTTGATTAAAGCTGAGACAATTTTTAAACATACAGGTTTGTGGACGATTGCAGATGATTCAGGCTTGGAAGTTCCCTATTTGGGCGGTCAACCTGGCGTCCATTCTGCCAGATATGCCGGAGATAATGCCACTGACCAGGATAACAATGCCAAATTGCTCTTGGATCTGGCTGCGGCTCAAGGTGAGGAACGCCGAGGAGTTTTCGTTTCAGAAATCGCAATTTTAGGTCCGGGGAAAATCAGAGGTGTCTATCGAGGAGAATGTAGAGGATTGATTCTCAATGAGCCCAGAGGTTCAAGGGGTTTTGGTTACGATCCTTTGTTCTATTTGCCTGAGTTTAAAAAAACCTATGCTGAAATGACTCAGGAAGAAAAGAACGAAATTAGCCACAGAGGAAAAGCAATGTTGAAAACTCAAAAGGCTTTGCAAGAATTTTTAAAAAAAATTTAAGCTGGTCCCCTAAAAAGCTGATGACTTAAAAATTCTATAGAAAAATTCAGCATTATGGGTTTACAAATTAACTTTGCTGTGATATATTATGTTGGCACCCGGATTTATTGATAAAACTGGGTCAGTCCAAAGATATACTCTTCGGGACGTAGCGCAGTTTGGTAGCGCGTCTGGCTTGGGACCAGAAGGCCGGGGGTTCGAATCCCTCCGTCCCGACCAGTAAACTTTCGGACACGATTAAAGCGCCTGTAGCTCAGGGGATAGCGCAACGGACTTCTAATCCGTGTGCCGTAGGTTCGATTCCTACCAGGCGCGCCAAATATGGTGGGTGTAGCTCAGTTGGTTAGAGCACCAGATTGTGGCTCTGGGGGTCGTGGGTTCGAATCCCGTCACTCACCCCATTTTTTATATGCGCCCGTAGCTCAGCTGGATAGAGTAACAGGCTACGAACTTGGAGGTCGTAGGTTCGAATCCTACCGGGCGCGCCAAACCTGCTTTTCTTTATGAGGAAAGCAGGTTTTTCTCTGTACTCAAAGATTTTTGCATATTGCCATCGGTAAATTGTGGTTTTTCAGCTGTTTCTTTTTATTACTACAGCAATCAGTCTTATCAAACACAATTTCTATAAGAAAATATAGAATAAAAGGTTTTCCTTTTCGATTTTGTCGATGCCAATTAAAAATCATAAAGGGATGAGTTTTTTTCAGCCAGAAGCAAGCAAGAAGTTGATAATAAAGCTAAAAAAAGAGGTGTTATCTTTGCTGGCTAAAACATTTGCTATTTGTTTGCAGGGTTTAGAAGGTGTTCTCATTGAAACAGAGGTTGATGTTCTCTCAACCGGACTGCCTCAATTCAGCATAGTCGGCTTGCCTGATACGGTTATTAAAGAGGCAAGCGAAAGAATGAAAAGAACTTTTGTCAATTCCGGCTTGCTCTTTCCTCGTCACAGGATCATGGCAAATTTAGCTCCTGCTAATATTCGCAAAGAGGGTCCGGGCTTGGACTTGGCTTTAGCCGTAGGAATTTTAGCAGGCTCAGGCTATTTGCCGGAATACGAATACATAGACACTGTTTTTATCGGTGAGCTTGCCTTAGACGGGCGGATCAGAGGTGTACCGGGTGTCCTCGCTATGGCGATCAGTGCGGCTAATCAGGGGATCAAACGCCTGATTGTGGCCAAGGAAAATGCCCATGAAGCCTCTTTGGTCGATAGTTTAGATGTTTATGCTTTTTCCTCTTTGTTGGAATTGGTCAGATATCTGAGAGGAGAGAGTGAAGAGCAGGCGGTGGAATATGAGCCTGAGCCAACAGATGATTTCTATCCTATCGACTTTGCTGAAGTAAAAGGGCAGCAAGCTGCTAAACGGGGCTTGGAAATAGCAGCAGCTGGTGCTCATAATGTCTTGATGGTGGGCACACCGGGCAGCGGTAAGACCATGTTGGCTAAATGCTTGCCGACCATCCTTCCTGCCATGAGTAAGGCCGAATCCTTAGAAGTCACTCAGATCTATAGTATTTCTGGTCTCTTGCCGAGTCAGGGTCAACTTATGGTCAAAAGACCTTTTCGCAGTCCCCACCACTCGATCAGTGCCGGTGGTCTGGTCGGCGGCGGCCGAGCACCTAAACCTGGTGAAATCAGTTTAGCCCATCGGGGTGTTCTCTTTTTAGATGAACTGCCTGAATTTAAAAAGGCAGTTTTAGAATTGCTGCGTCAGCCCATGGAAGATGGCACCTTGACTTTGGCCAGAGCCCTGGGCAGCTTTACTTATCCTGCAGAATTCATGTTAGTAGCCGCCATGAACCCATGTCCCTGCGGTTATTATGGCGACCAAGAGCATCCTTGCACTTGTAGCAATTTGATGATTCAACGCTACAGGAGCAGGATTTCAGGGCCCCTTTTAGATAGAATAGATCTACATCTAGATGTTCCTCGCCTGAGCTATGAGGATATAACTCAGACCAGACCGGCTGAAAGCTCTGAGAAGATCAGAGAGCGGGTTGAAAGAGCTAGGCAAAGGCAAATCCAGCGCTTTGAGAAATTGAAATTCAATACTAATGCTTCGATGCAACCGAAACATTTAAAAAAGTTTTGCAGCTTGGATAGTCAGGGGCAGAATCTTTTAAATGTGGCTTTTAAAAACAACCGGCTAAGTGCCCGAGCTTACGATAGAATTTTGAAAACGGCTCGGACAATTGCCGATTTAGAGGATTCTGACCAAATCAAATCGGTTCATCTAGCTGAAGCAATTGGTTATCGTAATTTGGACCGCAAGTATTTTGATTAGGAGGACGAAATGGAAGTTTTTGCTCTGGCAGATTTACATCTGTCCTTACAAACCAATAAACCCATGGATATCTTTGGTGATCTTTGGCATGACCATGCAAATAAAATTGCTCTGAATTGGAAATCAGTCGTCCGGGAAGAGGATATAGTCTTAATCCCGGGGGATATTAGCTGGGCTATGCGTTTGTCAGAAGCTTCTTTGGATTTTGCTTTTCTCTGCTCGCTGCCCGGTTTGAAAATACTGGGCCGAGGCAATCATGATTATTATTGGCAATCTCACCGCAAGATGGTTCAGGTCCTGCCGGAAAATATTATCCCTATCGATCGTCGAGTTTTTGTCCATGAAGATTTTGTGGTGGCCAGCACCAAAGGCTGGCTCTGCCCGGGGGCTTCAACTTATAAAGAATCGGAAGACAAAAAATATTACGATTTAGAAGCTCATCGATTAAATCTGGTTTTGGAAAAGGCTAAGGTTCATGATAAAAAGATCATTGTCATGTTGCATTTTCCACCCTTCAATGAGAAAAAGGAAGAATCGAAATTCACTCAATTGATGGAAGAGTATGGGGTAGAGATCTGTGTCTTCGGTCATATTCATGGAGCAGAACCAAATAGTACCTACGATGGCCTTTATGGGGGCATAGAAATGCATTTGGTTTCAGCCGATTATTTAAACTTTCAGCCGAAAAAGCTGAAGCTATAGATAGAAAAGAGAAGCGCCTCTATGGAGCTGCTATGAATCCAGGCCAGATAATATTTACTACAGCGTAGATAAGAGCCCAGAAATGCATTTGGTTTCGGCCGATTATTTAAATTTTCAGCCAAAAAAGCTGAAAGCTATAGATAGAAAAAGAGGAGTGTCTCTATGGAGCTGAGAGGAATCCATTACACTGCACTGAAATCTTTAAACAAATTGAGTGATCAGAAAGCACAAATACTTTTTGAAAATATAGGCGATTGGTCGGAAGTT
>JAAYKD010000145.1 GCA_012522585.1 Bacillota bacterium | reverse complement strand
TTAATGTTAAATCGGCAGGCTCTGTCTGTTGACATCTGTTGAAGTGGCGCATTGCTCTGACCAGCTCATGAGCCATTTGAGCTTCTTGGGTGTTTAGGTTTTCCTTCACAGGTTTTAGGCTCCTTTCTTTTGTTTTGTAAATTATTATTAAGTTTAAATAATTAAGCTCTAAAAGCTTTCGGTACCCATTATAATCTTAAAAGCAGATGTGTCAAGGTTTTTTTTAAGATAAATCATTTTCTGACACTATGATTAGAAACAGTGTCCGCAGCTAGCAAAAAATCAAGAAGTTCTTTACTTTAAAAGGAAAGAGACGGCCTAAAAGCGAAAATAATCATATGATGAAAAGGAGGCATGGTCGATGATTAGCAAAATTTACAACTGGTTAAACGATCACGAAATGGAGATACTGGCCGAATTAGAGGAAATGGTCAATACCGAAACTCCTTCAGATCGTAAAGACTTGCTGGATCTATTCAGCATAAGCTTGGCCCAAAAGTTTTCCGATTTAGGTGCCGAGACAAAATTCATTTTAGAATCGAAAGCAGGCAATCATTTAAAGGTTGAATATGGTCAAGGGGAAAAACAAGCTTTGATACTCTGTCATTTTGACACTGTTTTTGCAGCTGGCACTGTCGCTCAAAGGCCTTTTACTTATGATGCCGATAAGAAAATTGCTAGAGGTCCAGGGGTCTTGGACATGAAAGCAGGCATCATCTCCGCTCTTTGGGCAATCAAAGCTTTCGAGGCTCTAGAAATTTCACCTGAAGTGAAAGTAGTGCTTTTGTTCAATTCCGATGAAGAAGTGGGCAGCAGATCATCCAGACCTTATATAGAAGAGGAAGCAAAGAAGAGTGACGTAGTTTTCGTATTAGAGCCTGGTATCGGGCCTGAAGGCACCTATAAACTCTGGCGCAAAGGCACCGGCGGTTTTAGAGTAAATATAACAGGTAAGGCCAGTCATGCCGGAGCTAACCCCGAAGAAGGAATTTCAGCAATAGATGAGCTCAGCTATCTCATCCAAAAAATTCATGCTTTGAATAATCCATTAACCGGCACCACCTTAAATGTAGGAGTTGTGGGCGGAGGAACCAGAGGTAATGTTGTTGCTCAAGACGCTTGGGCCCAGGTGGATTTGCGGGTGATGACAGCTCAAGAAGGTGAACGAGTCGTCAGAGAAGTTTTGGCAATTGAGCCGACCGGTCAGGCTCAAATTGAAATAACCGGTGGTCTCAGCAGGCCGCCTATGGAAATCACTGAAGCTGCCACTGCTCTTTATGAAAAAGCCACTGCCTTGGCTAAAGAATTGGGCTACTCATATGATCAAGGAGGTACAGGTGGAGGCAGTGACGGTAATTTTACGGCCGCTTTGGGTATAACCACTCTGGATGGCATGGGAGGAGTCGGCCATGGTGCCCATTCTGAAGAGGAATATATTTTAACCGAGCATTTGACCGTTCGCACAGCGATAATTGCAGAGATGATCAGGCAAATTGGTCAAAAATAAATTGTTGGAGCAAATAAAAATTATATTTTAATAATGGAGGTATATTTTGAAAAATCAAGGTATAGTAATGGTCAACACAGGAGATGGCAAGGGCAAGACTACTGCAGCATTGGGTTTGGCATTGAGAGCAATTGGTCATGATAAAAAAGTAAAAATCATCCAGTTTATGAAAGGAGATATAGCTTATGGCGAAATCGTAGCCATTAAGAAGTATCTACCTATGATAGAAGTTGTTCAAACAGGAACGGTCGACTTTGTCGATAAATATAATCCGGCTGAAATTGATTTGAGCGAAGCTAAAAAAGGATATGAATTAGGCTTAGAGGCGGTCAAAAGCGGTGAATACGATTTAGTTATCCTAGACGAGATCAATGTGGCCATGGATTTTGACCTTATCTCAATAGAAAAAGTATTAGCTTTAATCGATCAGAAGCACCCGGAGATAGATTTGATGTTGACCGGGCGCTACGCACCTCAAAGTATCAAGGATAGAGCTGATATGGTCACCGATATGACTGAAGTAAAACACCATTTTTATGCAGGTCATCCAGCCAAAGATGGTAGGGAACATTAAAAATTAGGGAAGCACCCGGAGATAGATTTGATGTTGACCGGACGCTAGGCACCTCAAAGCATCAAGGATAGGGCTGACATGGTCACCGATATGACCGAAGTAAAACATCATTTTTATGCCGGTCACCCAGCTAAAAATGGTAGGGAACATTAATTAAGAAAAAGTGAGCCTGAGTTTTGATAGATTCGTTTGTTATCTTTTAAAAAGCATTTAATTTGCTGGCTATGTCCATTTATAGATGCAGAATTTAAAGCTGGGTAGTAAGCTGGAGGGGCTAATAAATGCGAGAATACTTCATGAAAACAAAGCGAATTGGTTTTTCCAAATGGAAAGTAACGGATTCGGATTTGGCCATTCAACTTTGGGGTGACCAAGAAGTTACACGGCTGATTTGTGCCAAAGGCAGGTTTACCCAAGAGGAGATTAAAAAGCGCTTGCAGGCTGAAGTCTTCAATTATGAGCTATATGATATTCAATACTGGCCGATTTTCGAGTTAGCTACAAAGGAACTGATCGGCTGTTCTGGCATTCGCCCTTTTAACATTGAAGAGGGCAGATGGGAAATTGGAACTCATCTGCGGCCAAAATATTGGAGCCAAGGTTATGGACTTGAGGCTTCTAAAGCAGTTATAGATTATAGTTTTAATATCTTTAAAGTGAATACATTGTTCGCCGGCCATCATCCGCAAAATCAAGCCTCAGAAAAGCTTCTGAAAAAACTTGGGTTCCAATATATTGGTAAAAGTTTTTATGAGCCAACAGGACTCTTTCATCCATCCTATGAATTAGTAGCCAAAAATAGATTAGTTTAAACAAGCACTTGCCAAAAGCCAAAATATTATATATAATGTATTGCAATGCTGGGGAATCGTCTAATGGTAGGACAACAGACTCTGGATCTGTATGTGAGGGTTCAAATCCTTCTTCCCCAACCAGATAATACAAGGCCTCTTCGTCTAGTGGTCTAGGACGTCGCCCTCTCAAGGCGGAAACAGGGGTTCGAAGCCCCTAGGGGCTACCAAAGCTAAAAACCACCTGCTGGTGTAAATCAGCAGGTGGTTTTTTGATTAAAATTTCTCTAAAGAGCTTTAGATAGTTTAATCTGTTCTGGTTATTTTAGAATCATCGTTAGATTAAATTGAATTTTTTCCAAATAGTTGGGTTTGATTATTCTTTGATGATTTCAGGGCCTTTGTACCATTCGGGGGTTTTGTATGTTTTGGCCATTTCCGGACGGTATTTTGCCATTTGCTCGGATAAGAAACCTAGAGGAGGAGCAACTTCTATGCCTTCGGGCACGAAGAATTTACCTTCTTCAGGACTGTATTCGTATTTCCCGGCTCTTTCGAAGAGGTAGGGCAGGTAAGATACGAATTTGGCTTTGCCATTTTCGTCGAGAATTAGCTTCTCTCCATCATTTTCATAATTGTAGAAATGTTCTTCTTGCATTTCCTTGAAGGATTCTTTTATTTCTGCTACTTTTTCTGGATTAGTCAGAAGCTGGATGGCGCTAACAGACATGACTTGAGCTGCAGCAACGACTCCTTTGTGGGCGATGCTAGAGCCTGTGACTGCCGTTGTTGTCCAGTGATGACCGATGGCTCCTCGAGCAGAAGAGGGGAACATGACTGTGGTCAGAGGAACGACCAAGGAAACTTCACCAATATCGGAAGAACCGCCACCGACAAAAACGGGGCTTTGGCCCATGGGTTCATCGTTAATGACGGAACTATCGGGCAGTCCGTTAACTTCAGCACCCGTAGATTTTTGCAGGGCTTTAGCGAATTCTTGTTCTTCTTCAGTCCACTGGGGCATGCCGATATTTTTAATATTTTCTTGCACCATAAATGCTAAAGTTTTATTTCTGTAGCATTGGTGGATAGCGGTATAAGGGGTTATTTCCAGCCTGGTTTCGGTTGCTAAAGCAGCAGCTTTGGCGCAATTGAGAACTCTTTCAAAATCAGATTTGATCAATTTGTCGGAGTTTCTGACATAGTACCAGGTTGTTGCTCGATCGGGAACAACGTTTGGTCCTTCGCCGCCTTCTGTTTGCACATAGTGCATACGGGAGGTGAAGTGTAAGTGCTCACGCAGGTATTCTGTGCTGATGTTCATGATTTGAGTTGCATCCAAAGCGGATCTGCCTACCCAAGGTGCACCAGCAGAGTGAGCTGTTTTTCCGTGGAAGGTAACCGAGAAAGACCAGTTACAATTGCTGCCTACTCCGTATGATGTGCCAAAGCCTGGCCCACCGTGGTTGTCGATGACAACGTCAACATCGTCGAATAAGCCAGCGTGAACCATGAAGGGACGGCTGATTACCGTTTCTTCAGCTGGGCTTCCGAACATTTTAATGGTTCCGGTAAATCCACCGGCGTCCATTGCTTTTTTTACTGCTACGATTGTACCGGCAGCGGCTGTTCCCATGGTGTTGTGAGTACAGGCGTGACCGGGAGCAATGGCACCTTTAACTTGAGCAATGGGGGCATGGTCTGGGTTGCCAGCTTCTTGAGAAAGCATGGGCAGTGAATCTAGCTCGCCTAAAACACCAATGGTAGGGCCGGGGCCGTTTGTATATGTGGCAACAAAGGCTGTTGGCATACCTGCAACGCCTTTTTCTACTGTGAAGCCTTCTTGCTCCAGATAATAGGTGAGCAAATTAGTGGTGTTATACTCTTCTAAGCCTAACTCGGCATAAGACCAGATGGCATCGTTGATTTCAGCTAAAACTTTTTTGGTTTCTTCCTTCTCTAAAAATTCGATGGCAATTTGTTGATTCTTATCAAACGCTTCTTTGTTCAAATTCTATTCCTCCTTTATTTTTGCAAGTTAAAAGATCCTTGCCTTTACCCTGATATTTCCGTCAGTTAAAGTTAAACTGTCTGGTTAAAATCAGGTTTTTCACAAAATTCAAGTGAATTAATTGAAACAGCGCGGCTATCGACCTTTATAAACCAATGTAAAAATTCAATTCTGTTGTCGAAATATCCTTCTTTCCCATCAGCTTATTTATCGAATAAACCGTCGACACTTAGATAGCGCTGACCTGTGTCAGCAAAGATGCCGACGATGTTTTTCCCTTTGTTTTCAGGTTTGCTGGCTATCTCCTTCATGATAAAAGCCACAGCTCCTGAAGATATGCCGACGAGTATGCCTTCTTTAGCAGCTAACCGTCGACACATGGCAAAGGCGTCATCTTCTTTAATCAGTAAAATTTCGTCGATAATTTCTTCATCTAA
The DNA here is from genome assembly GCA_012522585.1 of Bacillota bacterium. Classification (GTDB taxonomy): domain Bacteria; phylum Bacillota; class JAAYKD01; order JAAYKD01; family JAAYKD01; genus JAAYKD01. The sequence continues at coordinate 11,322 of JAAYKD010000145.1, read as the reverse complement.
AGTTTCCGGGTAAAAACCAGGAGCTGTTCCCATGATTCGGTGAGGCTTAAATTTTCCCTGAGAAATATAAGGAGCCTCAAAGGGTTCAACGGCAATCAGTTTGATGTTTGGGCTTTGTTCTTTTAAATATTTTCCTGTTCCACAAATTGTGCCCCCGGTGCCCAGGCCGGCAACTAAGATATCTACTTGGCCGTTTAGATCTTGCCAGATTTCCGGACCGGTTGTCAGGTAATGGGAATCTGGATTGTTTGGATTTTTGTGCTGACCCAGATAAAAATACTCTGGGTGTTCTTTTAAAACCTGATTAAGCTTTTCCCGGGCTCCGGCTGTGCCTAAAGCTGCCGGAGTTAGAATGAATTCTGCTCCAAAAGCTTTCATAATTTGTCTGCGCTCTAAACTTTGAATTTCGGACATAACCAAAATAGCCTTGTAGCCTTTGACTGCGGCAAGATAAGCAAGGGCCATGCCGGTGTTGCCACTGGTCATTTCTATTAGTGTATCGCCTGGTTTGATCAGACCGTCTGCTTCGGCTTGCTGGATAATTTGCAAGACCGGACGATCTTTGATGCTAATCGGGTTGAAAAACTCACATTTGGCAAAAAGATTGGCATTTTGACTCAGGCTTTGTAGTTTTACTATGGGGGTGCGCCCGATCAGATCGGCGATTGAATTGTAATACCTCATAGAATCTCTCCATTTTTTGATTATTATTTAAAGGAAGATTTTAAGCTTGAATTTCATCTATTAACTCTTGGCCTTTGGCAAATCTGATGGCATTTTCTACCACTTCTTCGATTTCCCGCTCTTTACCCTCGATACTCATATCGGCACAATGAGGAGTTACTACCAGATTGTCCAGTTCAAACAATTCTTTGATGATTGGTATGTCCAAGCCGCCGCTCTGGCGCACTTCAGTTTCATGTTGCAACACGTCAATTCCGGCTCCCCAGATGATTCCTTCTTTGAGGGCGGTCAGCAAATCCTGGTCGATGGCTACTTTGCCTCTTGAGATATTGATGTAAATGGCAGTAGGCTTCATCAGCTTGAATTTTTCCAAATCCATCAAGCCTATTGTGGCTTCGGTTAGAGGTGTATTGGTGGTGACAAAGTCTGAATCTTTCAAAAGAGTTTCAAGGTCGACATAGGTGGCTTTGCACTCTTCTTCAAAAGCAAGATTAGGCTTGCGGTTATGATACAAAACCTTCATGTTAAAGCCTTTTAGTTTGCGGGCAATGTCTTGACCGATACTGCCAGCGCCGATAATACCTAGGGTTTTGCCCACCAGGTCCAAGCCTAAGCGTCCTCCATCTCCGTGTTGCCACTGGCCGCTTTTAGCTCTCTGATTGCGAGCCGGAATCATCTTGGTCACTGCCAGCATTAAAGCGATTGCATGTTCGGCACAAACGTCTCTTTTGGCCCAGGCATTGTTGGAGAATCTGATGCCCTTAGAGTTGGCGTGGGCTAGGTCAAAGCCATCATAGCCTGCTGAGGTGCTGGCTATATACTTTAAACTTGTCAGTTTGTCTACTACTTGCCGGTTGAATCTAGCGGTTCCACAAATCGCCACATCCATACCTTCTAAAGCTTTGACCAATTGATCTTCCACTGGAACATCTTGATTGATCTGAATTTCGTAATAAGGGGCTAGTCGTGCTTCCTGTTCTGGTGAAAAGGCCTTTTCTGCATAGAGCTTGAGTTTCATAAAATCCCTCCTGATATAAAAATAAGCAGCAATTAAATTTCAATCGCTGCTTGATTTTGTTTCTTCAATAAAAATCCCTTCAATTTTTCCGAATTTAGATTGTTTTATTTAAAAGCTAAGGTTGGAATACCAAAAGCTAAATTGATTACCAATTTTGCCATATATTTGGGGCTTTGCACCATTTCGTCGTTGAGCCACTTTCTAATGGCTCCCACTGCTCCTGTAATGATGAAGGTGTGTAAGTATTCGGTATCATCGATATTATTTATTGTTTTGCCGAAATCGCCACTGATTTTGTTATAGGCTAAAGTGAATACTCTTCTTTGGAAATCAAAATCACCGTCTTTGCCTAAGAGATGGGTGGTTAATTTGGCGTTGTCTTTGATGTATTCAAAAACTTGTTCCATTGCTTGAAAGGGTAAAGTAGAATCGGGATGATCAAAATTGACTAGGTCCAAATAACTCTCCACATTGGCCAGCAATTCATCTTGGATTTTATTCATCAAATCGTAAATATCTCTGTAATGGGAATAAAAGGTGGCTCTGTTTATGCCGGCGTTAAAGCATAATTCTTTTACCGTTATTTTGGATAAAGGTTTTTCCGAGAGTAAATTGATTAAACTTTCTTTAATCACCATTTTCGTATACTGAACTCTGCGATCATCTTTCTTTTTGCTCATTTTTTGTCTCCCTTTCAAAACGTTTATTTGTAAATAGTGTTGTCTTACTAAATTAAATCCAATATGTGAAAGATATCGAACTTGCTGCTGTCTATCTATCATAGAGTATTATAATATGAAAGTGGGGTTTTATGCAAGGTAAAGGGAATGATAGAGTGTTTGCTCAGCTGTTCAAGCGGAATATTTATAATTTTGCTCATGATTTTTTTGAAACAGATAATTCTTTTGAAGAAAGGAGCTTTAAAACGGTCTAATTATAGAAGAACATGCAGGATTTTATTTATCGCGGAACATAAAAGCTTGGCCTTGCGTCTGTAAGAGCAGTATCAAAAAAGCCCTGTTTAAAGGGCAGCTTTAAAAGGAGAATTTTTAAAATGAAAAAAAGCAAACTAATAGCCTTAGCTTTATTGGTAGTAACACTTTTAGCACTCTTAGCTGGCTGCAACAAAACACTTGAGATCGACTTGAATGAAGTTTTAGAAGCTGTTAAAGAAGAATTAGGAGAAGATTATATTCCTGTTCGTCCTATAGACATGGAAGAAATCGAGAATTTCACCGGCATTGCTGAAAATCTTGTCAAAGATTATGTAGCAGAAGGCCCGATGATGAGCATGCATGTGGATACTTTTATGGCCTTCAGAGCAGAAAAAGGCAAAGGCAAAGATGTTGCTGCTAAATTGAATGATTATCGCACTTATTTAGTTGAAGAATCATTGCAATATCCTATGAATATGTCTAAAGTAGAAGCTTCCAAGGTTGTGCAAGAAGGAGATTATGTTTTCTTCATTATGTTAGGTGCTTTTGGCAACCCCGATGCTGAAGCCGGCAGCAAAGAAGCCAACGAATTTGCTCAAGAGGAAGTTGCCCGGGTGGAACAAGTCATTGAGGGTTTCTTCAAATAATATTTTCTCTTGTTTAATTTATCCCGAGAATCTAAAGCTTTTAGGTTCTCGGGTTTTTTTATTCCGATTACTAAAACCTTTAGACCAGCGAAGGATTTAATAGGCTCTATGGCAAATATATTTAGGTGTAGATAAATATAGATGAGGAGTGAAAATTTGAATATATTAAAAGAAGCGCAAAATGTTTTTGACTATATGGTCAAGCATCGCAGGCATATTCACACTTATCCGGAACTGACGGGTTTGGAAGATCAGACAGTTGCTTACTTGTTAAGCGAATTGAAAGAATTGGATATTCCCACTATAGATGTGCCCAATGGAGGTATCATAGGCTTTATTAAAGGGCATCATCCTGGTAAAAGGGTAGTCTTGCGGGCAGATATCGATGCTTTGCCCATTCAAGAGCCGGAGGTCAATTTAAAAGGACCAAGAGCCTGTCGCAGCAAAAACGATGGTGTTATGCATGCTTGTGGCCATGATGCTCATACAGCTATGCTCTTAGGCTCGGCAAAAATTTTAAACCAGCATAAGGATAAAATTCACGGTGAAGTCATGTTGGTTTTCGAACGAGGAGAAGAAGGCGGCGGAAATTTACAGTATATCATGCAGTATTTAGAAGATAACGAGATTAGCTTCGATGGTGCCTGGGCTTTACATGTCTACCAAGATATGCCTACGGGAATGCTAGGTATAAGGCCCGGCGGAGTAATGGCGGGCACGATTCCCCTGCGTTTTAAAATAACAGGGCAGGGCGGTCATGGCAGCAGACCCGATTTATCAAACAGCCCAACAGATTGCATGTTGGCTATTTTAGATGAAATTTACAAAGCCCCTATGAAGCACACTAACCCCTTTGAGCCCTTATCCTTTTCGATAACCAAGATTCAAGCGGGAAATACACACAATGTTATTCCCGATGTGGCAGAATTTGCCGGCAGTGTTCGCTTTTTCCATGAAGAAAGAACAGCCAAACCCTTTATCGCTTATATGGAAAAGGCAGTTAAGGCAATCGCTGAGCTCTACAATTGTCAAGTGGAATACACTATGCGAGCCGGTAGACCAACTATCAATGACCCTGTAGCTACTCAAATTGCTTGGGATGCAGCTACTAAGGCTGTCGGTTCAGATTTTGTTGTTGCCGGTGAGCCTGCTATGGGTTCAGAGAGCTTCCCGGCTTTCGCCTACAGAGCTCCTTCCTGTTATGCCAAATTAGGTATAACCAACCCGGATGTGGGCAGCGGTGCTGAAATCCACAATCAATATTTTGATATAGATGAAAAAGCCATGATCAACGGTGCTGCAGCTACTGTATCCTTTGCTTTGGATTTCTTGAAATATGAAAAGGATATCCCTTTTGAGGCCTATGCAGGCACGGTTAAAGAATACTATTCCGGTAAATAACGCGTTTTTTGCGCTTGTTTAAATAGAAAGGAGATTACCATGGATAAAGATTTATTGCTCAAACAGTTTAAAGAGTACCAAAATCGTATGGCAGCTTTTAGATTTGCCATGTTCCAGATCAGGTGGGATGCTTCCACAATTGCTCCGTCTAAGTCTGCGGCTTATCGCAACAAAATGATGGGAGTTTTGGTGGGAGACAATATGGCTCAGCAAAGAGATCCTAAAAACCTCGATATGCTAGAAAAAGTCAGCCAAATGGAAGACATCGATCCTTTAGACAAAATCTCAGCCGAGAAATTCCTAAAAGCAATTCGTAAATTCGAAAAAGTGCCTCGTGAAGAAATGGTTGCTCGTCAGCAAAACACAGCCATGGCTACTCGTGTTTGGGAAGAAGCCAAAAAGAAAAATGACTTTGCTATGTTTGCTCCTTACCTGGCCAAAAATATCGAACATAATAAAAAGTCTGCCGAATATCGTGGCTATGAAGGCCACCCTTACAACACACTTCTCGATGATTATGAAGAAGGTATGACCATTGAGCGCTATGATGCTTTCTTTGGCCTTTTAAAAGAAGAACTTGTTCCTTTTGCTAAGAAGGTTCACACAGAGGGCAGGCCCATCGACGATAGCGACCTCTATAAATTCTATCCCAAAGCTAAACAAAGAGAATTTTTAGATTATTTAGCCGGTGCAGTCCGCTACGATTTAGATAGAGGGCTGATCAGCGAATCAGCTCATCCCTTCACCAGTGGAGCTTCTCTAAACGATGTGAGAGTAACAGCCAGATATTTAGAAAATTATCTGCCTGCATCAATCTTCTTAGGTCTTCATGAAATGGGCCACGCCATGCATTCACAGCAAGGTGACCCGGCTCATGAAGGTAAAAACCTAGGCGGTGCCGGTATGGGAATTGGCGAGAGTCAATCTCGTTTCTACGAGAATTATATCGGACGCAGCCGAGCTTTCTGGCAAAGACATTTCTACAAATTGCAGAATATCTTCCCAGAACAGCTTAAAAACCACGACCCCGATTCCTTCTATCGCATGGCCAACCGCAGCAAGCCCGGTTTGATCAGACTGGATGCCGATGAATTGACCTATCCCAGCCACATCATGGTGCGCTACGAACTGGAAAGAGAAATTATGTCCGGTGATGTAGATGTGAATAAACTGCCCACCATGTGGAACGATAAGATTGAAGAGTATTTAGGCGTGCGTCCCACCACCGATACTGAGGGTATTTTACAAGATACTCACTGGTCTGGTGGCTCTTTCGGCTACTTCCCCACTTATGCCTTAGGCACGGCTTACGGCGCTCAATTCTATTATGCTCTGTTAAAAGACATTGATGTTGAAAGAGAAATTGCCAATGACCGTATGGAAGTCATCAACGCTTGGTTGCAAGAGAAAATTCATCGCCATGGTGGTTTGTTAACTCCGGACGAATTGATGATTGGAGCCACAGGTTCTTCTTTTGACCCCAAAAACTATGTGCGCTTCTTAATCGAAAAATATACCGAAATTTATTTCTAGAATCTATTTCTAAAGAAAATTTTAAATCCGCCCCCTTTAATTAGAGGGCGGATTTAATTTTGCGTGCGTGCAAGGTAGAGGTGCGCTCTTGATTAGGAGATAGGCGAATAAACTGCCGCATAATTCTGTTTTTTGCCATTTAAAGGTAAAGCAAATTGCTTATTATCTTCTAGAAGCAATACATTAAAAAGTCTTCGTTAATGGTAAAAAGGCAGATTTTTATTGTGCTGATGGCAACTCCAACACCAATAACCTGATTTGGATGGAGAAAAAAGTGGAATTGTCTTTATAGTGAGCAGCGATTTGGGTAAATCGGTGATTATACTTGTTGCAGAAAGTCTAAAACAAATATCAGTAAAGAAATAAAATTTTTTCCGCAGTGTCCGGAAATGCACTCCTTCTCCGTTTAATATAGTGAAAGGCAAATGGCGAAATGAGGTGATTAAGTTGAAAAGAATACTACTGACAATTGTTTTAATTTCAATAATAGCTGGGAGTTCAATGGTTACCGCCGCAGTTAAAGCAATAACGATAACCCCTACTCTAACCTTTTCGGGTACAACTGCCTATTGTTCAGTAAGTATTATTGAAATTGGAAAAAATATTGAGGCTACCTTGGAGTTATGGCAAGGGACCACACTTGTTGACTCCTGGTCGAGCTCTGCTACATCCTACTTGGTTATCTCAAAAAATCATAGCGCAATTAGTGGATTAAGTTATACCTTGAAGGTATCGGGTACCATTGATGGGGTGCCGTTCTTAGGAAATTCAGTCGTAAAGGTTTGTTGAATAAGGTATGACAGGTTTAGAACGTTGTGGAGGTAGCGACTCTGTTCAGATATATGGTGCAACGAGAAGAGACAGAGAACTTGCCTCTACTATCCTACATCTATTGAATCACATGTTTTCTGAACCTGTTAATCTAAAAAATGAACTAAGCAAACACATTTAAGTCGTCTGTAAATTTTATTATACAAGGAGAATGGAAATGAAAAAAGCTCCTAAAAGTTTTTTAGCGCTATTGCTACTTATAATGATACTCTTTTCAGGTTGCCGTAAAGAAGCATTGTATCCCGAAACCGAAAAGGATATGATAAAACTATTGCAAGAGAATCAAAGTGAATTTGACGAGTTCGCACTTTGGGTTATGGATAACTTACCCGAAGGTATGGACGAGCTAAGGCTTGCCTACATTAAAGCAAATCAATGGTCTTTTTACCTTTATGACAGGGAAGATCTTTTTTTACCGGAGAATAAAGACATTTCGTCATTAAAAAATGGAGCGAAAATAAAAAAGTTTTTAGATAAATATAAAGTTTTTAGTTTATATGCAACAGAGAACAACCTTTCATTTAGCTTGTATCCTTCTACTTTGGAAGATGAGCTAAGTAAGAAATACCCAGCTGAGGTGGCAGATAAGCTCAGTAATTGGTTTAACATACCTTCTGACTTTCAAAAGTTTAGCCGAGACTATTATTATTCACCTAAGGGCTTGTATAAACCGGAACACGTGGGTTATGTAAATGATCATTGGCTGGCGGCTAAACCATATCAAGAAACGCGTTACTATCAAGGGTTTGGTACTTATCTTTACTCGGTAAGAAGTCTGAAAGAAAAAGGGTATACTTTTGTAAAACCGAAGATACATCAAATAGAAGATTTGAACTTTTTATATTCCAGTCAATTGGAAAAGCAAAATGAGAGTTCAACTACTAATAGAATTACAGACTATTTATATGAAATAGACGATGAACATTTACTATTGATTTACGAAAAGGAACGTGAATTGAGAGCAACTCTTTTTAATTGGCAAACTGAAACCGAGGTTCAAACCATAAAACTTGATTTGCACGGTGGTTTAGTTGGCCTATACCATGTTGAACGTCTGAAAGACAATACTTTTGCTTATGCCGCAAATGTAGGTAAAGAAGGCACAGAAGAAATACTATCTTTAATTACAATAGAGAATAATAAAATCGAAGTGGCATCTCTTGGTGTTTTACCAATAAAGGGAAGATGGGCTGATGGGATGCTGACTATAAATGCTGAGCTTAACAAAATGGCTTACTATGAGGAGGGTCAGGTATCTATCGTTTGGGGAGATTGGGTAATAGGTCGCGGTTTTATTGAAAGAGGCAGTTGGAGTTATGAGGATTTAGGGATTGATTCCTTCAAAAATTTCAAAAGGTTATATCTTTTTTCAAATGATCAGATGGCTTTTACTTGGGAAGGTTCTTTTGAAGAAGGAAATATACAAATCAATGGCTATGGAGTTATAGACCTTCAGACTCAAGAGGTTTTAAATCTTGTAAGAGGTGGCTATTATAGATTAAGGCCAACAAAAAATGGCGCTCTGATTGGAGGATATAACCTAGATTACACAAGTGAGCTCTTTGCTAAGACCTGGCCAGACATAAAAAAGGTTTACGACTCTTTTAGTGAACAAGAGATTAGCGTACCAGAGTATTATATAGACACGATTGGGTATGTAAGCGAAAGGGGCATAAAAAAATTCGGGTTGGTTGAGACTACAGATGATACTCGTTATTTTATACCTGGGTATCATGAAGAGTATTTTGCTATCGAGTTGTTAGGCAATAACAAATATACAGTGAATGAGCATTATGTTGCCTGGTACAATTATCAAACAAACACCTGGGATAATGAAATTTGGGTTGTTGATCTAAAAGCTATAGGTGCTTTCGGTCAAAGTAAAACAGATGATATTCGGGCTGAGGAAATTTATTGTATGGGAACAACAGGTAAAAGGGTTTATAGTCTTGGACAAGACGAATTTCAAAAAACTGTTTTAAATGTCATAGAGCTAAAATAGTTTTTTTATACTTGTTATGCTGTGGGGCTGTAACAAAAGCACCATTAAAACCCGTCTTGAATCGAGAGATTTCAGACGGGTTTTAGGCATAAATATTGTAAAAAGCTTTAAAGAAAGGTCAAATATGGGATAATAAACTTAAGAATAAGAAGTATTTAAACATACAAGCGCGGGATTTACAGGATGAAAAAGAAATTTGTAAATGGTATAATAAACTAGGACAAATTAGGACGCGAGAATTAGTCCATTACTCGCCACAAACCAGGACACTTTCAGCCATAAAGTATACCACTTTAATCTGCTTTCATGATAGACTTTCTATTTATTTTCATGTAGCTACAGCTTTTCGGAGCATGACCCGCCGGGCAATGAAGAACCTTAGTTCCATCTTCGTTAAATTCAAAGTCTGCCATGATATCTGCGGTAGACCTTCCTGTTAGACTGGTAGTAATTAGTTCAACGTTCTTTTCTTTGGCTATTGAATGGTTTTCAGATCCGCTAAATGCACCATCTGTTACGATTACAATTGTTTCATCCTGTTTTTCCATTTTGGCAAGATTATCTTTTAAAAACTGGCTGTCACTATATATGTTTTGTTCATACTGGTAATCTGTTACAACAGAGCCATTGCTACCGTCGAATTGACCTATCCCAGCCACATCATGGTGCGCTACGAACTGGAAAGAGAAATTATGTCCGGTGATGTAGATGTGAATAAACTGCCGCATAATTCTGTTTTTTGCCATTTAAAGGTAAAGCAAATTGCTTATTATCTTCTAGAAGCAATACATTAAAAAGTCTTCGTCAATGGTAAAAAGGCAGACTTTTATCGTGCTGATGGCAACTCTAACACCAATAACCTGATTTGGATGGAGAAAAAAAGCGGAATTGTCTTTATAGTGAGCAGCGATTTGGGTAAATCGGTGATTATACCTGTTGCAGAAAACCTAAAATAAATACCAGTAAGGAAATAATAAATTTTATTGCAGTGTCCAGAAATGTACTCTTACTCCGTTTAATATAGTGAGAGGCAAATGGTGAAATGAGGTAATGTTATGATAAAACCCAAAAAACTATTTTTAAATTTTATCTTAATCGTTTTTATTACAATATCTTTGGTAACCGGATGTGCTCCGGTTGATACAAAAGAAACACAATTGGAAATAGAAACAAAAAAAATACTTGATTCCGGAATACAAAGCCGCAGTTTTGAGCTAAATTCCATTGAGCTTCCTTTTTTAAAAGGGTACACAGAAGAAATTAACGCACTATCTATATTAAGCCACAGTAGAGCAATTGATTATATTTACTTAATTGACGAAGAGCGATTGCTATTCATATATGAAAGAAACACAATTATTACAGCTACTTTGTTTAATTGGAAGACCGAAGAGTGGCAAACATTTGAATTTTCCCAGCCAATTTCAGCAGGTATGTATATGGTTATTCAAATCAACCCCAACACCTATGGATACAGTGTTAATATCCCTGAAGGATCGGTAGAATTATACATTTTAACTGTTGATGACGTATTAAATGAAAGTGGACCATATGTTTTACCGATAGATGGGTTAGCCTTCTATCAATTTTCCTTGTCGCCTAAACTTGACGTTACTGCTTTTGTCGACACTAAAGAAAACTCTATACGGCTTAATAATTGGGAACAGGGATTAAGCAAAGAGCTTAAGCAATATACCCCTCACGAATTAGGGTTAAGTAATGAAGCGGAAATTCGGCAAGTAAACTTTTTAAGCGACACAGTTCTTTTTTTCAACTGGCGAGATAGGGTTGATATTGAAATCATCGGATATGGTACAATCAACTTGGGAACTGATAAAAAAGAGATAAGCAAACCCTTGTTGGGAAGTAATTATCACTATCGGCATGGTTTTGATTACTCAATACTAGAATATTATGGAGGCAACGGTAGGGTTAATATTATGGTTACTGATAGTGAAGCTTTTGACATCGGAATCGATAATTTGATAAGTGATTTGCATGTGACAAAGAGCTGGGTGCTTGAACCTTTGCGAGGGAATCTTCGTACGGAACCCATGGCTCCCAATATACCTGAGTCTCATAAGGAAATGATGCCGGCTACTTTTAACATGCTACTACATGACTTTGAAAAAAAAGATAATCCACCCACACTGCTTATTTTACCTCGCGAAAGCATAACTTGGTTAGGCAACACAAGTATTATTGATGATCGTAATTATTTTAACGGAGTGCTAGATTTAGCAAACGAACGGATTTTCTCGTTAGGCGCAG